>NZ_JAUMTJ010000009.1:0-177430 GCF_032654765.1 Bradyrhizobium sp. 33ap4 | reverse complement strand
GAAGCGTCCCATCCGTATCCCCCATCAGGAAACGGAAGAATCCTAACCGACTCGTGGCTTTTCACACAGCCAGGGTCGATCGCCGACCTACCCGGTGCGAGCGAGCGCCTGACGCCGCTGTCGCTTGCCGACATCCTGGAGCGCTATTTGCGCGACGGCGCACCGAGCGAGCTGCCGGATGAGGAAGTTTTGATCGACTGACGCGGCTCCATGGCGTGACCCACAACTTGTCATGCCCGGGCTTGACCCGGGCATCCATCGACTACGCCAGAATCTTGCGAAGCGAGGTGGATGGCCGGGTCAGGCCCGGCCATGACGATTCGAATTTGCCGGTCCATCCGGGCTACGCGCGCGATGGGTGACCTCTACCGCGCTGGCAACTTCTCGAACGACGGCTTGCCCTCGGGCAGGTGGTGGAAGGTCTGCTTGTCGCAGGTGTAGATCGTCATCTGCGGGGTGAACACCGAGGGGTCGTCGAAGGTGCCGACCTTCAGGATGGTGGCGGGCAGGCCCGGCACCTTGGTCACGAGATGCGTGCCGCATTCCGGGCAGAACTCCCGCGTCACGGCGCGGTCGAGATCCTTGCGGGTGAACTGCTTGGGCTCGCTGGCGGTGTATTTGAAGCCGGTGGTCGGCATCGCCATGAACATGTTCGGTCCGCCGCCCGTAATGTACTGGCATTCGCGGCACAGGCACTGCGCCGCCATCATCGGCTCGCCCTCGGCCTCATAGCGCACGTTGCCGCAGTAGCACCTGCCTTGCACCTTCATGACGTCCTCCCGCTTTCGTTGTTTGTAGCCTGTCATTCCACAATGACAGGCAATTCCGACAATATTTTCTCAAGCAGCGGAAAAAAGAAAGGGGCCCCAGCTTGCGCTGGAGCCCCTCAACGGTCCGGACATTGCCGGGTATGTGCCCGAACCGTAGTTCTGGACCCGGCCCCGGAGGGAGCCAGAGTCCCGGGAGAACTCACATGTTGTAGGCGCGCTCCGTGTGCTCGGTGATGTCGAGGCCTTCACGTTCGGTCTCGACGTTGGCGCGCAGGCCGACGATCACGTCGACGATCTTGTAGAGGATCGCCGAACCGATGCCCGACCACACCAGCGTGGTGCAGACGCCCCAGACCTGCGAGATCATCTGCGCCGCGAAGTCATAATCGGCGACCTTCGGCGGGATCGCGGTGTAGTCGATGATGCCTGCACCGCCGAGCGCCGGGTTGACCAGGATGCCGGTGCCGAGCGCGCCGACGATGCCGCCGACGCAGTGGACGCCGAACACGTCGAGCGAGTCGTCATAGCCGAGCGCGTTCTTCACGACCGTGCAGAAGAACAGGCAGACCACGCCGACCACGAGGCCGAGCACGATGGCGCCCATCGGACCGGCATAGCCGGCCGCCGGGGTCACCGCGACGAGGCCCGCGACCGCGCCCGAGAGCGCACCGAGCAGCGAGGGATGGCCCTTGATGATCCATTCCGCGAACATCCAGGCCAGCGCCGCCGCGGCAGTGGCCACGAAGGAGTTGGTCATGGCGAGCGCAGCGCCGCCATTGGCTTCGAGATTGGAGCCGGCGTTGAAACCGAACCAGCCGACCCAGAGCAGCGAGGCGCCGATCATGGTCATGGTCAGCGAGTGCGGAGCCATCAGCTCCTTGCCGTAGCCGGTCCGCTTGCCGATCAGCAGCGCGCCGACCAGGCCGGCGATACCCGCGTTGATGTGCACGACGGTGCCGCCCGCGAAGTCGATCGCGCCCTTCTTGAAGATCCAGCCGGCATCGGCGTTGATCTCGTCGAGCTTGGCCTGCGCCGCGGTCTTGGCCGCGCCGTCAGCCGCAGCGGCGAGCGCCTTGGCGGCATCCTGGATCGCGTCCGGGCCCGGCCAGTACCAGACCATGTGCGCGATCGGGAAATAGATCAGGGTGACCCAGAGCGGGATGAACAGCGCGATCGCCGCGAACTTCATGCGTTCGGCGAAGGCGCCGACGATGAGGGCCGGCGTGATCGCCGCGAACGTCATCTGGAAACACATATAGATGAGTTCCGAGATGTTGGCGTCGACCGAGAAGGTCGCCGCCTTCGAGTCCGGCGTGACGCCCATCAGGAAGGCCTTGGAGAAGCCGCCGATGAAGTCGGAGCCGCCGGTGAAAGCGAGGCTGTAGCCGTAGAGGGCCCAGAGCACGGTGACGAGGCAGACCGTGTAGAACACCTGCGCCAGCACCGAGAGCATGTTCTTGGAGCGGACCAGGCCGCCATAGAACAGCGCGAGGCCCGGGATGGTCATCAGCAGCACCAGCACCGTCGAGGTCAGCATCCAGGCGTTGTCGCCCTTGTTGACGGTCGGCTCGGCGTAGGCGGCGGTCGCGGCGAACAGGCCGACTGCAAGGGCCGCCAGTCCCGCGCCATAGGGACGCTTGAACGTCATGTTATTTCACTCCTGAGGTCTTAAGGTTTGAGCGCGAAATCAGAGGGCCGCGGCATCGGCCTCGCCGGTGCGGATGCGCACGGCGTGTTCGAGGCTGATGACGAAGATCTTGCCGTCGCCGATCTGGCCGGTCTTGGCGGCGGAGGTGATGGCGTCGATGGTCTTGTCGACCTGATCGGAGTTGACCGCGACCTCGATCTTGATCTTCGGCAGGAAGCTCACGGCATATTCGGCGCCGCGATAGATTTCCGTGTGACCCTTCTGACGGCCGTACCCCTTGACTTCCGTCACCGTGAGACCGTGAACGCCAATGGCGGTCAGGGCGTCACGGACCTCTTCCAGCTTGAATGGCTTAATGATCGCCATAACAATTTTCATGAGTCCTATCCCCGCTTGGGCCCGGTGCGAATGAACACCGGGAGTTTCGACTGAGGTTCACCACGCGGAGGACATCCACTACGCGGGCACAGCCTGGAGCCTTAGAATCAAATGCCGTGCCAAACGGCCGGAGCTCGCTAATGGATTATGAATCCGGACCTTTTCCCGCTTTACGGGTGGGAGGTGCCCCTGCGCTATTCCGCCGCGCCTAAAATATGGTCAGACCTGTCTAGAACGGAGGCACGGCTAACTCCGGACACAATTCTGCTCAGCCGCGGGGCAGCAGGCGGTATCCGGCGAGGGCTTCCGGGCCCGCCCCGCGGTCCGCGAACACCCTCTCGATCATTTCGCCATTGGCGTCTGTCGGACCATTGCGCGATGGGAATTTGATGTTGGGCTTCATCGGCTTGTTTGGGTTCCCACCCGAAACGGGACCGGCGCGAAGACAGTTGCGGGCATCCTCGCCGCGTCGTTCTGCGCGAAGCGGACAAGGGCTCGCATCAGGTACGCCCGCCCGGACAGCAATGCTGGACTTTTGCCGGCGCTCGTTACCGATCGTTAGCTGTCTGTAACATTGTCGTTCCGGCGTTAACGCCGCGGTTGCCGTCGTTGCGCTATTGCCGCCGCATAAGAACTTCAATGACAGGTGGGGCAACCAATGATTGATCGTATCCGCGCGCTGCTCGAGCAGCAGCCGATGATTTCGCTGGATTTCAACACAATCACCGACGACACGAATCTCTATGACGCAGGGCTGACATCCTTCGCCACGGTGCAGGTGATGCTGGCGCTCGAGGAAGAGTTCAACATCGAATTTCCCGAAGCGATGCTCACGCGACGGACCTTCTCGTCGCTCGCCAACGTCGCGGACGCCGTTTCACGGCTGACACAGCGGGCGGCGTAAGACCATGAGCGTGGTGAGAAAGATGGAGCCCGTGCCGGCCTCTGCCGCCACGCCGGCCGAGCGCATGCGTCGGGTCGCCAAGGTCGCGGCGCAGCAGGTCGATGCGGTAGACCGTGAGGGCCGCTTCCCGGCCGATACCATCGAAGCATTGAAGCGCGAGCGCCTGCTCGGCGTCGCGATTCCCGTCGAGCATGGCGGGGAGGCATTGGGCACGATGGAGATCGCGGAGCTGATCGTTCAGCTCGCCCAGGCCTGCGGCTCGAGCGCCATGATCTACGCCATGCACCAGATCAAGACGTCGAGCTTCGTCAGCCATGGCGGCGCCAGCGACTGGCATCTGGCCTATATGCGCCGCATTGCGGCGGAGCAGTTGCTGATGGCCTCGGCGACCACGGAAGCCGGCATCGGCGGCAATCTGCGCAATTCGATCTGTGCGGTCGAAGTGGCAGACGGCCGCTTCTCGCTGACAAAGGAAGCAACCGTTATTTCCTACGGCCGCCACGCCGACGCGATTCTTGCCACGGCGCGGCGCGCTCCCGACGCGGCAAGCTCCGATCAGGTGATGGTTGTCATTCCCGCGGACCTGAACCGCACGCTGGAGCGCACCTCCGTATGGGATACGCTCGGAATGCGCGGCACCTGTTCGGACGGTTTTCATCTCGTCGCGCACGGTGACGCGGCGCAGATTTTCCCCAAGCCGTTCTCGGAGATCGCGGCACAGTCGATGCTGGCGAGCTCGCATATCTTCTGGGCGGCGACCTGGTTCGGTATCGCCACCGATGCCTTCAATCGCGCGCAAGCATTCGTCAAGGCTGCGGCGCGCAAGCAGGCGGATGGAAGTCTGCCCCCGGGCGCGCTTCGGCTCGCCGAGGCGGCCGCCCTGCTTCAGGAGATGAAGGGTCATCTCACGGCGGCCATTGACCGCTTCGATGCGGCCAAGGGCAATGACGACGCGCTCTCCTCGATTGGCTTTACCGCCGAGATCAACGCGTTGAAGGTCGCTGCGAGCGAGAAGGCCGGGGCGATCGTGCGGCTCGCCATGCTGGTCAACGGCATCGTCGGCTACAAGAACGGCACGCCGTTCAGCGTCGGCAGGCACCTACGCGATGTGAGCTCAGCGCCGCTGATGATTTCGAACGACCGTATTCTTTCCAACACCGCGACGCTCCTGCTGATGAGCCGCTTTGACACCAGCCTGAGAGGTTGAGATGGACGCCAAGACGTTCGATGCCAAGAGCCTGCTCGACACCCTGTTCGACAAGAGCATCCTGTTCAAGACCGGAGTAGACGGGCTTTATGGCCGCTCCGGCGTTTTCGAAGACGTGATCGAGCGCTTTGAGCGGCTCGTGACCAGCATCGGAGCGCCAGACAAGGCAACCCGCATCCACTTCCCACCGGGCATGAGCCGCGCCACGCTTGAAGGCAGTGGCTATATGAAAAGCTTCCCGCAGCTTGCAGGCTGCGTGCATTCCTTCATGGGCGGCGAGCGCGAGCATGCGCAGCTTCTCGGCATGATGGCTGCGGGAGAGGACTGGACCGAACTGCAGCAGGCGACGAACGTCGTGCTGACGCCAGCCGCCTGCTATCCGCTCTATCCGACCGTTGCCGCGCGCGGTCCGGTGCCCGATGACGGTGTGCTGTTCGAGCTTTCCTCCTATTGCTTCCGTCATGAGCCTTCCAAGGATCCCGCGCGCATGCAGCTGTTCCGCATGCGCGAATTCGTCCGCATCGGGACGGCCGAGCAGGTGTGCGCCTTCCGCGAAAGCTGGCTGGAGCGCGGCAAGGCGATGATCGAGTCACTCGACCTGCCATGCGAAGTTGACCTCGCCAACGATCCGTTCTTCGGTCGCGGCGGAAAGATGATGGCCAACAACCAGCGCGACGAGGGACTCAAGTTCGAGCTGCTGATCCCGGTAACCAGTATCGAGAAACCGACGGCCTGCTTGTCCTTCAACTATCATCGCGACCATTTTGGCCAGACCTGGGGCCTCAAATTCGCGGATGGCAGCCTGTGCCACTCGGCCTGCGTCGGCTTCGGGCTGGAGCGCGTGGCGCTCGCGTTGTTCCGCCATCACGGCCCTGACGTCGAGGCATGGCCGGCTTCCGTGCGCGACACGCTTTGGGGCAACTGAAATGCAGAGTGCCATCGCCGGGCTCGATCCGGCCGACTACAAGCCGCACCTGCTACACGACGCGGCGCGGCGATGGCCGCAGACCAACTGCTATGTCGATCTTCTGATCGAAGTCATGCATGCGAACGGGAATGACCCGGTCGCTGCGCTCGGCTTCACCGTGGCGCAGGATTTCGAAGGCGACCAGTTCACGTTCTTCAAGTTCCCGACGGCCGACCTGCAGCGATTGGCCGGCCTGGATATCCAGGAACTGTCCGTGTTCGATCGTCTGGAGGCGCACGTTCTCAATCAGATCGAGCGCGGGCGGCTGCCGCTGGTCGAGGTCGATGCCTTCTACCTGCCCGATACGAAGGGCATCACCTATCGCAGTGGCCATTCCAAGACGACGATCGGCGTCAACGTGCTCGATCCCGGGCGCCGCCACATGGCCTACTTCCACAACGACGGCTACTTCGCCCTGGACGGCGAGGACTATGACGGCATTTTCGAGCAGCGCAACGGCGCGCCGGCCGGCGGCCTGCCGCTGTTTCCCTATGCCGAGTTCGTCAAGTTCGACACCACGCGCCCCTCGCGCGAACCAGTCAGTGCGGCCACGGAAATCCTCGCGCAGCATCTGCGGCGCAGGCCGAAGCGCAATCCGCTCGATGCCTATGCGGCCGTGTTCGGCGGCCATGCCGAGGCACTGGCCGCCCGGTCACCGGAGTATTTTCACATCTACGCCTTCAACACGTTGCGGCAGGTGGGCGCCAATTTCGAACTCCTCTCCAGCCATCTGGAATGGCTGGGACGGCACGGCGAGACCGGTCTGGCCGAGGCGATCGAAGCCGCCGCGGCAATCGCCGAGGGCGCCAAGGTCATGCAATTCAAGCTCGCCCGCGCCATGGCCCGGCATCGGTTCGATGGGCTCGCGGACGCCATCGGGCCGATGGCCAAGGCCTGGCAAACGGTGATGGACGCTCTGGACAGTCGCATGGCGGATCTCGCCAGCAAGGCAGCGTAGGACCGGCCTGCCGGTCATGGGAATGCATGGGTATGGACGCTTTGGTGTCGACGACCGACACGGCCGAGCCTCTGGACAGCGGCTGGTGCATGGTCGTCTCGCCGGCCGGCGCGTGGGCGTCTCCGGCGGCGATCGACGGCAGCGCCGAATGGCTGGAGGCGGCGTGCCCCGGCACGGCCGCTGCTGCGCTGGAACGGCTTGGCCGCTGGGACCGCAACCATCCCACTCCGCTGCACGACCAGGACGTCTGGTATCGTCGCCGGCTCGACGTCACCGGCCCGGCCCGTCTCGTATTTGACGGCTTGGCGACGGTTGCAGAGGTCTGGCTCGACGATCGCCTCGTGCTGTCCTCGACCTCGATGTTCGAGCGCCATGATGTGGCCCTGACGCTTGCCGGCGGCGAGCAACTGGCCATCGCATTCCGCAGCCTCGACCGCCATCTGGAAACCCTGACCGGTCCGCGTGGGCGCTGGCGGCCGCGCATGATCGACGATCAGCGGCTGAGGCTCGTACGGACCACGCTGATCGGCCATATGCCGGGTTGGTGCCCTGGCTTCGACATCGTCGGACCATGGCGACCGATCAAGCTGATCCGCGATACCAACCGGCAAGGCGTGCGCGATGTGCAAATGCAGGCCGACCTCGCCGGCACAACAGGGCATCTTTCCATCGCGATCACGCTGGACGAGCCGTTTGATGACGCGCCGGCCACGGTCGCCTGCGCGGGCGCTGTCGCCGCATTGACCTCGGAGACAGCGACGCGGCTGACGGCGAAACTGGATATTGCGAACGTTGCGCCATGGTGGCCGAGCAGCCATGGCGATCCGGCGCTGCACGAGGTTGTCGTCACGCTAGGCTCGATGCGAGTAGCGCTCGGCCGCGTCGGTTTTCGGCATATCGAGATCGATCGCGGCACCGACGGACGCGGCTTTCGGCTGGTCGTCAACGGCGTATCCGTCTTTTGTCGTGGCGCGGTGTGGACGCCGTCCGACCTGGTGCGGCTGCCGTCCTCACGCGAAGAGATCGCGCGCGACCTCGATCTTGCACGACGGGCGGGCGTCAACATGCTCAGGGTCGGCGGCACGTTCGTCTACGAGAGCGACGCGTTTCACGAGCTCTGCGACGAGATGGGCATCCTGGTCTGGCAGGATCTGATGCTCGCCAATTTCGACTATCCGGCGAAGGACGAAGCCTGGCAGGCGTCGCTCTCGCGCGAGGTCGGGAATTTGCTCGGGCGGCTCAGGCATTCGCCGTCACTCGCCGTTCTGTGCGGCGGCAGCGAGGTGGCACAGCAGGCGGCGATGATGGGCATGCCGATGTCGATGGATCCGACGCCCTGGTTCGACAAGGTGGTGCGCCCCATCGCTGAAGCGAAGCGTCCCGACCTGGTGCTTGTGACGTCATCGCCATCCGGCGGCAACCTGCCTTTCACGGCTGATGGCGGGCCGATGCATTATTACGGGGTCGGCGCCTATTGCCGGCCGCTGGATGACGCGCGCCGGGCCGAAGTGCGCTTCGCGAGCGAATGCCTTGCCTTTGCCAATGTGCCTGACCAGGCAACGCTGGATGCGCATCTGCCGGTGCCGCCGGTGCACGATCCGCGCTGGAAGGCGGGTGTGCCGCGCGACGTCGGCGCGTCGTGGGACTTCGAGGATGTGCGCGAGCACTATCTGGAAACGCTTTTTTCCGTCGACGCGCGCCGGCTGCGCATCGAAAATACCAGACGCTATCTCGAGCTCTCCCGTGCGGTGACGACCGAGATAGTGGAGCGCACCATCGACGAATGGCGCAGACCCTGTTCGCCGACGGCTGGAGCACTGCTGTTCTTCTGGAAGGACTTGCGGCCGGGCGCGGGTTGGGGCCTGGTCGATTCGACCGGCCGGCCTAAGCCCGTCTGGCACGGGCTGAGGCGGGCATTTGCCCCGCTACGGCTGATCCTGAGCGACGAGGGCGTCAACGGGCTGACCGTCCATGCCGTCAACGATACCGCGCAGACCGTTCGGGCGACATTATCGCTGACCTGTCTGCGGGACGGCGTCACGCCGGTGGTGTCGGCGCGCCAACCGATCAGCGTGCCGGCGCACGGCGGCCTGTCGCTTTCGGCCTTCTCGGTACTCGGCGCCTTTTTCGATATTTCCTACGCCTATCGCTTCGGGCCGCCCGGCCATGAAGTCACCGTTGCAAGGCTGGAAGGCGACGACGGGAAGGTCTTTGCCGAGGCCTTCCATGTGCTGCCGGGCGTCATGACCGCGCAGCGCGACGTGGGTCTGACTGTGAGTTTGGTGCGTCGGAAGGACGCGTGGCGGCTGCGGCTGGCCTGCAAACGCGCGGCCTACCACGTCTCCATCCAGGACGATCGGTTCGTGCCAACGGAGAACAATTTCCACCTGATGCCGGGCATCGAGCGGGAGGTCGGCCTTGACGGTCCGCCCCTGGCGACACCTGGCGGCGCGGTGACAGCGCTCAATGCCGATCGCGACGCGAGCTACGAGGTGCCGAGAGCGGAAGAATTGGAAGTCGTGCGGACAAAGGAGTCCGCCGGGAGCATGACATGAAACCAGTTGTGTTTGCCGATACCATCGGCTGGATGAACGTAGCGAAGGGGCGGCGGGGCGTTGTCATAGCCGGCGCGCATGGTCATGAGGATCTGTGCAGTCGCCGATTCCTGAAGCTGTTGTCCGACAGGGCGGCCGCGGGGGGCCTGCCTGTCCTGCTGTTTGACTATCCCGGTTGTGGCGACGCTGCCGGCGACCATTCGGCGCCGGGCCGGGTGATGGCCTGGACCGCAAGCATCGGCGCGGCGATCGACCGGTTGAAGCGGGATTGCGGCGTGGAGGATGTCATCCTCGCCGGCTTCCGTCTCGGCGCGCTGCTGGCCCCGCTCGCTGCGGCGGGGCGGGACGACGTGGCAGGCCTTGCGCTGCTTGCGCCACCGAGTTCCGGAAAAACCTATGTGCGCGAAATCACCGCGATGTCGCGCGTGATCGATGGGTCGCTCGCCAAGAGCGCGGCAAGCGACGCGACGTTCGCCGAGGGCCGCGAGGTCGTCGGCTTCCGGCTTTCGCATGAGACGCTCGCCGATCTGTCGAGGCTGGATTGGCGGCGGGCCGTCGCGGCCCTTCCGCCCCTGCCGATGCTTTTGATCGCGAACGGAAAGCCGTTGGCAGGCTCTGAAATCCGCGACGGTCGAACTTCTTTCGAAGGCGCGACAATCGCGGAGTTCAAGGACTATCACCTGCTCATGTGCGACCCGACCGCGAACCGGATCCCGGCCGACGTTGTCGATTGCTGGGCGGATTGGTTGTCCGACCGGGCCGTCGCCGGCGTAGCTCAGGGCGTGGAGTCCCTGACCGGCCACGAGCTATTGGAGGGATCGCACTACACGGAAGAAGCGGTTGTGATCAGGCAGGCGCCATTGATCTGTGGCGTGCTGACCCGGCCACGTGACGGCCATGCTGCGGCCGATCCGGTCATCTTCCTCAACTCCGGCGGCGTGCCGCATGTCGGTTGGGCGCGCGGCACGGTCGAGGCGGCGCGCGAGCTTGCCGCCGCCGGCGTGGCGTCGCTACGCATTGACCTGCCGGGCCTCGGCTTGAGCGACGATGCCGGGAGCAATCGTCTGTTCCTCTATGATTCCCGCACCCCCTTCGACGTCGGCGCGGCGATTGACTGGATGCAGCGGGCGGGCTTTGCCAAAGTCGAGCTTGTGGGCACATGCTCGGGCGCCTTCCAGGCCTTTCACACTGCGCGCGCGGACCGCCGCGTCCGCGCCCTCACCATGATCAACCCGCTCTGCTTTGCCTGGAACAGTTCCTACGCGCTGGAGCTTACGGCCTGGAAAGCATACGAAACCTCCAAGGCGAATCGCGGAAGCCAGCAGCAGATCGGTCCGGCGGACGGGCCTGCGATGACGACCAGGTCCGCCTGGAAGCTGTCAGTGTCAGATAGCGCCAGGCGGCTGGTGCGGCGCGGATTGGAAGCCGTCAAGTCGACGCTGTCGGCAATTCATCCGTCCGCCTTGCTTGGTCGTAACCGCGTCGAGCGCTGGATGCGCGAGCTTTGTAGCCGCGGCGTGCGCGTCCTCATGGTCACCTCGGACGGCGATCTCAGCCTGCAGGAGATCGCACGGCATTTCGGTCAGGACGGCAAACGGCTCACAAGTATACCTGGAGTGACGCGGTTGACGCTGCCGAACGCCGACCATTCGCTGACGCCTCGTCATGCGCGGCGCGCTGTCGTCGCGCGCCTGATCGACCACCGCGGCGGCGGCAGGCGCGGAGGATCGAGCCGTCCCGATGCCGTGCGGGTCACGGTGCAGCATGCCGAGGTGAAGCCTAAATCGATGGCGCTGTCATGAAACGGTTTGGCCGCTCCAGCGACGAAGATCAACGCGGCACCGGATCATGTTTTTCGGCGGCGTCGCGTGCCGCAAAGACCTTGTCGATCAATCCCCATTCGAGCGCCTGCTGCGCGGACATGAAGTGATCCCGATCCAGGGTCCGTTCCACGTCGGCTTCGGTGCGCCCGCAGTGCTGGGCATAGAGTCGGATGATGCGCCGCTTGGTCTCCTGCATCTCGGTGGCATGGATCAGGATGTCGGACGCCTGGCCCTGGAAGCCGCCGAGCGGCTGATGCACGTGGAGGCTCGCATTCGGCAGCGCGGCGCGATGACCGGGCTCGCCGGCCATCAAAAGGAACGACCCCATCGAGCGCGCCGTGCCCATGCACAGCGTGTGCACCGGCGCCTTGATGAACTGCATGGTGTCGTACATCGCAAGCCCGCTGGTGATCACGCCGCCATAGGAGTTGATGTAGAGGTTGATCGGCTTGTTGGGGTTGTCGGCTTCGAGGAACAGCAGCTGCGCGCAGACCAGGCCGGACATCGCATCATTGACCTCGCCGTTCAGGAAGATGATGCGCTCGCGCAGCAGCCTGGAATAGATGTCGAAGGAACGTTCGCCGCGGCTCGACTGTTCGACGACCATAGGGACGAGTTGCATCATGTCGCGCATCGGCGACCTCCATTGCTGCAGGTGATGAAGTCTCGGTAGGTGAGGTTGGGGATCAGGCCGCGCGCATCATTGTGCGGTTGTTGCTGTTGGCCGGTTGCGGCTGTTTTGCCCTGATGTCGCAGGCTTGCTGGATGATGCGAAACCTTGTGCCGCCGGCCTCGTTCGGCTCGATCCGGAAGGTGACATGGCTTTCGCGAAACGGCGGCTCGGACTCGCGCAGCCGGAAGCGCACCTCTTCGCCAGCGATCGATGACAGGGGTTCAGCGTCCGCGAGATCGCAATCCGGGAGCCAGCGTTCGCGCAGAGCCGGAATGGTCACCGCACGCCACACTTTTTCAGGCGGTGCATCGAGCTCGTATTCGAGCACCAGGTCGGCGTCGGCATGATCAGGCTCTACTGTGTCGCTCATTGATCCATGTCCTTCAGCAGATCGGACAGAGCTTCGATGCGCTTCGGCCAATAGGCGCGGTAGCGGGCGAGCCAGGTCCCGATGCTGGCGATGCCGTCCGGGTCGACCTCATAGTTCACGAAGCGGCCCTGTCGCTGCTCGCGCACCAGCCCTGCCGCGCGCAGCACCGCCAGATGCTGCGACATCGCCGGCTGGCTGATCTCAAGTCCGTCGCGCAAGGCGCTGGCGTTCAGGCTGCCGCCGGCCAGCTTCTCAAAGACCTTGCGGCGGGTCGGATCGGCCAGCGCCTTGAAGATGTCGGTGTCGACCATGACGACACATAAGCATACACTTATGTGTCGTGCAAGCCCGAACCTTGCTCGCGCCGTACTTCGTGACGTCGCGGCGCTCGGGTCCTTTGCATGGGGTTGTTTTACAAATTCGCCCTCGCGGTGGCCGGTGTCGTCGTCCTGGCCCCGTGAGTCCGGCTGCCACCGCCGCCTCGGCTACTTACTGCAGCGCCTCGCCATGCTGGGAGATGTCGAGACCTTCGAGCTCCTGCTGCATCGAGACGCGCAGCGGGACGAAGGCGCTGACCAGCTTGAGCAGCACGAAGGTGACGCCGCCGCACCAGACAAAGGTCACCGCGACGCCGTAGAGCTGGATCAGCAGCTGCTTCGGATTGCCCTCGAGCAGGCCGGACGTGCCGCCGATTGCGGAGGCCGCGAACACGCCGGCAAGCAGCGTGCCGGTCAGGCCGCCGATGCCGTGCACGCCGAACACGTCGAGCGAGTCGTCATACTTGAAGCGATGCTTCAGCCAGGTGCAGGCCCAGAAGCAGACCAGGCCGGCAATGATGCCGATGACGACGCCGTGCCACGGCGCGACGAAGCCGGATGCCGGGGTGATGGTGCCGAGTCCCGCGACCGCACCCGAGATCATGCCGAGCACCGACGGCTTGCGGCGCGTCGCCCATTCGATCGCGCCCCAGGTCAGCGCGCCGGCGCAGGCCGCAAGATGGGTGGCGGTGATCGCCATCACCGCGCGCGAATTGGCCGCGAGCGCCGAACCGCCGTTGAAGCCGAACCAGCCGACCCAGAGCAGGCCGGTGCCGACCACCGCGAGCGACAGATCGAACGGTGAAAGATTGTCATGGCCATAGCCGTGGCGGTTGCCCATCACCTTGGCCGCGACCAGGCCGCTGATGCCGGCGGAGAGATGCACCACAAGACCGCCGGCGAAATCCAGCACGCCCACTGATGCGAGGAAGCCGCCGCCCCACACCCAATGCGCCAGCGGCACATAGGCGAAGATGAACCAGCCGATCGAGAACAGCACATAGGCGGAGAACCGCATGCGGTCGGCGACCGAGCCTGCGACCAGCGCCACCGTGATGATCGCGAACGTCATCTGGTACAGCATGAACAGCGCTTCGGGGATGGTCTTCGCCGCCGGATTGATGCTGTCCATGGTGATGCCGGCCAGGAACCAGCGATCGAGCGAGCCGAGCCAAGGACCGTCACCGACGAAGCTCAGCGAATAGCCGAAGGTGACCCAGAGGATCGAGACGAGCGCAACGGCGGTGAGGCTCTGCGCCATCGTCGCCAGCACGTTCTTCTTGCGCACCATGCCGGAGTAGAACAGCGCCAGTCCGGGGATCGTCATCATCAGCACCAGCGCGGTGGCGACGATCATCCAGGCGGTGTCGGCGGCGTTGACGCCGGCGCTGGATGCCGAGTCTTGCGCGAAGGCCGGCGTGGCTTGCGCGAACAGGATTGCAGCAGTGATCGGCGCAGCTGATATCGCTGCACGAAGAGCTCGTGCCCCCATCATCATTCCCCGACGGTCGTCGTTTCTTGGTGTGCGGTTGTGGCGTGCGCCGGCGTCGTTGCCGGCGATGATCTCGATCGTTTTGTTTGGGCATGATCTCCGCGCAAACGCTTTCCGCGTTTGTCGCGAGGGATCAGGCTCCAGGGTTCAGAGCGCGTCGTTGTCGGTCTCGCCGGTGCGGATGCGCAGCGCATGATCGATCGGCGTCACGAAGATCTTGCCGTCGCCGATCTGGCCGGTGCGGGCGTGCTCGGTGATGACGCTGACCGCCTTGTCGGCGAGCTCGGTATCGACGGCGATCTCGATCCGAAGCTTGGGCAGGAAGTTCACGACATATTCGGCGCCGCGATAGATCTCGGTGTGGCCCTTCTGGCGGCCATAGCCCTTCACCTCGGTCACAGTCATGCCGTGGACGCCGATCGCGGTCAGCGCTTGGCGCACCTCATCGAGCTTGAACGGTTTGATGATCGCGACGACGAGTTTCATGGTTCAGGCCTTCATTCCCTTGAGGTTTTCCGTGTGCGCCCGTCCCGGAGCGGCACTTGCCGTCCCGCGAGCCGGCACCTGCTGCCTCCCGGAGCGGCAATTTGCCATCCCCGAGCGGCACTTCGCGTCCGCCAAATCTGGCAGCTTTCTGGGCAAATGGCATAAAAAACTTGCAGGTTGAAGCGGAAAACATGCGCAGCGCGTGTGCTCCCTCACTGTACGGAATGGAAACGCTCGGCCACAATGTGGCTTTCCCGCCCCGGCCAGCGCTTTTGCTGGTTCGTTTCGCCTATCGCGTGTCCCTGTGCGCGCGCCCCGAGGAAACAAGAAATGTCGAACCGAAACTGGTTTTATGCATCCGAAGGCCAGCAAAAGGGCCCCCTGCCTGAAACCCAGCTCCGCGACCTGATCACCCGGGGCACGGTGGGGGCCGACACCCTGGTGTGGACCGAGGGCATGGCCGGCTGGCAGAAGGCCGGGGAGATTCCGGGCCTCGTCCCGAGCGCCGGCGCGCCGCCGGTATTTCCGCAAGCCGGCGGACCGCCGCCGGTGGTGGCGTCCGGAAGCTATAGCGGCGGCACGCTGTCCGCCGACTTCCCGATCTGGGGCCTGTTCGGCCGCAGCCTCCTGATGTTCATCGGCCAGATTCTCGTCATCCCGGCGCCGTGGACCGCGACCGGCCTGTACCGCTTTGCGATCCCCTATATCCGCGTGCCGGGTCGCCCGCATTTCGCCTTCACCGGGCAGCCGCTCGACATCTGGTGGGTCTTCATCGTGCTCGGCCTTCTGACCTATGCCGGCGTGGCCGACAGCAACATCGTGACGCTGCTCTCGCTGCTGTTGCAGGGCTTCCTGAGCTGGATGATCGTGCGCTGGATCATCGGCCATCTCAGCTCGAGCGGCCAGGACCTGCCGATCTCGTTCAAGGGCAGCCCGGTCGCCTATGTCGGCTGGTACGTGGCGATGGTGGTCTCGGCCATCACCATCATCGGCTGGGCCTGGGTGCTGACCGCCTGGATGCGCTGGATCTGCCGCAACATCGACGGCACGCGCCGCGAGGTCAGCTTCAATGCGTCCGGCATCGAGGTGCTGTGGCGAACCATCGTGTTCACCATCGCCTGCGGCTTCCTGATCCCGATTCCGTGGGTGCTGCGCTGGTACGGCAACTGGTTCGTCTCCCAATTCGCGCTGACCGAGCGCGGCGCCTACGCCGGCCAGTAAGCGCGATCTCATCGTGCCGACCGGCTTTGTTCGAGCGTGAGGCCTCCGGAAACCGCTCCGCGCTTTTTCCGGATCGCGCTGTGAGCGCTACGCCTTTCGCTCGCGCACCGATCCTTCCTGCGCGACGGACGCCACCAGCGTGCCGTCGGGCTTGAAGATCAGGCCGCGTGTCAGGCCGCGGCCCGACTGCGCGCTCGGCGAATCCTGCGCGTAGAGCAGCCATTCGTCGGCGCGGAACGGGCGGTGAAACCACATCGCGTGATCGAGGCTCGCAGGCATCATGCGCTTGTCGAACAGCGTGCGGCCGTAGCGCGCCATCACGGCATCGAGCAGCGAGAAATCCGATGCATAGGCGAGCGCGCACAGATGCAGCGCGGGATCGTCGGGCAGCTTGGCGGCGGTGCGGATCCAGACATGGATGCGGCCGTCGTCGATCTTCTGGCCGAAATAACGGCCGAGCTCGACCGGGCGCAGCTCGATCGGCCGGTCGCTCTCGTAATAGCGGCGGATGAACTCCGGCATCTCCTTGAACATCGGCTGCTTCGACACTTCCTCCGCGGTCAGCTTCTCCGGCGGCGGCACGTCGGGCATCTTCTCCTGATGATTGAAGTTGCTCTCCTCCTCGGCATGGAACGACACCATGATGGAGAAGATCGCGTTGCCGTGCTGGATCGCGGTGACGCGGCGGGTGGTGTAGCTCTTGCCGTCGCGCAGCCGCTCGACCTGGTAGATGATCGGGATCTGCGGATCGCCGGGCAGAATGAAGTAGCAATGGATCGAGTGCGGCAGCCGGCCCTCGACGGTGCGGCAGGCCGCCACCATCGCCTGGCCGATCACCTGGCCGCCGAACACGCGCTGCCAGCTCGTTTTCGGGCTGTTGCCGCGAAACAAATTCACTTCGAGCTGCTCGAGATCGAGGATGGACAGCAGGTCGATCAGGCTCTTGGACATCGGCGGCTTTCGGTTTGACTTGAACGGTCATTCCGGGGCACGGGCAAGCGTGAACCCGGAATCTCGAGATTCCGGGTTCGATGCTGACGCATCGCCCCGGAATGACGTCCGTTAGGTTCGTGACCTTGTTTCTGGCCCCTGTTTCGCCCAGCTATTATCAGGTAGCAAGCATAGTCTGAGAGCGTGAGGCGCGTAAGGGAAGGGCAATGCCGGCACAGCGAAGTATTGTCATCTGCGGGGGCGCATTTGCAGGGTTGGCGCTGGCCGTGGCGCTGCGCCAGGGGCTTGGGCCCGACATCCCGGTCATCGTGGCCGATCCGGCGCTGAGCCAGCGCCCGAGCCGCGATCCGCGCGCGACCGCGATCGTGGCGGCCTGCCGGCGGCTGTTCGAGACCCTCGGCGTCTGGGGCCAGGTGGCGCCGACGGCGCAGCCGATCACGGATATGGTCGTGACCGACTCCAAGCTGGAGGACGCGACGCGCCCGGTATTCCTGACCTTCGCCGGCAATGTCGCGCCCGGCGAGCCGTTCGCCCATATGGTCGAGAACCGCTATTTGATCGATGCGCTCGCGAGCCGTGCCGAAGCCGAGGGCGTCGAGCTGCGCGCCGCCGCGGTGTCGAGCTTCGCGTCGCGGCCCGACGGCGTCAGCGTTACGCTGGCCGACGGCACCGTGATCGATGCGAGCCTGCTGGTTGCCGCCGACGGCGCCCGCTCGAAGCTGCGCGAGCGCGCCGGGATTGCGACCCATGGCTGGGACTACGACCAGTCCGGCATCGTGGTCACGGTCGGGCACGAGCGCGAACATCACGGCCGCGCCGAGGAGCATTTCCTGCCCGCCGGGCCGTTCGCGATCCTGCCGCTGACCGGTAATCGCTCGTCGCTGGTGTGGACCGAGACGCGCAACGATGCCGCGCGCATTGTCGCCTTGAACGAAGAGCAATTCCACGCCGAGCTCGAGCAGCGCTTCGGTCTGCATCTCGGCGAGATCAAGCCGCTCGACAAGCCGCGCGCCTTCCCGCTCGGCTATTTCGTCGCGCGCTCGTTCATCGCCGAACGGCTGGCGCTGATCGGCGACGCCGCGCATGTGATCCATCCGATCGCGGGGCAGGGGCTCAACATGGGCCTGAAGGATGTCGCTGCGCTCGCCGAGGTCGTGGTCGATGCGGCGCGGCTCGGCATGGACCTCGGCCAGGCCGACGTGCTCGAGCGCTACCAGCGCTGGCGCCGCTTCGATACGATGGCGATGGGCGTCGCCACCAACTCGCTGAACTTCCTGTTCTCCAACGAATCGACGCTGCTGCGCACCGTGCGCGACATTGGCCTCGGGCTCGTCGATCGCGCGCCGCCGCTGAAGGAGATGTTCATCCGCCAGGCGGCGGGACTGTCAGGCGAGGTGCCGCGGCTGCTGAAGGGCGAGGCGCTTTAGCCCTCGTAGCCCGGATGAAGCGAAGCGAAATCCGGGGCCGGCCTTTCAGCGGTGCGACTTCCCCGGATTTCGCTGCGCTCCATCCGGGCTACGCGCTGACATCAATCGATCTTCCTCGCCTCTTCCGGCAGCATGATCGGAATGCCGTCGCGGATCGGATAGGCGAGCTTGGCGGAGCGCGAGATCAGCTCCTGCCGCGCGGCGTCGAACTCCAGCGGCCCCTTGGTGATCGGGCACACCAGGATTTCCAGCAGTTTTGGGTCGGCGGTGCTCTCGAGATGGTCGGTCGTGGAATTCATGGGAGTCTCCGGCTCGCCGTGATGTAGCACATCCAAATAAGCGCTGTCAGCGTTTGGCAATCCGCAGCAATTCGTCGATCGCGGCCTGCTGACGCGGCTTCGGCAGCGCCTGCTCGAACAGCGCGTAGCCGATGAACGCCCAGTAGAAGATCTGCGCGCGGCCGCGCGCCACGTCGTCCGGGAATCCGGCCTGCCGCAGCAGGGTTTCGATATAGCCGATCCGGCGCTCGTCGACCTCGAGCACGGCGGCGCGCGCCACGGCATCGGCGGTGGCCCAGCTGCGCACCGCGCGTTCCAGCGCCAGCCGCGCCGAGAAGGCACGGCGCAGCAACAGCGCCAGCGCGTCGCCGCCTTCCGGAATGGTCTCGAGCTCGGCGATCACCTGCTCGGCCGCGACCTCGCGCCAATGGGTCAGGACCGCGGCGCGGTAGGCGCCGATGTCGGCGAAATGCCAGTAGAAGCTGCCGCGCGAGACGCCCATGGCCTTGGCCAGCGGCTCGGCCTTGAGCGCCGTGAAGCCGCGCCGCGCCAGCGTCTTCAGGCCCTGATCGAGCCAGTCCTTGACCGAGAGCTGTTCCGTCATGGTTCCCCGTCCGCGTCGCCCACCATACACAAGTGTATTGACAGACGCCAGCGGCCGGTATCATATCCCATACAGTAGTGTATGGAGGCATCGCGATGCGTGATCTTCTGCTGCAGGGCGCCGGCGTCGTCGCCATTCTGGTCAGCCTGATCCATGGCGTGCTCGGCGAGACCAGGATATTCGCGCGCGCCACCGTCGAGCCGCCGCGGCTGCGGCTCTTGCTTCGCCTGGTCTATCAGGCCGGCACCATTGCCTGGATCGGCGGCGGTGTGCTGCTGATCGCCGCGCCTGCGATGGCCTCCGATGCCGCGCGGCACTGGATCGTGGCGACGCTCGGCGTCGTGTTCGGCATCGCGGCGCTCGCCAACGCGGTGGCGACCCGCGGCCGCCACTTCGGCTGGATGGCGATGAGCGCCGTGGTGGCGCTCGCCGCCGCCGGCTATTAGCGAGGACGACCATGACGACTGATCGCATCAGCCTCAGCATCGCCAATGGCGTCGCGGACGTCAGGCTCAACCGCCCGGACAAGCTCAATGCGCTCGATCCGGCGATGTTCGCCGCGATCGCCGAGATCGGTGCGCAGCTTGCGGACAACCGCAAGCTCCGCGCCGTGGTGCTCTCGGGCGAAGGGCAGGCCTTCTGCGCAGGCCTCGACATGGAGCGGCTGGTCGCAACGACGGAGGGCGAGTCCATCCTGCCCTTTGCCGATCTCGGCCAGCGGACCCACGGCATTGCCAACTTTGCGCAGCATCTGGTGTGGCTCTGGCGCGAGTTGCCGGTGCCGGTCATCGCTGCCGTCCACGGCATCGCCTTCGGCGGCGGCTTTCAGCTGATGCTTGGTGCCGACATCAGATATCTCGCACCCGGCACGCGCCTTGCGATCATCGAAGCCAAATGGGGGTTGGTGCCCGACATGGCCGGCACGCAGCTGATGCGTCATCTCGCGCGCGAGGATGTGGTCCGTGAACTCACCTACACCGCGCGCATCTTCTCCGCGGAGGATGCGCTTGGTCATGGCTTCGCCACCCGCATCGTCGAACAGCCGCGCGAGGCCGCGCTGGAGACGGCGCGCGCGATCGCGGACCGCAGCCCGGATGCGATCCGCGCGGCCAAGCGGCTGCTCAATCTTGCAGCCGATCGCGATGCGGCGACCGGACTCGCGGCCGAAACGGCCGAACAGGCGCTTCTGCTCGGCTCGCCCAATCACATCGAGGCCGTCAGAGCGAATCTCGAACGGCGACCCCCGCAATGGAGTTTTACATGACGACTGGCCCGGGCTTCGATCTCGAACGTCTCGTTGCGACCAATGCGTCGGCGGCCTTCAATCGGCTTGCCGGCTTTGAGATCGTCTCCACCGGCACCGGCACGGTGGAACTGCGGATGCCCTGGCGCGACGATCTCACCCAATATGCGGGTCACCTCCATGCCGGCGTGATCGCGGCGCTACTCGACACCGCCTGCGGCTTTGCCGCGGCGTCGATCGCAGGTTCCGTCACCGCATCGCATTTCTCGATGAACTGCTTGAAGCCCGCGCTGGGCCGCTGCTTCATCGCCAAAGGAACCACATTGCGTGCCGGACGCAGGCAGGTCTTCGCGCGCGCGGAACTTTTTACGGAGAACGAGCAGGGTGAAGCCTCGTTGGTTGCAACCGGTGAAACCGTGCTCGTTCCGCTGGCAGGCTAAGCCGCGCGGATCGCGCATGACTGTGAAATTTATGGAGCCATCAATTTCGGTGCGGAATCGGCTTACGCGCGGATAACCATGCCACTGAAAGTTGCAGAATATTATCGAGAAGACAATTCAATCAGCCTAGCCTGTGCGTACGGACAACCATGGACCGACGCATGTTTCGTGTTCTTACGTGCCTTTCAGGTGAGCATGACTGGCGGCTCGTTCTGCTCGCCGGACTGGTCTGCTTCGTTGCCAGTATTGTGGCCGTCAATATTTTTCATCGTGCAATTGCATCGCAGGCGAGGACGCGGCTGATCTGGATTGCGATCGCGGGAGCCGCGATCGGCTACGGCATCTGGGCAACGCATTTCATCGCCATGCTGGCCTATGAGCCGGGAGTCCCCACCGGCTACGGCATCGTCCTCACCGCGCTGTCGCTCGCCGCGGCGATGATGCTGACATCCGGCGGCCTCGGCCTTGCCGCCAGCGACTCCAGCCGCTGGCGCGCGCCGGTCGGCGGCGCCGTGATCGGAGCCGGCATCGCCAGCATGCACTATCTCGGGATGTGGGCGCTGGAGGTGCCGGGCCACGTGGTCTGGTCGCTCGATCTCGTGGCGGCCTCCATCGTGCTCGGCATGCTGTTCGGCTACGCCGCGCTGGCGATCGCGGTCCGCCGTCAGGACCGCTGGATGTCGCTCGTCGCAGCGCTGCTGCTGACGCTTGCGATCGTGTCGCATCATTTCACCGCGATGGGCGCGGTCGAGATCGTTCCGGATCCGTTGCAGGCTCCGGCGGCCCTGTCGCTCTCGCCTGCCTTCCTCGCCATCGTGATCGCCGGTGTGGCGCTATCGGTGCTCGGGATGAGCCTGGTCGGCGTGCTCGCGGATCGCCGGCTGGCGCTTCGCACCCGCCGCTTCGAGGAGATCATCAGCCAGCTTTCGTCGGCGCGACAGCAGGTCGAGGCGTCGCAGAAGGCGCTGGAGGAGCAGAGGTTCCGGCTGGATACCGCGATCAACCATATGGGCGAGGGCCTCTGCATGTTCGATGCGGAGAAGCGCCTCGTCGTCTGCAACGATCGCTACGCCAAGATGTACCGGCTGCCGCCGGAACTGCTGCTGCCCGGCACGGCCCATCGCGAGATCATCAGGCATCGCATCGCCAACGGCATTCTCAAGGGCGAGACCAGCGACAGTGCCGCGACGCAGGTGCTCGCGACACTGAACGCGCTCCCGGCCGGCGAGATCAACAGCCGGGTCGACGAGCTCGCCGACGGCCGGCTGATCTGCGTGACGCGGCAGCCGATGCCCGGCGGCGGCTGGGTGGCGACGCATCGCGACGTCACCGAGCAGCGGCGCTCCGAGGCCAAGATCACCTATATGGCGCAGCACGACGCGCTGACCGATCTGCCGAATCGCGTGCTGCTCAAGGAATGGATGGAGCGCGCGCTCTCCGGTGCCCGGTGCGGCGGACCGAGTCTTGCGGTGCTGATGCTCGATCTCGACCGCTTCAAGGACGTCAACGACACGCTCGGGCATCCGGCGGGCGATGCGTTGCTGAAGTCGGTGGCCGCGCGCTTGCGCAGATCCGTCAGTGATACGACGCTGGTTGCGCGGCTCGGTGGCGACGAGTTCGCGGTGATCGACTATGTCAGCGATCCGGTCACGGAAGCGGGCCTGCTCGCCGAGAAGATCAGGAAGGCGCTCAGCGAGCCGATCGATCTCGGCGACCATCGGGTGACCACCACGACCAGCATCGGCATTGCGATCGCACCGCGCGACGGCACCGATTCGGACGAGGTGCTGCGCAGCGCCGATCTCGCGCTTTACTCGGCCAAGAGCGGCGGGCGCGGCTCGTTCCGCTTCTTCGAGCCGGAGCTCGATCGGCTGCTGCAGGCCCGCCGCAGCCTCGAGCGCGACATGCGCAGTGCGCTCGCCAATGGCGAGTTCGAGCTGCACTATCAGCCGTTCATCCACGTCGCGAGCGGGGAGACCTGCGGCTTCGAGGCGCTGCTCCGCTGGCACCATCCGCACCGCGGCATGGTATCGCCGGCGCAGTTCATTCCGCTGGCGGAAGAGACCGGCCTGATCGTGCCGCTCGGGGAATGGGTGCTGCGCACCGCGTGTGCGGAAGCCGCCAAATGGCCGGGCGACCTCAAGATCGCGATCAACCTGTCGCCTGTGCAGTTCAGGAGTCCGGAATTGGTCCCGGTGATCGTGCACGCGCTGGCGAGTGCCGGAATTTCGCCGGAGCGCCTCGAGCTCGAGGTTACCGAAACGGCCATCATTCAGGACAGCGAAGCGGTGTTTACCGCGCTTAGCCAATTGCACGATCTCGGGGTGCGGATCGCGCTCGACGACTTCGGCACCGGCTACTCGTCGCTGAGCTTTCTGCAGAAGTTTCCGTTCGACAAGGTCAAGATCGACCGCAGCTTCGTGTCCGAGCTCTCGGGCGCGACCGACGAGTCGCGCCGGATCGCGCGCGCGATCGTGCGCTTTGCCGTCAGCCTCGGCAAGACCACGACGGCCGAAGGCGTTGAAACCAGGGAGCAGCTCGACATTCTCCGCGCCGATGCTTGCGTGGAAGTGCAGGGCTTCCACTTCAGCCCGCCGGTGCAGAGCGAGAAGGTCGCACAGATGATCGGCGGGCGAACCCCGGCAGCGGCCGAACGGCCTACGGTCCGTCTTGCAATGGCGGGTGCTGCGTCCTGATCGATGGGCTGCGCCGGGCGGCCCGATACGCATGAGGCTTAAGGCCGCAGCACGCGGTCAAAACCGATCTGCGCGTGGAGCGCAAAGCGGTTTTGGCGACCGTTAGAATTCCTCTAAAGCCAGCCGTCGCGGCGCTTCCTTGACTTGGCAATCGCGTCAGCATTCGTCACGCATGTGCCCTGCGCGAAGGCGTTGTGGGTATGATTGTCAACGGAGGGGATATGCGCGTGAGAGTGATTTCGAGTGCTGCGCTTGCAGCATGCGTCCTTGGGAGCGTTCTTGGGCTGACCGGATCGGCGGCGTTCGCCGACGGCTACAAGAATTGCACCAAACTCGACAAGGCGTCGTGGAAGCCGGCAAGCGAGGCCGAAGCCAAGGCCAAGGCGCTCGGCTACGAGGTGCGCCGGTCGAAAATCGAGGGCTCCTGCTACGAGGTGTACGGCGTCAAGGAAGGCAAGCTCTACGAGCTGTTCTACAGCCCGGAAGACCTCAGCCTGAAGCACACGATCGCGAAGTGAAGCAGGCGCGATGACGGAGGCGGCGCGGGGCGCCCGCGGCGCGACCAGCGTGCAGGTCTGGGACCTGCCGCTGCGGCTGTGGCACTGGGCGCTCGCCATCCTCGTCCTGGTCGCCTGGGTGACGCCCAGCACCTATGACCGGCTGCACCGGCTGGCGGGTTATTCGGTGATCGCCCTGCTGGCGTTCCGGCTGATCTGGGGCTTTGCCGGCACGCGCTACGCGCGTTTCGGCAGGCTCGGCGTCCGCCTGCGCGCCGCGCCGCGCTACATCTGGAATCTCCGGCGCGGCATCACCGGGCGCTACATCGGACTCAATCCGGCGGGCACCGTGATGCTGGTGGCGCTGCTGTTCCTGCTTGCGATCTCGACAATCACGGGCGTGATGGAGGTCACCGTGACCTTCTTCGGAGTCTGGTGGGTCGAGGACACCCACGCCTATGCCTCGGATGCGGTCATGGTGCTGGTCGGGCTGCATGTGCTCGGCGTCGTCGTGGTCGGTTTGCTGCAGCGTCAGAACCTGGTGCGCGCGATGTTCACCGGTCGCAAGCAGCTGCGCAATCGTTCTTAAGCTGAAGCCGCAACGGAAGTTTACCTCTCCCCGACGGGGAGAGGTGGACGATCGCGGGCCGAGCGATCCAAACAACAAACGTCTGATCCCGGTCGGTAGCTACTGCACCGGCGGGTCGCCCGAGGTGCGCTTCTTGGCGAGGTCCATCTCGGTGACCGCGATCAGGATCTCGGCGCGGGTCTTCAGGTCCGGCGCCTCGAGCATCGCCTGCTTCTCGGCGGGACCATAGGGCGACATCATCGCCAGCGCATTGACCAGCGCCTCGTTGGGCGCAGACTCGATACCTTCCCAGTCGACCTTCAGATTGTTGGCTTCCAGGAAATCGGCCAGCACTTCGAGCAGCGCCTTGCGGTCGACGGCCTCCTCACCCTTGCGCGCGGTGAAGTCGCCGGCGAAGGAGAAGAAGTCGACCTTGCACTGCCGGTACGGCGTCTGCACGGTCAGCTCCTCGACCACCTTGAAGCGCGCGACGCCGGTCAGTTCGAGGATGTAGCGGCCGTCGCCGGATTCGGCGAGCTGGGTGATGCGGCCGACGCAGCCGATCCGGAACAGGACCGGCTTCGCCTCTTTCTGCGAATGCGTCACGTCGGGCTGGATCATGCCGATCAGGCGATGGCCGTCGCGCAACGCGTCGTCGATCATCGCGAGATATCGCGGCTCGAAGATGTTGAGCGGCATCTGGCCGCGCGGCAGCAGCAACGCGCCGGGCAGCGGGAACACCGGGATCACCTCCGGGAGCTCGCCGGGCCCGCGATATTCGGCATTGATCGGCATCTGCGGTCCCGCTGCTGTGACGGGCGTGCTTTACGAGAACAGGATGGTCGACAACCGCTTGCGCCCCTCGACGGTTGCCTCATCGGTGCCGCCCCACGCCTCGAAGAACTGCACCAGCTGCTTGCGCGCGCCGTCGTCGTTCCACTTGCGGTCACGCCTGACGATGGCGAGCAATTGCTCGGTCGCTTCCGTGCGCTTGCCCATCGCATTGAGCGCGGTGGCGAGATCGAATCGGGCCTGATGATCGAGCGGGTTTGCGGCGACTTTCTGTTCCAGCTCCGCGACCGGGCCGACCGCTTCCGCCTGTTCGGCGAGATCGATCGCCGCCTGCACCGCCTTCACCGCGGCGTCGTTGCGCTTGGATTCCGGAACCATCGCGAGCGTCTGCTTGGCCTGCTCCATTGCACCCGACGTAACGTAGCACTTGGCGAGGCCGGCGAGCGCCGCGATGTTGGTGGCGTCGTGCGCCAGCACCTCGGCATAGATCTGCGCGGCCTGGGCGGCGTCGCCCTCGGCAAGCACGGCGTCGGCCTCGGCCAGGATCTCGGTGAGATTGGGCTCGCCGGCGGCCGGCACGCCCTTGGTGATCTTCTCGATGAAGGCGTTGACCTGGCTCTCCGGCACCGCGCCCATGAAGCCGTCGGCGGGCTGGCCGCCCACGAAGGCGATCACGGCCGGGATCGACTGGATGCCCATCTGGCCGGGGATCTGCGGATGCTCGTCGATGTTCATCTTGACCAGCTTGACCCGGCCCTTGGCGTTACGAACCGCCTTTTCCAGGATCGGCGTGAGCTGGCGGCAGGGACCGCACCACGGCGCCCAGAAGTCGATCATGACCGGCTGACGGCGCGATTCCTCGATGACGTCCTTGACGAAGGTCTGGGTCGTCGTCTCCTTGATCAGATCGGGCGCTGCCTCGGGCGTGGGGCCGCCCTGCTCCATTATCGTCACGTTGTCCTCGCCTGCTTCTGAGGTCGGAAATCCGGTGGGCGTTCTAGCACGCCCGGAACGGCACGTTCAGCCGTTCTGTCAGCTAGAGCATGATCCCGGAAAAGTGGGAACCGGTTTCCGGGATCATGCTCCGTAAATGGCAGTCAGCCAGCAAAATTCAATCGCTTGGCCGCCCGTCCCGTTCCATCGGAGATCGGGTGGGTTGGTGCCGCGGAACGGCCGATGATAGCGATCATTCATGACAGCAGGGGAGCGCCCGTGGCAAAGGCCTATTACAGCACGGTGTTCGAGCAGCCGGCCGGCGAGGTCTGGAAAATCATCCGCGATTTCAACAATTACCCGGTCTGGGTCCATGGCCCGCGGACGAGCGAGATCGAGGACGGCAAATCCGGCGATACCGTCGGGGCCGTGCGCAATGTGCTGTACCGGGAGCGGCGGATCCGGCAGCGGCTGCTCGCGCAGTCCGACGTCGAGCGCTTCCAGACCTACGAATTCGTCGACACCCCGACCCTGCCGATGACGGATTTCAGTGCGACCCTGCGGGTAACCCCGGTGATCGACGGCGACCGGGCCTTTATCGAATGGTGGGCCGTGTTCGATTGCGACCCGACCCGCCGCGTCGAGCTGGCGCAGACGCTGGCCGGCTGGTTCGAGACCTGGCTCGAATCGCTCCGGGACGAGATGGCCCTGAGGCCGGTTCCGGCGGAAATCTAAAGAGAAATCGGCGGCGCAGCCGGTTTCGGCCGATTCGGGGTCAATTTTTAGAGAAACCGTGCGATTTCGTGAGGTTCGGACCGCGCTCTTGTGTTGCATTCACAGACAGCTTTTGGCATAGGTCTGCCGTTGCCGGCGAGCGATCGCCGCCATTTCGGATGCGGGTGTAGCTCAGTGGTAGAGCACGACCTTGCCAAGGTCGGGGTCGAGGGTTCGAGCCCCTTCGCCCGCTCCAAAACTTCTCGCTGACCGAGCTGACAGTCTGATGAAGGCCCGCTGATGAGGCCAGCCCACTGGCGCGGGCTTTTTGCTGTCCGGCCCAAGGTCGCATCTCCAGGCCGCGATCGCGAGGTCAAGATGCCGCGGCCCGCCGTGGCGGTTTCCGGCTTTTGTTAACCGGCAAACGTTGCATTCTCAAAACTGATAGAAATCTGTGGTTGTGTTGGAGCTGGACTGGTTGCCGCCGGTTTTGCCGGGCGGCAAGCGCGTGAACGATGTCGATCTGTTGGAAGCCGGCTCCCGGGTTAAATCGCCGCTTGGCTCGCGCAAACGTCGCTGCGCTGGTCGTGCTCGTCGGCGTCTGGACATGTTCGGGCGCATCAGCGCAGCAATTGCCGAGCGACTCGGCGTATGCCCCGGCGCCCAGCTTCTCTCCCATGCCTGGCTTTGGGCCGGCGCCTGACTTCGAGCCGGCCGAACGGCCGCGAGCGCGGGTCTACATCACGACGCGGTCGCACCGGGGCGGCCAGCAAAACTTCTGCGTCAGGACCTGCGACGGCCGCTTCTTTCCGTTGCCGCGCGTCAGCGAGACGGCGGACGTCAAGGCATGCGAGGCGGCCTGTCCCGCCGCCGAGGTGAAGCTGTACTCCAGCTCCGATATCGACAGCGCCAGAACCGAAGCCGGCGAGACCTACAAGGCGCTCGCCAATGCATTCCGCTTCCAGCGCGAGATGGTGCCGCAATGCTCGTGCAGCGCCGGCGCGTCCACCGGCCTTTCGCCGATTGCGATCGAGGACGACATGACGCTTCGGACCGGCGACATCATCGCCGCCGATGACGGCTTCAAGATCGCGGCGATCACGAGCGGGCAGCGGCGCAGCGTGTTGTTCAGGCCGCTGTCGAAGGCCAAGGCGCAAGCGCTCGGTCTGGCGCGCCTGTCGTCGCGATAGAGGCGATCACGAGCGTTAGCTTCATTCGAATATCACGCTGCGGTGCAGAATGCCTTGTTATCAGGCAGGCTGCTCAGGAAAACTTCGTCTCAAATATCGTCTCAACTAGTTTTGACGCAGCGCACACCGGCGGACGCGCTTTTCAGCGTCGATGGATGTGCTACCATTTTGCCGTCTGACCTACCTCACGGACCGCCACCATCATCTCTCAGGGCGTTCAAAATCAATAACAGGCAAGCTGCAACGGCTTGCGTAGGGGAGTGACGCGATGAAATCCGCTTTCAATCGATCAATACTTGCGTTCGCGGCGATCGCGCTGCTGGCGGGGACGACCTTCGCCAGTGCGCAGCAACAGACAGACAAGAATCGTGCGCTGAAGAAGTACGAATCGGGCACCAAGGAATTCTGGACCCATCCGCCGGATGACTGGTTCCTCGGCGACGAGACCGAAGCGCAGAAGGGCCTTGCCCCGCCGTCCGGTCCGCCGACCGGCGCGTCCGATTCCGAGCTCGCGACGATGATGAAGAAGATCAAGCTGCCACCGGGCTTCAAGATCGAGGTCTATGCCTCGAACGTGCTCGCGGCGCGGCAGATGGCCTGGGGTGACAAGGGCACGCTGTTCGTCGGCTCGTTCGGGCTCGGCAACGTCTATGCGATCAAGGACAACAACGGCAAGAAAGAGGTCAAGACCATCCTCAAGGGCCTCAACATGCCGACCGGCCTCGCCTTCCGCGACGGCGCGCTCTACGTTATCGCGGTCGACAAGCTGATCAAGTACGACAATGCCGAAGCCAATCTCGACAATCTCGGCAGCGGCAAGGTGGTGTATGACGACATGCCGTCCTACGCGGCGCATGGCTGGAAATACATCGCCGTCGACAAGGAAGGCTGGTTCTACATTCCGTTCGGACCGCCCTTCAACATCGGCATTCCGCCGACCTCGGTGTCGCAGATCCGCCGCGTCGATCCGAAGACCGGCAACGCGGAAATCTGGGCGCTCGGCGTGCGCAACTCGGTCGGCGGCGACGTCGATCCGCGCACCGGCAAGTACTGGTTCACCGAGAATGCCCGCGACTGGATCAGCGACGATCTGCCGAGCGACAAGCTCAACATGATCTCGAAGATCGGCGAGCACTTCGGCTATCCCTATTGCCACCAGGGCAACCTGCCGGACACCAAGTTCGCGATGGGTCACAAGTGCTCGGAGTTCACTCCGCCGGTGTACAATCTCGGTGCGCACGTCGCGCCGCTCGGCATGAAGTTCTATACCGGCAGCCAATTCCCGGCCGAGTACAAGAACAGCATCCTGATCGCCGAGCACGGCTCCTGGAACCGGCATAAGTACCAGGGCGGCCGCATCGTGAAGATCACCGCGAGCCCTGACGGCAAGAACGCCAAGCAGGAGATCTTCGCCGACGGCTGGATCGAGGGTGACCAGGGCTATCTCGGCCGTCCCGCCGACATCCTGCTCGACAAGGATGGCTCGATTCTCGTCGCCGACGACTGGGCCGGTGCGATCTATCGCATCAGCTACAGCAAGAAGTAACGGTTGAAACAATGCGGGGCTGCGGTGGCCGATCAGGCAGCCGCAGCCCCGTTTACGTGGTTCGGCAAGCCCAACGACGGAACAGACTCGTCATGCCCGGACTTGATCCGGGCATCCATCCAAACAACAACCCTTCTGCAAGCCAGATGGATTGCCGGGCCAGGCCCGGCAATGACCCGTGGAGAAAACTGGCAATGCGTGTTACGTCCTTTGCAATCCTGTTCGCGGCGGTGATCGCAGTTGCGTCGTCCGCCAATGCCGCCGATGTCGCCGCCGGCAAGGCGAAGGCCGAACTCTGCGCCGCTTGCCACGGCGACAACGGCATCTCGCAGACCGAGAACATTCCCTCGCTCGCCGGCCAGCTCGACCAGTACGTTCAATGGCAGCTGGTGTTCTTCCGCGCCGGCGCGCGCAAGAACGAGCAGATGCAGCCGATCGTCGAGCAGCTCAACAACGACGACATCCGCAGTCTCGGCGCCTATTTCGCGTCGCTGACGCCGTTCAAGGGCGGCAAGGACGACAATCCGGACCTGTCCGAAAAGGGCAAGCAAGCCGCCGCCGGCCGCCGCTGCGCCTCATGCCATGGCGATACGTTTGCCGGTACCAAGGCGGTGGCCCGCATCGCCGGCCAGCGCGAGGAATATCTCGTCAAGGCGCTGCACGATTACAAGTCGGGCCAGCGCTCCGGCGGCGCCCAGGCCGCGATGGCCGATGTTGCCTATCCGCTGAGCGACGAAGAGATCACCGCGCTCGCGCATTATCTGGCGCATTTGTAGGTACGAAAAATGTGCGTAGCCCGGATGGAGCGCAGCGCAATCCGGGGCGCTCTATCTGCCGCGAGATGATTCCCGGATTTCGTTCCGCTCCATCCGGGCTACAAGATCACCCAGCCCGCTGCTTCTCATACGCCTTGAGATGCGTGTAGGCCGTGCGCAGCTTCGGCACCGGGATCTTGGCGGCGTCGGCGCGCACGATCAGGTCGCCGATCACGTGATCGGCCTCGACCGGCAGCCCCGCCTTGATGTCGCGGAACATCGATGCGGTCATCGGCGAGCCCTCGGTGGTCAGGAGCCCGCGGGTGCGCTGGAAGAACGGTCCGCCCGGGCCATGGCCGGCGTCGGCGGCGATCGCGCTGCATTCGTCGAGGATGCCGAGCAGGAAATCCTTGCCGCCGGGCGCGGCCAGGATGTTGCCGACCGAGGTCCGCATCAGGCTGGTGGAGGCGGCGAGCGAGGCCAGGAACACCCACTTCTCCCACATGTCCTGCATCACATGCTCGCTGGCGTTGGCGCCGTTGATCGCCGAGAAAGTTTCAGCGATCGCGCGCACCCGGTCCGACAGGCCGCCGGCGCGCTCGCCGAAGCCGAGCGACTGCATCGGCTGCAGCTGCACCACCTCGCGCTTCTCGTTCAGCGTCGCCGCGATCGCGCACAGGCCGCCGAGCACATGCTGAGCTCCGAACGTCTTGTCGAGCGTATCGAGATGCAGCATGCCGTTGAGCAGCGGGATGATCGCGGTCTTGTTGCCGACGGCGGGCGCAAAGGACTTAATCGCATCCTCGAGATCGAACGCCTTGCAGCTCAACAGCACGACGTCGAACTTGTCCGACAGCTTGTCGGCCTGCACGGTCGGCGGGTTGTTCAGCGTGACATCGCCGTTCGGGCTCTTGATCACGAGCCCGGCGGAGGCGAGCTCGGAAGCGCGGCGAGGGCGCACCAGGAAAGTGACGTCGCGGCCGGCCTGAAGCATCCGGCCACCGAAATAACCGCCGATCGCACCGGCGCCGACCACGAGAACGCGCATGGGAATTTGTCCTTCTTTGTTGTTGCCCGAGGAGGCGAGCGAATAGGGAGTAGCGAATAGATAAGGATACTGTTCGACTATTCGCTACTCGCTATTGGCCATTCGCTCATCTCACTTTCCCGATACCATTTCCTCGACTTCGCGCAGCTGCTCCTTGCCGAAGAAGATCTCGTTGCCGACGAAAAAGGTCGGCGAGCCGAACGCGCCGCGCTCGACGGCGGATGAGGTATATTCGATCAGCTTGGCCTTCACATCCGCGTCCTGTGCGCGGGCGAACAGTTTCGCGGCGTCAAGGCCGGAGGAGGCGATGGCTTTACCGGCGACCTCAGGATCGTCCATCTTCTTGGGCTCGACCCACATGTGGTGGAAGGCGGCCTCGATATACTTCTCGAACACGCCCTCAAACTGGGCGGCGACCGCCGCGCGCATCAGGTTCAGCGTATTGACCGGGAAAAACGGGTTCCAGGTGTAGGGCTTGACGTTGAAGCGCTTGAGAAAGCGTTCGGTCTCGATCTTCTGAAACTCCGGCTTGTTCCTGACGCCCGCCAGCGTCTCGGCCGGCGACTTGTTGTTGGTGGCCTTGAAGATGCCGCCGAGCAGGATCGGGACATATTCGAACTTGACGCCGGTGCGCTTTTCGATTGCCGGGATTGCTTCATGGCTGAGGAAAGCGTTGGGGCTGCCGAAATCGAACAGGAATTGCGGATTTTGGCTCACGGCGGTCTCTCCCTCGGCCTGTCTCGTTTGGGCTTGTTTAGCATGGACCTGCTGTCGCAGGCGCCATCAGTAGAATATGATAGTCATCATGTGAGCCGCGGCGCGCGATGTCAAATCAGCCGCTTGATGGTCTGCTTGCGCCATACCAGGGCGTAATAGGCCATCTGCAGCACGAACATGGTTGCAAAAGTGACGGGATAGGCGATCCAGATGCCGCTGACGCCGATGGTGCGGCTGAGCAGGATCGCGACCGGCACCTCGACCACCGCGATCGCAGGGTCGAAAGCAACAGCGGCATCCACACCGTGCCGCCGGCGCGCATCGCGCCCGAAAACACCGTCGCCATGCCGAACAGCACCATGCTCCACAGCACGATGTACAACAGCTGCTGCGCCAGCCCGAGCACGGCATTGTCGACGATGAAGAAGCCCATCAGCGGCCGCGCGAAGAGATAGCCCAGCACGACCAGCCCGCCGGTCAGCGCGAGATTCATCTCGATCCCGGTCCGGACGATGGCGCCGACCCGGGCGGAATCGCCGCGGCCGATCGCCTGCGCGCCGAAGATCGACACCGATATCGCGATCGAGATCGCCGGAAACTGCACATAGCCGATCACCTGGTTAACCGCGCCATAGGCCGCGGTGGCGTCCGAGCCGAAGCCGTTGACGAGGCCGAGCAGCACCAGCTCGGCAAGCGAGACCACCACCATGCCGATCGCGGTCGGAATGCCGAGCCGCAGCACGATGCGCAGCAGCGCGCCGTTCGGCCGCATCGCGCGCAGAAACGCGGCGTCGAAGGCCAGCGCATGGCGGTGCCGCAGCATATGGACATGCAGCCACAGCAGCGTGACCACGCCCGAGACCGCGGAGGCAACCGCAGCGCTGGCGACGCCGAGCATCGGCAGGCCGAGCCAGCCGCGGATCAGCGCCGGCGTCACCACTAGGCCGACGATGGTCGAGACCGTCAGCGCAACCAGCGGCGTCACGGTGTCGCCGACGCCGCGCATCATCGCCGTCAGCAGCAGGAATGCGAAGGTGATGGGCATCGTGATCATCATGATCTGCGCATAAGCCGCCGCGGCGTCGAGGACGTCGGATGGCGTCGCGAGCGCGATCAAGAGCGGGCGCGCGAACAGGCCGCCTGATATCGCGATCGCCAGCGCGAGCAGCAGCGTCACGGTCATGGTGGTGCCGGCGACCGCTTTCACCCGGTCGGGCTCGCCGGCGCCCCAGGCCTGGCCGATCATGACCGAGGCGCCGGCGCTCAGGCCGATCACGAAGGAAATGAAGAAGAACATCACCGGAAAGAACACCGAGACGGCGGCGAGCGCGTCGACGCCGATCATCTGGCCGAGATAGACGCCGTTGATGGTGCCGAACAGCGACTGCAGCACGTTGCTGAGCAGCATCGGCGCGAGGAAGGCGAGGAAGGCTTTGCGCAGGGAGCGAGGGTTGGACACGTTCAACTTCCAAAAATTGCGACGTCAGGGACGGCGGCGGACCAGGGGCTGCGGTTCAGTTCGATCAGAACCGAATCGCCGGCAGGCCGGGCCGCCATCCATGTCACTCGAAACCAGTCAGTCCGCTTGATCGCTATAGGCGAGCCGGATCGCGTGATCGCGGATGTCGGCCGGCCAGTCCGCGATCAGCGTCGCAAAGCGGCGCCGGTCGTGGGCGAACAGCGCGCGGATCGCATCTTCATAGTTCGGCCGGTTGCCGGCCATGACAGTCATGAAGCGATAGGCGGCATCCTGCGCGCTGCGCGTGCGGTCCTTGTCGCCGCTTGAGCGCCGCGCCTCGTCGACCAGCTTGCGGATCGCAACCGACGCGCCGCCCTTCTGCTGCGCGAGCCAATCCCAATGCCGTGGCAACAGCGTGATCTCGCGCGCGACGACGCCAAGCTTCGGACGTCCCGGGCCGCGCGGCGCGGTCGGCGTCGGCTCCTCGTCGCGCGCAGGTGCGGGCTGCGGCAGCCGCGCCAGCACGTCGTCGACCGAGCCGCGGAAATCGATATCGACCAGCGCCGAGGTGCGGCCGTTGAACACCAGGATCGCGGCGTCCTTGCGTTGGTCGAGGTGTTGCTTGGCGGCGCGCGCAACCTCCGGGAGGTCGCCGGCCCCGATGCGGTGCTCGCCTTCGAACGCGACATAGGCAGGATTCATGGTAGACCTCTCAGATTGCGCGACATACTGCCCGGATAATTCTTGGCAATCGCAGCGCGTGGATCTCGACTTTCTGGTTTCCCGCTGGCACCAAACGCCGCCCGATTGCGCTGATCTTTCAGAGGATGCCCATGCTGACGGTTCATCACCTCAACAATTCCCGCTCGCAGCGCGTACTGTGGCTGCTCGAGGAATTGGGCGTGCCCTACGAGATCGTGCGCTACCAGCGGCAGCCCGACATGCGGGCGCCGAAGGAGCTGCGCGCGATCCATCCGCTCGGCAAGTCGCCCGTCGTCACCGACAACGGCCACACGATCGCGGAATCCGGCGCGATCCTCGAATACATCATCGCGACCTACGGCAACGGGCGCCTGATCCCGCCGGCCGATACGCCGGAGCGGCTGCGCTACACCTATTGGCTGCACTACGCCGAGGGTTCGGCGATGACGCCGCTGCTGCTGAAGCTCCTGTTCACGCTGATGCCGAAGCGCGCGCCGGCGCTGCTGCGGCCCTTGGTGCGCAAGGTATCCAACACGGCGCTGTCCACGCTGGTCAATCCGCAGCTCAGGCAGCACATGGCCTATTGGGAAGGCGAGCTCGGCAAGAGCGAATGGTTCGCCGGCAGCGAGTTTTCCGGCGCCGACATCCAGATGAGCTTTCCGCTCGAGGCCGCCGCGGCGCGCGGCGGGCTCGAGGACGGCCATCCCAAGTGTATCGCGTTCCTGGAGCGTATTCACGCCCGCCCGGCCTATGCGCGGGCGCTGGAGAAGGGCGGGCCGTACCAGGTCGGCCGGTAAATACGCGGTCATCGCGGCAGCTCGACCAGCGGCAGCAGCCGCGAATCCGCCAGCGCCGCGGTGCGGTGTCCGATGCCGGCGAGGTAGGCCTCCGCCACCGCGAAGGCGAGGAACGCGCCACGGCTCTTCAGCCGGATCAGCATCGCGCGATCCCAGCGCTCGCCCTCCGGCCTGATCAGGAACGGGCCGCCTTCACCCATGAACAGGATATCGCCGCCGCTCTTCCGCAGATGCGGCAGCGTGTGCGCGACATAGCAGTCGTAGGCCTCCGCCCCCGTGATCGGCTGCGGCGGGGCGAGCTCCGGGCTTTGCGAATAGTCGGCGATCGCGTGGAAGCGCAACAAATTGAGCATCACCAGCTCGCCCGCGATCTCGCGCTGGGCAAAGTCGCGCCCGGCGTTCCAGGTCGGCTCGAGATAGCAGGCGGCGGTGTCCATGTCGGTGTCCCATCGAAGGTTGATGGCACTTTTTACCCGGGCATAATTGCTTTGTCAATAATACCCGGATATAAATAGCCCGACAGAACGACAGGAGTCACCATGAAGACCGAGGACCGCAAGCAAGCCATCGCCGACTACAAGAAGCGCGCGAGCGTCGCCGGCGTGTTCGCGATCCGTTGCCGCGCGACCGGCGAGGTTTGGGTCGGGCAGGCGCTCGACCTCGACAAGATCGAGAACCGCATCTGGTTCACGCTGCGGATGGGCAGTCATCGCAACGCCGAGCTGCAGCGCGCCTGGTCGGGGCATGGCGCGGACAATCTCTCGCTCGAAACGCTGGAGCGGATCGAGGACGAGGAGCTCGCCTATGTGCGCGACACGCTGCTGAAGGAGCGCGTGCAGCATTGGCGCGCGGAGCTGAATGCGTTCGCGGTGTAGCCTAGTGTGACGGCAGCGGCTGCACGGTGACGCCGGGCGGCGGCACGTCGTCGTCGGGCACGAAGAAGTCCGACATCAGCGGCACCGAGGGATCGACGCGGTAGCGCTCGAAGTCGCGGACGCCATTGGCATAGAGCACCTTGTCGTCGATGCAGAAATGCCCGGTGAATTCGCGCGACGGCCGGGTGATGATCGCGTAGGCCGCATCGCCCATGATCTCGGGCGTGCGGCTCGCGCGCATCATGGCGTCGCCGCCGAGCAGATTGCCGACCGCGGCGGTCGCGATCGTGGTGCGCGGCCACAGCGCGTTGACGGCAATGCCGGCCGATTTCAATTCGCCCGCGAGCCCGAGCACGCACATGCTCATGCCGAACTTCGCCATCGTGTAGGCGGTCGAGTGCTCGAACCATTTCGTCTTCATGTCGAGCGGCGGCGACAGCATCAGGATGTGCGGATTCTCCGCCTTCTTCAGGTGCGGGATGCAGTATTTCGACACCATGAAGGTGCCGCGGGTGTTAATCCCGATCATCAGGTCGAACCGCTTCATGTCGGTCGCCTGCGAATTGGTCAGGCTGATGGCGCTGGCATTGTTGACGCAGACGTCGATGCCGCCGAACTCGGCGGCGGTCTGCTCGATCGCCGCCATCACCTGCGCCTCGTCCCTGATGTCGCAGAGCACCGGCAGCGCCTTGCCGCCGGCGGCGCGGACCTCGTCGGCGGCGGTGTAGATCGTGCCCTTCAGCTTCGGATGCGGCTCGGCGGTCTTCGCCGCGATCGCGACATTGGCGCCGTCACGCGCGGCGCGCAGCGCGATCGCCAGCCCGATGCCGCGGCTCGCGCCCGATATGAACAGCGTCTTGCCCTTGAGCGACGTCATGAGAGCCTCCTGTGAGGGACGCACGAGACGATGGCTCCCTCTCCCCTTGTGGGAGAGGGCTGGGGTGAGGGGTATCTCTCCACACGGTATACTGCATGGAGAGACCGCAACCCCTCACCGGATTGCATCTGTCGATGCAATCCGGCCTCTCCCACAGGGGGAGAGGCGAAGCGGCGCAAGTTGACAGGTCAGTGCTCAATTTCAGCCATCCGCATGCAGCACGCGGCCGCGGGTTTCCGGCAGCGCGTAGGCGGCAATGAAGAACACGCCGTACGCCGCCACCGCGAAGATCGCGATCGCGTTGGCGAGCGTGGTCGTGGTCGACAGCGCGCCGACCAGGAACGGGAACAGCGCGCCGATGCCGCGGCCGAAATTGTAGCAGAAGCCCTGGCCGGAGCCACGCAGCCGGGTCGGATACAGTTCGGTCAGGAACGCGCCCATGCCGGAGAAATAGCCCGAGGCAAAGAAGCCGAGCGGGAAGCCCAGCACCCACAGCACCTCGTTGGACAGCGGCAGCTGGGTGTAGAGCAGCACCACTGCGATCGCGCCGATCGAGAAGATCAGGAACAGGTTGCGCCGGCCGATCCGGTCGGCGAGCCAGGCGCCGACCAGATAACCGATGAAGGAGCCGATGATCAGCGTCGCGAGATAGCCGGTCGAGCCGACCACCGAGAGCTTGCGCTCGGTGGTGAGGAAGCGCGGTACCCAGAAGGTGATGGCGTAATAGCCGCCCTGCATGCCGGTGCCGACCAGGGAGGCCAGCAGCGTGGTCTTCAGGATCGGTCCGTGGAAGATCTCCCACAACGCGGCGGGGCCGCTGCCAGAGGCCTGCGCCTGCGCCATGGTCGCGGCGGAGATTTCCGGCTCGGTGACGTAGCGGCGCAGGTAGAACACGAGCAGCGCCGGCAGTGCGCCGATCACGAACATCCAGCGCCAGGCGTTCTCCGCTGGCAGCACCGAGAACAGGATCGCCTGCGCCAGCACCGCAAGGCCCCAGCCGACCGCCCAGCCCGACTGCACCGAGCCGACCGCGCGTCCGCGATACTGCGGCCGGATCGCCTCGCCGATCAGCACCGCGCCGGCGGCCCATTCACCGCCGAAGCCGAGCCCGAGCAGCGCGCGGGCGATCAGGAGCTGATCGAAATTCTGCACCAATGCGCAGACCAGCGAGAAGAACGAGAACCAGACGATGGTGAGCTGTAGCGTCTTCACCCGCCCGATGCGGTCGGACAGATAGCCGCCGAGCCAGCCGCCGACGGCGGAGGCCAGCAATGTCACGGTGCCCGCGAGGCCGGCGGTGCCGGGGTCAACCTTCCACAGCGTGATGATGGTGCCGATCACCAGCGGATAGATCATGAAATCCATGCCGTCGAGCGTCCAGCCCGACGCGCAGGCCCAGAACGTGCGCCGCTCCTGCAGGTTCATGTCGCGATAGAAGGCGAGGAGGCTGGTGTCCTCGATCTCTGCAACTTCCATCGGTTTGGATTCGGCCGTGCTCATGCGCGTTCCCCGGAGAAATCTTTCACCGGCTCTTTGCGATCCGCGGCCGGAGGTGCGCGGATCGCCAATCTATCGCGATGTCGCAGGCGGGGCAAAGCCGCGTTTGCACGCCTTAGGTGCGGATCATCCTTTAGTACCCCGCAGCCTCCGAGCCGCGCGTGCGCGGATCCGGCGCGCCGAGCAGACCGTTGGTCGTGACGAGGATCGAGTTCGCGGAGGAGTAGCCGAGCGGCTCGACCAGCTTGTGGCCCTTGGCCTTCAGCTCGGTCAGCACCCCGTCGGGAAAGCCGCGCTCGATCCGGACCTCGTCGGGCAGCCATTGATGGTGCATGCGGGGTGCGGCGACCGCGGCCGCGATGTCCATCTTGTAGTCGATCACGTCGACGATGATCTGCGTCACGGCGGAGATGATGCGGCTGCCGCCGGGCGAGCCCGTCACCAGCACCGGCTTGCCGTCCTTCAGCACGATGGTCGGCGACATCGACGACAGCGGACGCTTGCCGGGTCCCGGCAGATTGGCCTCGAAGCCGACCAGGCCGAAGGCGTTGGAGGCGCCGGGCGCTGCGGTGAAATCGTCGAGCTCGTTGTTGAGCAGCACGCCGGTGCCGTCGGCGACGAGGCCGACGCCGTACGGGAAGTTCAGCGTATAGGTGTTGCTGACGGCGTTGCCGCCGGCATCGACGACAGAGTAATGCGTGGTGTTGTCGCCTTCGTGAGGCTGCTTGGCGTTGCGCACATCGGTCCAGGGCGTGGCGCGGGCAAGATCGATGGTGGCGCGCTGTTTGGCGGCATAGTCCTTGTCGATCAGCAATTGCGTCGGCGCGTCGACGAAGGCGGGATCGCCGAGATAGCGCGCGCGATCGGCATAGGCCCGCTTCATCGCCTCGATCATCACATGCAGCGAGGCGGCCGAGCCCTGCTTCATGTCGGACATCGGAAAGCCTTCGAGGATGTTGAGGATCTCCAGCAGCACGACGCCGCCGGAGGAGGGCTGCGGCATCGAGACGATGTCGTAGCCGCGATAGCTGCCGCGGATCGGCGTGCGGATCACCGGCTGGTAGGAAGTCAGATCCTCGAGCGTAAAGATGCCGCCGGCATTCTTGATGCCGCTGACAAGCTTCTCGGCAACCGGACCTTCGTAGAAGCCGCGCGGGCCCTGTTCGGCAATATCAGTCAATACGCCGGCGAGATCGCCCTGGATCAGGCGGTTGCCCTCGCGCAGCGGCGTGCCGTCGGCGTGCGAGAATGTTTTGGCCGAATTCGGCCAGCGCGACATGCGGCGATACATGTCGTTCAGCGTGTCCGATGTGTCGTCGGTGACGATGAATCCGTCACGCGCGAGATCGATCGCGGGCTTGAGGATCTGCGCCAGCGTGAACTTGCCGGAGCCGTATTTCTCCAGTGCGAGCGCGAGACCCGCGACCGTACCGGGCACGCCGATCGCGAGCGCGGAGTTGCGCGACTTGTCGGGATCGGGCTTGCCGTCGGCGTTCAGGAACATGTCGCGGGTAGCGGCCTGCGGCGCAGTCTCGCGATAGTCGATCGCGACATCCTCATTGCGCCCGGCGAGATGGATCACCATGAAACCGCCGCCGCCGATATTGCCGGCGCGCGGATAGGTCACCGCCATCGCGAAGCCGGTGGCGACCGCGGCGTCGACCGCGTTGCCGCCCTGTCGCAGGATGTCGGCGCCAACTTGCGCAGCCAGCTTCTCCTGCGCCACCACCATGCCGTTTTCGGCGTGAATGCTGCGAATCGTGTCCGCGGCTGAAGGTTCATAGAAGCGGCGCTGGACCTGGCCGAGGGCAGGCGTCGCGATACCAATCACCAGGAGAGCGGCAAACAGCCGTCGCGACATCGTTGCCGTCAGCGCCATCGAAATGTCCTGCCCTGTTCATCGCCGTATCAGTCAAACCGGCCCATGCTATACGGGAGCGGATTGGAGCGGCAAAAGCCTGCCTGTGGTTCGAGTTGGGGAATATCTTTCGCGATGACGGCAACAATGCAGACGGGCGCCGGTGACGCGAAGGCCACCACCAAGGTTTATCCTGGCCGCGCTGCCGTCATCAGCTGGATCTTCTTCGACTGGGCTGCGCAGCCATATTTCACGCTGATCACGACCTTCGTGTTCGCGCCCTATTTCGCGAGCTTCGTCGCGCCTGATGCCGCGAGCGGGCAGGCGCTCTGGGGCTTTGCCACCGCAGCCGCGGGACTTGCGATCGCGCTGCTGTCCCCGGTGCTGGGGGCAATCGCCGATGCCAGCGGCCGGCGCAAGCCGTGGATCGCGGGCTTCGGTGCGCTGCTCGTGATTGGCGCCAGCGCGATGTGGATCGGCAAGCCCGGCAATCCCGACATCATCCCGGCGCTGCTGCTCGCCTATGCGATTGCGAGCGTCGGCGTGGAGTTCGCGACCGTGTTCAACAATGCGATGATGCCAACCCTGGTGCCGCCCGACAGGATCGGGCGACTGTCGGGCACCGGCTGGGCCACCGGCTATGTCGGGGGCATCCTGAGTCTTGTTCTCGTGCTCGGCTTTCTTGCCGCCAATGCCGAGACCGACCGCACGCTGTTCGGCTTCACGCCGCTGTTCGGTCTCGATCCCGCCATGCATGAAGGCGACCGCATCACCGGTCCGCTGACCGGGTTGTGGTTCATCATCTTCGTGACGCCGATGTTCCTGTTCACGCCGGACTATCCGACGAAGCGCCCGATGCGCGCGGCGCTCGGCGAAGGCCTGCGCGAGCTCAGGCAATCGTTGTCGAGCCTGCCGAAGCAGAAGTCACTGGCGCGCTTCCTGCTGGCGAACATGATCTACACCGACGGGCTGGTCTCGCTGTTTGCGTTCGGCGGCATCTATGCCGCAGGCACGTTCGGCTGGGACACGATCCGGATCGGTACCTTCGGCATCATCCTCGCGGTGGCCGGCACGTTCGGCGGCTGGATCGGTGGCAAGCTCGATGATGCATTCGGACCGAAGCGCGTGATCACCGCCAGCTTGCTGATCCTGCTGTTTGCGATCGTCGTGATCCTCACCGTGAACAAGGATTCCGTCCTGTTCATCCAGGTCGTGCCGCCGGTGCCTGGCGGTCCGTTGTTCGCGGGCGCCGCCGAGCGCGCCTACATCGTGCTGGGCTGCCTGATCGGCGCCACCGGTGCGCCGCTGCAGGCCGCCTCGCGCTCGCTCCTGATCCGCCTCGCGCCGAAGGATCGCATCGCGCAGTATTTTGGCTTGTTCGCGCTTACCGGCAAGGTGACGTCGTTCATCGGCCCGCTCCTGATCGGCGCGATCACCGCGGCGACCGCGAGCCAGAAGGCCGGCATGGCGGTGCTGGTGGCGTTCTTCGTCGCGGGACTGGCGCTATTGGCGAAGGTGCGGGAGTAAACCACCGCCGTCGTCCCGGCGCAGGCCGGGACCCATACCGCGTGATCCATCGAAGGCGCGCTGGGGCTAGTTGTCCCTCACCAAGCAACATGGGTGGTTATGGGTCCCTGCTTTCGCACTAGCGGGGACGACAGGTTTGTAGCCCGGATGGAGCGAAGCGCAATCCGGGGTCTTTGGTCCGCGGAGAAACCGCCCCGGATTTCGCTACGCTCCATCCGGGCTACAGGTCGTACTCAATGCCGGAAATGCCGCACGCCGGTGAACACCATGGCGATGCCGTGCTCGTCGGCGGCCTTGATCACCTCGTCGTCGCGCATCGAGCCGCCGGGCTGGATCACCGCGGTGGCGCCGGCCTCGATGCAGGCCAGCATGCCGTCGGCGAACGGGAAGAAGGCGTCGGAGGCGACCACCGAGCCCTTGGTCAGGGGCTCGGCGAGCTTCAGCTCGGCCGCCGCATCCAGCGCCTTGCGCGCGGCGATCCGCGCGGAATCGACTCGGCTCATCTGGCCGGCGCCGATGCCGACGGTCGCGAGGTCCTTGGCGTAGATGATGGTGTTCGACTTGACGTGCTTGGCGACGCGGAAGGCGAATTTGAGATCGCGCAGCTCGGCGTCGGTCGGCGCGCGCTTGGTCGCGACCTTCAGGTTCATGTCCTCGACCACGGCATTGTCGCGGCTCTGCACCAGGAGGCCGCCGGCGACGGTCTTGGCGGTGAGGCCGACCGCGCGCGCGTTCGGCAGGCCGCCGGCGAGCAGAAGGCGGAGATTGCGCCGGCCGGCGATGATCGAGATCGCCTCCTCGGTCGCGTCGGGCGCGATGATCACCTCGGTGAAGATGCCGATGATGGCGCGCGCGGCGTCCGCATCGAGCGGGCGATTGACCGCGATGATGCCGCCATAGGCCGAGGTGGAGTCGCAGGCCAGCGCGCGGGCATAGGCGGTGGCGAGATCGGGTCCCTCGGCAACGCCGCAGGGATTGGCGTGCTTGACGATGACGCACGCCGCGGTGCGCTGCGGATCGAACTCGCCGACGCATTCATAGGCCGCGTCGGTGTCGTTGATGTTGTTGTAGGACAGTTCCTTGCCTTGCAGCTGGCGTGCGGTCGCAACGCCCGGCCGCTTCTCCGGCGTGGCATAGAACGCCGCGGTCTGGTGCGGGTTCTCGCCATAGCGCAGCGACTGGATCAGCTTGCCGCCAAAGGCGCGGAAGTCCGGCGCCTTGGTGTCGAGCTGTACGGCAAACCAGTTCGAGATCGCGGCGTCATAGGCCGCGGTGCGCGCATAGGCCTTGGCGGCGAGCCGGCGGCGCAACTGAAGCGAGGTCGCGCCCTTGTGCGCGGCGAGCTCGTCGAGCACGGCAGAATAGTCGTTCGCCTCGACCACCACGGCGACGTCGTCATGGTTCTTGGCCGCGGCGCGGATCATCGCGGGCCCGCCGATGTCGATGTTCTCGATGCACTCCTCGAAGCCGGCGCCTTTGTCGACGGTGGCCTCGAACGGATAGAGGTTGACGACCAAGAGGTCGATCGGCGCGATGCCGTGCGAGGCCATCGCCGCGGCGTGTTCCTTGTTGTCGCGGATCGCGAGCAGGCCGCCATGCACCTTCGGATGCAGCGTCTTGACCCGGCCATCCATCATCTCCGGAAAACCGGTGAGCTCGGAGACGTCCTTGACCTTCAGCCCCGCCGCCGCGATCGCCTTGGCGGTGCCGCCGGTCGAGACCAGCTCGACGCCATGGTCGGCCAGCGCCTTGGCGAAATCGATCAGTCCGGTCTTGTCGGAAACGGACAACAGAGCGCGGGTCACGCGGCGAAGCTGCTCGGTCATATCGGAAAATCCCTGGCTGTTAAGGCAGCCGGGTAGCATGGTTTTGTGCCGTACGAAACCGGTACATGCGCCTGATTCCCCGCAAATTGAGGGTGGTTCGGTATTCTTTCCCCGTCACCCTGAGGAGCGCGCAGCGCGTCTCGAAGGGTCGACGGCCACCGGCAGGGCCGTGCATCCTTCGAGACGCCGCTTCGCGGCTCCTCAGGATGACGGGTCGGAGGACTCACCCGTCCTACAGCGGCAGTTCCGGCTCGCGGCGGGCGTTGCGGCGCGCGGTGGTGGCGGAGGCCGAGGTCGAGGAGCGCACGAAGCTCCAGCGGATGGTGCCGGCCTGCCTCGCGTCCTGCCGGATCACGATCTGGGAGGTGCGGCGCGGGCCGTCATTGCCGGCCAGGAACACGCTGTCCTCGAGATCGACCTTGTCGTCCATCGCCTCGAAGGTCCAGACGTCGCGGTTGGGCAGCACCAGCATCACGCCGCGGGCATCCGACAGCCGGCTCGCCTTCACCGAGGGATGCAAATGGAAGCGCAGCGCGAAATCGGCCTCGCTGCCCTTGATGCGGCCGCCCGGCGCCGGCGACAGCGAATCTTCGCCCTCCAGCCGCGTGCCGTCCTGCGAGACCATCAGCACACGGCGGTGGATCACGCCGAAGCGCGAGAGATAGCCGTCATGCGAGGCGGTGAGCACGTCGCCGTCGGGAACGGCTTCGCGGTAGCTCTCGACATTGCTCGGACCGCTGGTGATGGGCGCGCCGCGGAGCAGCCGCTTCATCGCCGACAGCTCGACGAACTGGCATGACGAGGTATCGCGATAGGTCAGCGTCGAATGCGCCGCGGTGGAGCGCGCGAACGGCCGCCAATTGTCGCGGCCGGTGCTCGGCATGCCGCAATTGACGACGATGCGGCTCACGCCGGAGGACAGCTCGAACGACAGGCAGCCGGCATGCGCGTCCTGGCTGACGCTGGCCGGCGGCGGCGGGCCGGTATCGATGATCAAGGCGGTGTTGCCGGCATCAAGCCGCTGAAAGCCGGTATGCGGCATGCTCGCCATCGGCACGCCGCGGGTGTCGTCATAGGCGAGCAGCGTCGCGACGAGATCGGACGGCGCGGTGCTCATGCCGTTGAACAGCGCGAAGCTGCCGTCGCCGTGCCGGAAGAAGCGCAGCATCGGCATCATGCGGTCGATGGCGTTGAGCAGCGCCGGCGGCGGCGCGATATTCCGTGCAGCAAAGGTCTGTCGCAGCGGCAGGAGATCGCTGAGCAGTTCGACCAGCGCGCCGGGATTGCGCGAGATGTGGCCGCCATCGGGCAGGATCTGGCGCTGCAATTCGTCGGACAGCTTGCGCGTCGCCGATTTGATGTTGCGCGCCTGGTTGGCGAGACAGAGCGAGGCGTAGCACAGCGCGATCAGCACCTGCAGGCGCGGAACGCCGTCATTGTCGAGCGTCGCGTGGCGCAGATAGCGGATCTCGCGCGCCAGCCCGCGCAGATATTTGCGGTAGAATTTTCCGTCGGTGTCGCCGAGCACCAGCGGTGCCTGCGACAGCAGCGAGATCACCCGCCGCGCGCGCACATCGGCGCGGCGCTCCAGCGGCCGCTTGCGGGCCTGGTTGGAGATCCAGTCGTCGACCAGCGAACGGGCGTTGGCGCGGGTCAGCGCGGTGTCGGCCGCGCGCAGGTGGCGCAGCCAGCCAAAGCCGAGCAGGGCGGCTTCCCAATCCTCCGACGGTGGCTCGAGATCGAAGATCGAGCGGCCGTGGCAGGTGACGATCTTGCCGGCGAAGACGAATCGTCCGGCATAGATCTCGGCCGCGCGGGTGGCGTCGGCGGTCCGCAGATCGTGCGGGGCGATGACCAGCCGGTCGGTGCGGCCGGGCCAGAGCCGCGACAGCGCAATCGTGCTCCCGCTGGCGCGTGCGAGCATGCTGCGGGCAAAGCGGCCAGCAATCAGCGTCGAGATGCGTCTGCTTTGAGCGACCGACACGCCTAACCTTGCGGGGAGGGAATTTTCAACGAATCCTTATTTAGTCCGGAAACGCGGCCAAGACACCTGCCAAGGCACCTGCCCAGACACCTGCCCAGGCACCCTCTTGATACCGCACGAATCACTTCGAGCTTAGAGGACTGAAGTTTAAAATCAGGATTTAACCAGCCGGGCCGCGTAAAATCCATCCAGCCCGCCGAGCCGCGGGTCGGCATTGGGCAAATGGCTCGGCAAAGTGCGCAGATCGCCGTCGGCGGTGATGATGTCGTCGAGGCCGGCGACCTCGCTTGTCTCGACCGGCGCACGGCGCAGGCCTGATTCGCTCGCCAGCAGCGCGGCGATCGCGTGCTCGCCTTCCTCCGGCTCCAGCGAGCAGGTGCAGTAGACCAGCGTGCCGCCGGGCTTCAGCAGATTGGCGGCTTTTTGCAACAGCCGCTTCTGCAGCGCCGACAGCGCGGCGATGTCGCCTTCCTGCCGCAGCCAGGCGACGTCGGGATGGCGGCGGATGGTTCCCGTCGAGCTGCAGGGCGCATCGACCAGGATACCGTCGAAGCTTGCGGCCTCGGCGGGCCATTCGGCGGCGTCGGCGACGACGGTCTCGGCCTGCAACGCCAGACGCGTGAGATTGTCGCGCAGCCGCGCCACACGCGCCGGCGAGCGGTCGACCGCGGTGACGTGCGCGCCGGCCAGCGCGAGCTGGGCGGTCTTGCCGCCGGGCGCGGCGCAGAGATCCGCGACCGCCTTGTCCTTGATGTCGCCGAACAGCCGCACCGGCAGCGCGGCGGCGGCGTCCTGCACCCACCACTGGCCTTCGGCAAAGCCGGGCAGCATCGTGATGGAACCCTGCAGCAGCGTGCGCACGGTTCCCGTCGGCAGCGTCTCGCCGTGCAGGCGGGCCGCCCATTGCGCCGCGTCCGACTTCACCGTCAGATCGAGCGACGGCTCGTGGCCGAGCGCAAGCGCCATGTCGCGCGCGGTAGCTTCGCCGTAATGCGCGTTCCAGCGCGCCAGCATCCATGGCGGCAGGTTCAGGGTCTGCATGCTGATCTCGTCAATCAGGCCCTGGCCCTCGCGCGCGCAGCGGCGCAGCACGGCGTTGACGAGCCCGGCATATTTCGCGGCGCGCCGGTCGGACTGCACCAGCCGCACCGAGAGATCGACCGCGGCATGGTCGGGCACGTCCATCCAGAGAATCTGTGCCGCGCCGATCAGGAGCGCGCTCTGCGCGCGCGGCGCATCAGTCGGGATGCCGCGATCGAGCAGGCGCGACAGCAGATGGCCGAGCGTGCCGAGCTTGCGCAAGATGGTCGACACCAGCCGGCGCATCAGCGCACGGTCGCGATCGGCGAGCGATTTCAGGCCGGGATGCGCGCCGGCGCCGTCGAGCTGGTCGTCGAGCGTGCGGTGCTTGTGCAGCACGCCATCGAGGATGTCGGCCGCGATGCGGCGAGCCGCGAGACCGGGGACTTCGGCAGGTACTGCAAATCTTGAAGGAGGCATGAAGCGGAGATATCTCAAAGGTGCTGAGTTACATTCGGCTCATGCCCATCAACTCCATACCACCTCTGGCATGCGAATATGCCAAATGTAAGAATCGCCTTGCGGGATTTCGTGATCGTGATGTCGTCACTGAGCCAGTACAGAGATACGGAATCCGCAGGCAGAAAGTTTTGCCATGTCTGATAAATCGCCGTTGTCATCGCCGCTGGAGGCCGCGCCGCGCAAGCCGCTGACGCCAGCCGCGCAACGCGCGCTCGCCGAGGCCGCCGCGCGGCGCAGGGCTGCCGAGGAGGCGGCCGCGCAGAACGCGGCTGCGCGGCCGAAGGAGTTCCAGGGTCCGAAGGGGCCGGAACCGACGCGTTACGGCGATTGGGAGACCAAGGGCATCGCTTCGGATTTTTGAGGCACTACCCGTTCGGCGTGCGTTTCGGAATCTGCAACTCGACCATTTGGGATATCCGCTCTTTCAGCAAGTAACTCGCTACTTCGCTGACCGATGATCCGATGTGTGTGTGCCGCGCGAGGTAGACCAAGCTCTCGTAGAGCGGCTTGGGTACCGTGACCTTAAAGGTTTCGCTTTCCCCTTCGTTTGGAGGGCGTCCAACCATTGCATGCTCACACTAATAAAGCGCTATTAAGTGCATTATTTGGATTGAGGAGTCGAATCGACTCAGGCAATATGGTCAGGTAAAGAAAAAGGCCTCCCCGCAAGAGGAGGCCCAGTCTCGCAAATGGCCCGGACGGCAGGACTCGGACCTACGACCTCGGGATTAGCAGTCCCGTGCTCTATCCAGCTGAGCTACGCCCGGTTACCAAATGAGCCGTGTCACCGGCTCATCAACGCCCCGCCCGGAAGGGTCGGGGCGCTTTGCGTTATGGCAGACGTTCGAGATTCGGGCAACGTCACAAGACCATCAAAGCACAACTCGTAGGAAGGCCCCGAAGCCACCTCGCTAGATATGGCGTACATTCCGGAGAGGGGTTCTAGACCAACCAGCGCTAGTCTAGGTGTAGAATCGAGACAAGGCGGCGCGGCCTTTGTCTGCTCTGTGGCAACTTCAGCTATGCCACACAACCTCACCGAGAGCACCGGCTTGCCCTGTCTTATCGGTCGACTTGGGCGCTCCTTAAGACAATGTATCCCTCTGACAGGATTCGTACTCACCGCAAAGCGTCGGGTCCGCCTTTCCGCCGGACCCCTTGGGGCCGCCGCGTCTCGGCGGCGCTGCCATGGGTGTTCGTGCTCGGCATTGCCGTCGGCAGCACGCTGCCGATCCGACAATGGGTGCATCTGCCGCCGCATTGGTCGCTCGGCAGGTCGCGCGACACCGACGTGATCTGGCAGCGGGCCGGCGCGCCCGACATCAGGCACAACGTTGATGTGATCAGGACGATCGACGGCGACACGTTCGAGGCGCGGGTGCATTTCTCGCCGGGCCCGGATCTGTACACGCGAGTCCGGCTGCGCGGCATCGATGCGCCGGAGCTGAAGGCGTCGTGTGCGCGCGAACTGCAGATGGCGCAAGCGGCGACGGTGGCGCTGCGTGACCTGCTCGGCCAGGGCGACGTCGCGATCTACAATGTCGGTCCCGACAAATATCAGGGCCGTGTCGTCGCCGACGTCGCGACCAGGAAGACCGACAACGTCTCGGCCGCGCTGCTCGCGGCCGGTCATGCGCGGGCCTACAATGGCGGGCACTGGTTCGGCTGGTGCGGATATTTCGCGCGCTAGGCGACAGCGTCAAACCAGGCTGGGCAAACAAAAGCCGCGCATCTGCGCGGCCTTGCTTTGGACGAGGCGCTGTGCCTGATCAGCGGGTGACGACGACCGTCGTGCCAATCTCGACGCGCGAATAGAGGTCGGTGATGTCGGTGTTGAGCATGCGGATGCAGCCGTAGGAGACGAAACCGCCGACCGAGCCCGGCACGTTGGTGCCGTGGATCGCATATTCACCGCCGGCCAGCGTCATCGCAGCGACGCCCATCGGGTTATGCGGCGAGCCGCCGGCGATCACGTTCGGGATGCTGGGCTTGTCGCGCTTGACCTCGGCGGGCGGCGACCAGGCTGGGTTGCGATATTTGCCGTCGATCTTCGTGGTGCCGGCCCACTGCTTGCCGGACTTGCCGACACCGACCGGGTAACGCATCGCGTGGCCGGAATCGAGAATGAGGTAGAGCCGCCGTTCGTTGGTCTTCACGACGATGGTGCCTGGCTCATAGTTGTCGGCGTGTATTCCCACCATTTCCGGCCGGGCTTCGGCCGCCTGCGACATCAAAGCAACCGCACCAAGGGTGGCAGCCAGCGCCACCGCAAACTTCCTCGACATCAACCTCTCCACTTCCCAACAGCTCCCGCAAGGAAGCCAAAAACGAAAATGCAGAGCCCTTGAAAAACCGGGCCTGCCGGTCTCACGCACGCAACATTAACTGCGTGTGTTAACCGGGTGGTTTCACACCGGCCGCAAGACACGTCCTGATGGCGGGAGAGAATGAAAAGTTCGGATTAAAGTAAATGACCTGGAAACAACACTTGGCCACAAACGCGCCTCAATCATGCCTTGCCTATGACAATCCCGTGAAGCGCCCGTTGCAGCAAACGGGGAAGGGCCGCGGCGGTGATCGCGCGCGGCCCTTGTTTGGTCTTCTGATCCTTGCTGCTGCTGGCCTTACGCCGGCGCGCCCTTCTTGTTCTGACGGTTCTGCACGAGGTCGTCGACCACGGCCGGATCGGCCAGGGTTGAGGTGTCGCCGAGGCTCGACGACTCGTCCTCGGCGATCTTGCGCAGGATGCGGCGCATGATCTTGCCGGAGCGCGTCTTGGGCAGGCCGGGCGCGAACTGGATCAGGTCCGGCGAGGCGATGGGGCCGATGTCCTTGCGGACCCAGGCGACCAGCTCCTTGCGCAGCGCTTCCGTCGGCTCGGTGCCCTTCATCAGCGTGACATAGGCGTAGATGCCCTGACCCTTGATGTCGTGCGGGTAGCCGACGACAGCGGCTTCCGACACCGCCTCATGCGCGACCAGCGAGCTCTCGACCTCGGCGGTGCCCATGCGGTGGCCGGAGACGTTGATGACGTCGTCGACGCGGCCGGTGATCCAGTAATAGCCGTCGGCATCGCGCCGGCAGCCGTCGCCGGTGAAATACTTGTTCTTGTAGGTCGAGAAATAGGTCTGCTCGAACCGCGCGTGGTCGCCATAGACCGTGCGCATCTGGCCTGGCCATGACCTGGTCAGGCAGAGATTGCCCGAGGTCTCGCCGTCGAGCGTCTTGCCGTCTGCATCGACGATCTCCGGCACCACGCCGAAGAACGGCCGTGTCGCCGAACCGGGCTTCAGCTTGGTCGCGCCGGGCAGCGGCGTGATCAGGATGCCGCCGGTCTCGGTCTGCCACCAGGTGTCGACGATCGGGCAGCGGTCGTCGCCGACCACGCGGTAATACCACTCCCAGGCTTCCGGATTGATCGGCTCGCCGACCGAGCCGAGCAGGCGCAGCGATTTGCGCGAGGTCTTCTTCACCGGTTCGTCGCCACCCTGCATCAGCGCGCGGATCGCGGTCGGCGCGGTGTAGAAGATGTTGACCTTGTGCTTGTCGACCACGTTCCAGAAGCGCGAATTGTCCGGATAGTTCGGCACGCCCTCGAACATCAGCGTGGTCGCACCGTTACAGAGCGGCCCGTAGAGAATGTAGCTGTGGCCGGTGACCCAGCCGACGTCGGCGGTGCACCAATAGATGTCGCCGTCGTGATAATCGAACACGTATTGATGCGTCATCGACGCAAACACGAGGTAGCCGGCCGAGGTGTGCAGCACGCCCTTCGGCGTTCCGGTCGAGCCCGAGGTGTAGAGGATGAACAGCGGATCCTCGGCGTGCATATGCTCGGCCGGGCATTCCGTCGTCACCATCGCAGCGGCCTCGTGATACCAGAGGTCGCGGGTCGGGTTCATGTCGATCTTGCCGCCGGTGCGCTTCACCACCACGACCCAATCGACGCCGCCGGTCTTGGCGATGGCGGCATCGACATTGGCCTTCAGCGGCACTTTCCTGCCGCCGCGCAGGCCCTCGTCGGCGGTAATCACCACCTTCGAGTCGCAGTCCTTGATGCGCTGGGCGAGGCTGTCCGGCGAGAAACCGCCGAACACCACCGAATGGATGGCGCCGATCCGCGCGCAGGCCAGCATAGCGTAGGCCGCTTCCGGAATCATCGGCAGGTAGATCGTGACGCGATCGCCCTTCTTGACGTTCCGCGTGCGCAGGATGTTGGCCATCTTGCAGACTTCGTCGTGCAGCTGGCGGTAGGTGATGTGTTTGGATTCGGAGGGATCGTCGCCCTCCCAGATGATCGCGGTCTGGTCGCCGCGCTTGTCGAGATGGCGGTCGATGCAGTTCCAGGCGACGTTCAGCACGCCATCCTCGAACCATTTGATCGAGATGTTGCCCGGTGCGAAGGAGACGTTCTCGACCTTGGTGAAGGGCTTGATCCAGTCGATCCGCTTGCCGTGCTCGGCCCAGAAGCCGTTCGGGTCCTTGACCGAGTGCGCATACATCTCGCGATATTTGGCGTCATCGATATAGGCGCGCTTGGCCCAGTCGGCCGACACGTCATAGATCTTCTCGGACATCATTTTCCTCCACTCATTGCCGATCGCGCACGACGCGACGGCAAGCCGTCTTGATCATTGCCGCGATTATGCGTTGCCGCATTCCGGCCCGGCAAGGAAAAAGGACTGTCACTTTCGTCGCGTTGAAGCCGCCGGATAGTCCGCCGGCTTCCGCTTGTGATAGGACGGCTTACCGCAACGCATCGACGAGAGAAACCTATGCGCCATCGCTTGCTCGGGGTCACTGGTCTCTTGGTCGTAGTGGTATCGTTCTCTGCGCGTTCGCCGTCGCTGCAGTGGTGCCGCGAGCGACGACGATGCGCTGACGCCGATTTTGATCGACGGCTTCGGGCACAATTGAACGAATTGTCGGACGCCGCCGCGATGAGCTGCGTCAACACGTTCGTGACCGAATAATCCTTGATTGCGGCCAGCGGTTGGACCGTCCCGTGGCTGCCGAGCTCGAGCCGCGCCCCGGCGAGAGCGGCGCGCGAAAGGGCAAGGTCGCTGACCTGATCTGGGGGACCGCGGTGGACCTCCGGGCGTTCAAAGGCCGGTTTCCGGCACCGCGCTCGCGTCATTTTGTCCGATCCCGGGCAGCCCAAAATCAACGTTAGCGGGCGAATGGCACCCATGAAAGGTAATTTAATACAGTCAATAACTGATTCGCGACTCGCAATGTCGGCCCCGACGCCCTAAATCGCGTTTCCGAGGCCAGACGGCCCACCGGAACGAAGCCCGAAGCAACGGCATTACCGGGAGAACAGCGGAACAAGGCGTCTTGCGAGAGTAATGATGGATCAGCAGAATATCGCGGCTGTGCGGCCCGTTTCCGCCGATCCCGCTGTCGCCTTGGCAAAGGCACTGGGCCAGTGGCCGTCCAAGCCGCCGCGGGCCAGGCTGCAGCCGCCGGCAAAACTCAAGCTCGACGCGCCCGCTGCCATCAGAACGACGGTTGAAGAACTGGCGCGCGATCTGGGCCTGCGGCTCGGCGACCAGAACGAATTGACCATCCGCCGCATCAAGCGCGGCAAGACCTATTCATTCGTCCGTGCCAATGGCTCGCGGGTCCGCGATGCGCGCACCATCCGCCGGCTGCACGCGATGGCGGTCCCGCCGGCCTATCGCCAGGTGCGCTATTCCAGCGATCCGAGCTCGCATCTGCAGGCGGTCGGCCGCGATGCCGCGGGCCGGCTGCAATATCGCTATCACGCTGACTGGGAGAAGGTTCGCGAGCAGCGCAAGGCGCATCGCCTCGCCAAGCTGGTGGCCGCGCTGCCGAAGATCCGGCGCAAGGTCTCGGCGTTTCTGTCCGGCGACGAGCCGACGCGCGAGTTCGCGCTGTCGGCGGTGATCGAACTAATCGCGCGCACCGCGATCCGGCCTGGCAACGAATCCTATGCGCGCCTCAACGGCACCCGCGGCGCCACCACGCTCTTGAAGTCCAACGTCACGCTGGAAGACGACTCCCTGGTGCTGACCTTCAAGGCCAAGGGCGGCAAGGCCGTGCGCAAGGAATGCGATGCGGCCAAGCTGGTGCGTGCGATCGGCATCCTGCGCGGCGTCCCGGGCAAGCGCATGTTTCAGTATTACGACCGCTCCGGCGTGGTACGGGCCGCCTCGACCACGGCGGTGAACGCGTTCCTGCGCGAGATCGCCGGCATCAAGATCTCGCTGAAGGATTTCCGCACCCTGATGGCGTCGGCGGTCGTCGTGGAATCGCTGTCGCGGATCACGCCGGCCACCAGCCAGCGCGGCCGCAAGCGCCAGGTGCTGGATGCGATCCGCGCCGCCGCCGACCAGCTGTCCAACACGCCGGCGATCTGCCGCAAGAGCTATGTCCACGACACCATCGTCACCGCGTTCGAGGACGGCATCCTCGAACGCTTCGCCGCGACGATGGGAGGCTACCGCACCCAAAGCAAGCGCGAGCAATTGCTGGCGCAGGTGGTGATGGCGGCCGGGGCGTAGGTCCGCATCCCCTATCGTCGTCCCGGCGAAAGCCGGGACCCATTACCACAGCCGCCTGTGACTAGAATTCGCTGTGGCCCCAGCTCGTTTCAGCAATCGACATTCGGGGTAATGGGTCCCGGCCTTCGCCGGGACGACAGTAGAGTTGGACGAGACATCACAGCCCGCCCATCTTGCAGACGTATTTCCACTCCTCCGCGGTCACCGGCTGCACCGAAAGCCGCGAATATTTGACCAGCGCCATGTCGGCGAGCTTCTTGTCCGCCTTGATCGCGGCCATCGTCACCGGCGTCTTCAGCGGCTTGTCGGCCTTGATGTCGACGCAGACGAACTTGCCGGTCTTGTCGGTCGGGTCGGGATAGGCTTCCTTGATGATTTCGGCGATGCCGACGATCTCCTTGCCCTCGTTGGAATGATAGAAGAACGCCTTGTCGCCCTTCTTCATGTTGACGAGATTCTGCCGTGCCGTGAAGTTGCGCACGCCGGTCCAGGCTTCGCCCTTCGCGCCCTTGGCGACCTGATGGTCCCACGACCAGACCGACGGTTCGGATTTCACCAGCCAGTAATTCATCGCAACTCACCCCGTTCGATTGCGCCGCAATCTACAGCGACGTCGATGCCCGCGACAAGCACGGGCACCCGATCCAGAGCGTTTTCAAGCGAAGCCTGTCCCGCACTTGATGCGGGATGGATGCCGGTTCGCGTGAAGAAAACGCGTCAAATCAAGAAGCGCGGCATTTACTGTTTCAAATAGCGATCGAAGAACTTGGCGATGTCGGTGAACGTCTCCTTCGTCTCGGGCGCGTCGACGTTGAACTGGTACTGCGCGTGCGACTGCCCCTCATAGACATTGAGATCGGCGATCACGCCGGCGCGGCGCAACTTGCGATGCGTGCGAACCGTGTTGCTGAGGAAGAGATCGCGCGTGCCCGATGTCAGGATGGTCGGTGGGAAGCCCTTGAAGTCACCATAGATCGGCGAAATGTAGGGGTTCTTCAGGCTGGTGCCGTTTGAATAAAGCCTGGCGGCGCGGCCGAGCCAGCCGTCCCAGGTCACCAGCACGTTGTCGACCCATTCATTGCTCGCGTAGCTGTCGCCGATCTTGTCGATATCGGACCATGGCGTGCCCGGCGCGATGGCGGCGGGCAGCGGCAGCTTCTCATCCTTCGCCCGCAACACCATCGCAAGCGTCATCGCCCCACCGGTTGAGGTGCCGAAGATGGCCAGCCGGCGGTGCTCGTGCGATTTCAGAACTTCCTTCCAGACCGCCATCGCGTCGTCCATCGCGGCCGGATAGGGGAAGTCCGGCGGCATCCGGTAGTCGACCGAGAGGACCTTGAAGCCGCCAAAGCCGGCCATCATGATGGCTTCCGGCAACGCGGCTTCGCCGGGGCCGAACACGTAACCACCGCCATGGACGTGGATCAGCAGGCGTCGCCTGTTCTCGAGCGCGATCTTGTTCGGGGTCACGATGTAGCAGTGCACGCCGGCAAGCCTGGTTTCCTCGACCTTGACGCCGAGCTTCGCCTTCAGCGCCGGAATACCCGCGATCAGAAGCTTGGCGCGGCGATCGATCAACTCCTTCCATTCCGCAGGGGTTTTGGGGTCGGCATTGAAATGCGGCGGATAGGGCGCGCCGATCATTGCCTGCATCTCGGCAGACACGTCGGCGGTTGGATTGCCGATCGATTTGAGCGGCGCGACCCGCTTGCCGTTGTCGGCATTGGCGGCGGCCTCGCTCTTGGCAAGGTCGTCGTAGGTGGCGGCCGTTTGGGCGTGGGCTATGGCGGATGAGGCGGTGAATGCGACGGCGAGGCTGATCGAAAGGATGGCGCGATGCGGTTGACGCATGGGTTTTCCCTTGGGATCCGTTTTTCGATTTGTTGGACCGGGATCCGACGGTTCGCCGCCACGCTAGTACGGCGCGCACGGATGGTGAAGCTCTGCCACGCGCGACCGTGACGTGCGCTACTCCGCCTTGAACGGCCGCGTCAGCAGGCCTTCGATCGCTGCGTCAATGGTCAGCCGGTCGCTCAGGATCGCGGCGACCGCGTTTGACACCGGCATGTCGACCTTCTGCGCAGCGGCGAGCTCGCACAGCACCGGCGCGGTGAACGCGCCTTCGGCGAGCTTGCCGATCGGCGCGGCTTCGCCGCGGCCGAGCGCGAGGCCGAGTGCGAAATTGCGCGATTGCGCGGTCGAGCAACTCAGCAGCAGATCGCCCAATCCCGACAGGCCGGAGAGTGTTTCGGCGCGGGCGCCGCAGGCGCGGCCCAATCTTGCGAGCTCGCTGAAGCCGCGCGTGGTCAGTGCGGCGAGCGCGGAGGCGCCGAGATTCTTGCCGACCACGATGCCGGCGGCGATCGCCAGCACGTTCTTGGCCGCGCCGCCGATCTCGACGCCGCGCACATCGGTGGTGTGATAGGGTCGGAAGGTCGCCGAGCCGAGCGCCTGGACGAGCGCGCGTGCCAGCGCTTCGTCCCTGGTGGCCAGCGTGACGGCGGTGGGCAGTCCGCGCGCGACGTCGTCGGCAAAGCTCGGCCCCGACAGGATCGCGGGGACCGCGCGCGGCGCGGCTTCCGCGATCACCTCGGTCATGAATTTATGCGTGCCGTGCTCGATGCCCTTGGCGCAGGCGATGACAGGCGTGTCGGGTTTGAGATGCGGCGCAAGATGCCCGACCGCCGCGCGCAGATGCTGCGCCGGTGTCACGGCCAGGATGATGTCGGCCTGTGCCGCGGCGGCGATGTCCGACGTCACGGCGATGCCGGGATGAAGCCGGACACCAGCCAGCCGCGGATTGACCCGCGTCGCCTGGATCTGCGCGGCATGCTCGGCATTGCGCGCATACAGCGTCACCTTGCGCCCGGCGCGCGCCGCGACATCGGCCAATGCCGTGCCCCAGGCGCCGGCACCGATCACGCTCACGGACATATGCGCCGGCATCAGGCGGGCCTGTCTTCGCTCCCTCTCCCCGCTCTTGCGGGGAGAGGGTTGGGGTGAGGGGCTTTATCCGCGAGCGAGCCGAGTGTTGAGACCTGTACCCCCTCACCCGGATTGCTGCGCAATCCGACCTCTCCCCGCAAGCGGGGCGAGGTGCGACGGTGCCTGATGCGCGCCCCGTCGTACATTGTTCAATATCCGGCGCGGCTGTTGGCGTGGCCGGCCGGCGCCTTGGCGTTGGCGTCGAGCAGCCAGCGCGCGCGCGGCGGCGCCTCCATCGTGTCGGTGAGGCCAAGCGCCATCCGCTCGGCGCCGGCCCAGGCGATCATCGCGCCATTGTCGGTGCAGAGCGCCGGCGGCGGGATGATCAGCGTGGTCTGCGCCTTCGCCGCGACCTCCTGCAGCGCGCTTCGAATCGCATGGTTGGCGGCGACGCCCCCGGCCGCGACCAGCGCGCGCGGCGTGCCGAACCGCTCCTGAAACAGCTTCAGGCCGACGCTCAGGCGGTCCGCGGTCGATTCCAGCACCGCGGCCTGGAAACTCGCGCAGAGATCGCTGACGTCCTGCGGCTCGAGCGGCTCCAGCCGGCTGGCTGCATTGCGCACCGCCGTCTTCAGTCCCGACAGCGAGAAATTCGCATCGGCGCGGCCGAGCATCGGACGTGGAAAGGCAAACCGCGTCGGGTCGCCGCCGGCGGCCGCGCGCTCGACCTCCGGTCCGCCGGGATAGGGCAGCGACAGCATCTTCGCCACCTTGTCGAACGCCTCGCCCATCGCGTCGTCGACCGTGGTGCCGAGCCGCACATATTCACCGACGCCGACCACGGCGACGATCTGGGTGTGTCCGCCCGAGGCCAGGAACAGGCAATAGGGAAACGCCAGCGCGCAGGTCAGCCGCGGCGTCAGCGCGTGCGCCTCGAGATGGTTCACCGCGATAAGCGGCGTATCGTGCACCATCGCGATCGCCTTCGCGGTGGTGAGACCGACGATCACGCCGCCGATCAGGCCGGGGCCCGCGGCTGCCGCGACCGCCGACAATTGTCCGTAGCCGACGCCGGCCTCCTTCATTGCAGTGGCGACGATGCCGTCGAGCAGGTCGACATGGGCGCGCGCCGCGATCTCCGGCACCACGCCGCCGAAGCGGGCGTGCTCGTCGGTCTGCGAGCGCACCACGTTGGAGAGGATTTTCGCCTGCCCGTCAGCCTGGCGCTCGACCACGGCGGCCGCGGTCTCATCGCAGGTGGTTTCGATCCCCAGCACCAGCATCGGTGGTTCGTGTCCCAATTTCGGTCCTTGTGCTACGAGCATAATCCGGACAGGCCGGAACCGGTGTCCGGCAAGATGATGCTCATCAAAACGTCCGCTCCGGGGTAGCATTGCGAGGTCTTAAAGTGCAATCGGTCGCCAACGTCCAATTTATACGGCTGGAGGCCTGAAACCCTGACAATCCTTGTCACACGACCGCATCCGGATAATGACGCGACGCTCGCGACGCTGCGCCAGCGCGGCTTTGACGCCCTGTCGGCGCCGGTGCTGCGCTTCGAGCCGGTGCCGTTCCGCGGCGACGACGATGCGGATTATGATGCTGTCATCCTGACCAGCGCCAATGCGCTGCGCGCGGTCGATCTCGCGACCAGCCCGCTGTTGCGGCTGCCGCTGTTCGCGGTCGGGGCACACACCGCCGATGCGGCGCGCGCCGCAGGCTTCGACAAGGTGATCGTGGCGAAGGGCGATGCAGTCTCGCTGCGCAAGCTCGTGCTCGCACGGGTCGACGCCGGCGAACTGCCGGCATCGGCGACGCTGCTCTATCTCGCCGGCGCCGACCTTTCGCGCGATCTTGCGGGCGAACTGGGCGAGCGCGGGCTCAGCGTCGTCACCCACACCACCTACCGGATGGCGCCGGTGGCCGGCTTCCCGAGGGAAGTCAGCGACGCCTTCATGGCGAACCGGATCACCGCGGTGCTGCACTATTCCCGCCGCAGCGCGCGGGCCTTTCTGGACACGGTGCGCGCCGACGGGATCGAGATTTCGGCGCTCGCTCTGCCGCAATGTTGCATCTCGGCGGCCGTCGCCGCGGTGCTCCATGACGCCGGCGCGACCAAGGTGGTGGTGGCGGCGCGGCCGGACGAAAATGCCCTGCTGGAGGCGCTCAGCCGCACCCTACGGCCTCGACCGGAATAATTCTTTCGTCTGACCATGATGTTAGGCAATGCTCGGTTATTCGGATCGTGCTCTAAGAACCTGGGCCGATTCTGGCGAGCGTTTTCAAGCGAAGTGGGGACCGGTTCGCGTTAAGAAAACGCGACCAAACAAAAGGACAAGAGCATGATCCAATTCAATCGGATCGCATCATGCTCTACAGTATGCGGCCAGTAGTTTTGAGGACCCCCGCGATGGCTGAAGAAAGGCCGGACGACCCAGGATCTTCGCCGGATTCCCGGCCCAAGCGCGCGCCGTCGACCATCGATCTTCAGGCGACCGAAATCTCCAGCGAACCGTCGAAGGCGGGGGGGACCGAGGAAGCCGCCAAGGAAGTCGCCAAGGAGGCCGACCAGGATGCCGGCAAGGCGTCCGCGGACGCGGCGACGCCTGAGGCCGAGCCCCAAGGCGACGCCGCAGCGCAAGCGGAGCCGCAGCCCGAGACCGCCTCCGCGGCGCCGGACGCCGAACCGGCGCGGCCGGTATCGCCCTGGGTGGTGGCTCCGATATCCGGCGCCGTCGCGGCGGCGCTGGTGATCGGGGTTGGCTGGCTGCTCGGCTGGCCCGTCGTGCAGCCGGTCCCGGCGCCGCTACCCAATGCCGCCATCGACCAGCTCGGCACGCGCCTGAGTGCGCTGGAATCGAAAGCCGGCAGGCCGGTCGCGGCGGCCGCCGATCCCGCGGCGACGGCGCGGCTGGAGGCGCTCGACAAATCGATCGCCGCACTGCGCACCGAACTCGCCGCGACGCGGGCGCAATCCGACAAGCTTGCGGCGGCGGTCAATGACGCGAAAGCCGCGCCGCGCGATGGCGCGGCTGCGGCTGATCTCTCCGGCATCACGGCGCGCATCGACAAGGTCGAAGGTGCGGTGAAGGCGCAGGGTGCTGCGATCGCGAGGCAGGACGGCAAGATCGCCGACACCAAGGCCGAGGCGAAGGCCGACGATGTGCCGCTGCGCCGCGTCGTCGCGGCATCGCTGCTCGACGTCGCGGTGCGTCACGGCGATCCCTATGCCTCCGCGCTCGAGGCCGCGAAGGCGCTGTCGGACGATGCCGAGGTGCTGAAGCCGCTCGAGACGTTTGCGAGGTCAGGCGTGCCGAGCCCGAACGCGCTGTGCCGCGAGCTGATCGAGATCGTGCCGAAACTTGCGCCGCCTCCGCCTGAGGCTGCGGCGGCCAGTGCCGGGCTGGTCGATCGTCTGAAGGCCGGTGCCTCCACGCTGATCCAGATCGAGCGGACCGACGGCACGGGGACCGATCGCGGCAGCATCGTCGCGCGCGTGACATCGGCTGCCTTGCATAATGACCTCGCATTGACCGAGCGTGAACTGAAGTCGCTGCCGCCGGCGGATCGCACGGCGGCACAAGCCTGGCTCGCCAAGGTGGACGCGCGTCGCGCCGCGCTCGACGCGTCGCGTAAATTTGCCGACAACGCCATGGCGGCGCTCGCCACGGTCAACCAGTAAGTCTTTGCAATAGGTCTTTGATGATCCGGATCATTCTGTTCCTGCTGCTGATCGCGCTCGCTGCAGCGGGTGCGGCCTGGTTGGCCGATCAGCCCGGCGATCTCGTGCTGAACTGGGGCGGCTTGCGCTTCACGTCCAAGCAGCCGATGTATCTGCTCGGCCTCGTCGTCGTCGTCGCGATGGTCGCCGGCGTGATCCTGCGCGGGCTCTGGAAGATTCCCTCGCACATCCGCCGTGGCCGGCGCGAGCGGCGTCACGCCCGCGGCCGCCACGCCATCACGCAAGGCCTGCTTGCGATCGGGCATGGCGATTCTTCGGCGGCGCGCGCGCATGCCGAAGTGGCGCGGCGCCACGCCGGAGGCGATCCGCTGGCACTGCTGCTGCACGCGCAATCGGCGCAGCTCGACGGCGACCGCGACGGCGCGCAGCGCGCCTTCCGTGCCATGGCCGAGCGCGAGGACACGCGGCTGCTTGGATTGCGCGGTCTGTTCATCGAGGCGCAGCGCGCCGACGATCCGGTGGCGGCCGTGATGATCGCCGAGGAAGCGCTGAAGATGTCGCCGTCGTCGTCATGGGCCTCGCATGCGGTGCTCGGCTTCTGCTGCGCCAAGGGCGATTGGGCCGGCGCGCTGTCGATCATCGACAACAACCAGAGTGCCGGATTGATCGACAAGGCGACCTATCGGCGGCAGCGCGGCGTGCTGCTGACGGCGCGTGCGCTGGAGTTCGAGACCGTCGATCGCGACCTGTCGCGCGCGAGCGCGATGGAGGCGGTCAAGCTGGCGCCGACGCTGATCCCGGCCGCCGTGCTCGCGGCGAAGTTCGAGAGCGAGGCGCATCAGGTGCGCCGCGCGATGCGCATCGTCGAGACCGCGTGGCTGGCGCAGCCGCATCCCGATCTCGCCGACGCCTATTCGCATGTGCGGCTCGGCGATTCCGCGCGCCAGCGCCTGGTGCGGGTCGAGACGCTGGCGGCGAAAAAACCTGGACATATCGAGGGCGCGCTGGCGATCGCGCGCGCCGCGATCGACGCGGCCGAGTTCGCCAAGGCGCGCGCGGCGCTGGAGCCGTTTGTCGCGGCGCCGACGCAACGCGTCGCGCTGTTGATGGCCGAGATCGAGCGCACCGAGCATGGCGACAGCGGCCGGGCGCGGGCCTGGACCCTGCGCGCCGTGCGCGCGCTGCACGATCCGGTCTGGACCGCCGACGGTTATGTGTCGGACCGCTGGCGTCCGGTCTCGCCGGTCACCGGCCGGCTCGACGCCTTCCAGTGGCAGACCCCGGTGGCGGCGCTGCCGTCCGACAAGGGCCATGCGATCGAGCCGTCGCCCTTCGAGGAGGCGATGCTGGCGCCGCGCCGGGTCGAGCCGCCAAAGGAAGTCGCCAGCGAGCCGGCGGACGCCAAGCCGGCCGAGCCGGTCGAGGTGAAGCAGGTCGAGGCGAAGCCAGTCGAGCTCAACCCCTTGGAGCCGGCCGCGCCGACGGTGCAGGATAACGCCCCGCTGCCGGCGGCCATCGAGGCCGGGCCCGCCCCGGCCTCGGCCGAACCCGCCGCGCCGGAACCGGCTCCCCCTCCAGCCGCCGAATCGGCGCCCCCGGCGCCGGCCCCCTTGTTCCGGTCCCGGACCGACCTGCCCAAGGCCGCACCGGCGCCCATTCCGGCCGTAATCCCGATCATCCGGGCCCCTGATGACCCCGGGGTCGACGAGGACGGTCCGGTCGACGAATTTGCGGAACAAATCGGCCCGCCCAAGGCCCAGGTGGGCGGTTGGCGCGGATTTCTGTCACGTTTGGGAAGCTAATTCGGGGTTAGGTTAACGGCTGTATGGTTCGATACCCGCGTTGTCCTTGCCAATCGGGGTCATGCCCGATATCAGGTGGCCGCGTGATCCGGCCGTTGCCGAACGGTTCGCCGCAATAGCTCAGTTGGTAGAGCACGTCATTCGTAATGACGGGGTCGGGGGTTCGAGTCCCTCTTGCGGCACCATTTCCCAGCCAGAAGTGAAGCTTGCTCCCAGCGCGCATCAAGGCGCCCGGATACGACTTGCTCAGAGCGTCGAACCCCTCGCTCGCGCCGGTAGACCAAGTTCTAGAGGCGCTATTTCAAGGGGTTGGGCAGATGCTTCCGAAAATCGCCCACGTGATCATCATAGGGCTCTCTGAAGAAGAGCGCGGCAAGCTCGATGAAAGCACCCGCAAGATACTTCACTTCAGCGATCCTTTCTGGGAATACAAATCGTACGGCTGCGACACCTTGCAGGAAGCCGCGGCGATCGCGAAAGACATGGCGCGAGTCGATATCGTTTATGTTGCGGGGGGAGCTGAGTCCGAATCCATACCGTACGAAAAGTTCGGTCTCGAACTTGACTACGAGATACTAGGGGAACTGATGGAAAATCATTCCAGCAAGCCGGTGGTCAGCTATGCGAGGCCTGATCGGCCGAACAAGCTCGCAACAGCGATCTTTGCGCTTTGGCGTGACCGCAGCAAGTCAACCTCAGCTTGACGGCATCGATGTTCTTCTCAACCGGGCTCGCTCGGGCCGCCCGCTGAAGCCTAGATCCGCACCCCACACAATCCGCTCATGATCGCGATCGCGACCAGCCCGCCTATCGCGAGCCCGGTTGCCCAGATCCGGTTGGCAACCGCCGTGGCAACGCCGTGCGCGATCAGGACGCCGCGTAATCCCGACGTGAGATGCGCGAGGACGAAGAAGACGCCGAGCGCGTAGTGCGGCACCAGGCGAATGCTCCAGGCGTCGTGGATCAGGCCGGTCGGTGCGCCCGACGCCCAGGCCCAGTTGGTGTCGATGTGGTGCACGGCGCGCGCCGAGACCAATGCGGAATTCAGATGGGTCACGATGAACGCCGCGAGGTAGACGCCGGAGCCGATCTGAAACACGCGGTATGCATCCGCAGGCGCCGAGCTCCAGCGCCAGGCGAGCCGCATCCCGACGGCGACCTGGAACAGCATCAATACGACGAGGATGGGCTCCACCACGGACGACCGATAGACGGTGCGCCCCGCCTTCATCACGGCGGCATGAACATCAGGTCCGAGCCAACCCAGCAGATGATTGGTGAGATGGAATGCGACGTAGAAAAGGATGATCGCTGCGGCGACGCCATGTGTCACGCGCCATTTGGCGATAGAGGGCGCAATCGCGGCTGATGGTGCCGCACGTTGCGCCTGCTCGCTGCCGAAAAGCACATAGAGGCACGCGACGAGCCAACCCGCGACCCAGACAATCTCGTCACTGACAGGGATGTGCAGCAAACCGAGGCCGACGCCGGTCAGCACGAACAAGGGCGGCGCAGCGATGCTGAGATAGGCGAGCCGCCGGGCGCGCAGCTCGAACGACGAAGGCTCGACCTTGGTCATCCGGTATGCGCAGGCAAGACCCAGCAAGGGCGCGGCGGTCGCGGCCAACAGGCAAAGCGCCGCCAGGGCCAGTCGCCCAAACGACATCGGACCAGCAGCGGGAGAGACCGCGAGATGAAATGCATCGAGCAGGAACGGATAGGCCATCGCTCCAGCCGCCGGGATCAGCCAGCGAAGCCTGTCGGCGGTCGTATTCGCCAAGCCATTGTCGGCGGGCCGCACGCGACCTTGTTCGAATGCACTCACTGGGTTTCTCCGGAGTTCGGGCGTCGTGAAGGAGAAGGCCAAACCGACGAGTCTATTCCCAAGGCATCATCGGAGCTGCGGCACGCAAGCTTGTGCTGGACGCTGGCGTGCACGGGCGACGGCGTTGCGCCGAGACCATGTCTCAAGGCCAGAACCTACAGCGATACGGTCCCACCGATAGGACCAAGTTCCAACCATCGGACTGAACCATGCCAAGGTTCCTTTTGGCGTGCCACAAAATCCAGTCCAAGGGTGAAGACAGATTCGCCTAGCGGATTCACGGGTTGATCTTGTAAGCAGGTTGCCATGCAAAACACGGCCAAATCGCGGGCCGGAAGCGGACAGGGCGAGCGGCCAGATTCGCGGATCGCCGTCTCTGCCTCGAAGCTCGCCACCGCCGATCTCAACAACCTCATGCGGGCACTTGAGATCGATGTCGTCGCGCTCACCGAAATGCTGATTCCCTCAGGCCATCGCGCCGAGATGGGGACGATCGATGCACCGGCGGTCCATTACACCATTAGTGGTAGGGGACGAATTTCGATCGGCGATGGGCCTTGGATGTCGCTCGAACCCCATCTCCTCATCATCAAGCCTCCGAGCACCCCGTTCGTAATCGAAGTCGACGGAACCAGCGGCCCGAAGAGGCTCATCTCCCGCGATTGCTGGAAGCAGCATGACAGCGTGTTGCGTATCGCAACACCGACCGAGCAGCCCGAGATCATCCAGATCTGCGGCTTCTTCAACGCATCCTTCGGACAATCCGTCGGGTTGTTTCGCGAATTGCGCGAGCCCGTGATCGAGAAGTTCGAGCCGACGGACAAGATCGACCTGAAGCTTCGCGAAGCGGTCGGGGAGCTTTGCGTGCAGGAAATCGGTATGGGCGCCATGACGGCGTCCCTGCTAAAGCAGGTCATCATCGCTCTGGTGAGGCGGTCGATGAAGTCCTCCCGCAGCTGGACTGATCGGTTTTCGATTCTCGCGGATCGGCAGATCACGCGTGCATTCGGCGATATGGTGGCGCGGCCGGGGGCCGCTCACACGGTTCAGAGCCTTGCGCATAGCGCGGGTCTGAGCCGGTCGGCATTCATGGCGAAGTTCTCGGAGATCTTTGGCCGTTCGCCGATGGCCATCCTTCGGGATCTCAGGATGCGGCAGGCGGCGCTCGATCTCACGACGACATCAGCCCCGGTCGATGTTGTGGCCTACAACGCCGGCTACGAAAGCCGGTCAAGTTTCGTGCGAGCATTCCGCAAAGCCTACAACGTTGATCCTAGCGAGTACCGGCTGCGCGTGAAGAACGCTGGGAGTGATAAGGGCACTTGAGCCAAGTACCGCCTCCGAGGCACCTCTCCCGTCAAGTGTGCGATCTGGATGGGCGTGCCAATAGCGACTCCGCTCATCGATTGAAACTGTTCGTCGGGCTATCAGCGTTGGCTGAACTCGCTGCCCGACCGAAGAAAAAACTGGAAACAGCAAAGGCCGAAAGCAAGCCGCGTGGGCTCGTGCATACCCGACGCTGCGACCCAACCGGGCTCTTTCCCGTTCCCTAGCCAGATTCGCGCACACTCGGCGCACTGATCCTCGGCGTTGGCGAGCTCTGGAGTCCAGAATGCGTGTCCGCGCGTCCAGGAACGCCCGTCGCGGGTTTCATCGCGCCGGGACCAGTGGCAACGTGGCTTTAGGAAATGCGCCGCGTCGATGGCATCGATTCAATATCCAAGGTCATTGGAGCCATCGAGTTTCGCCTTCCGGTTTTCGTTCGTCTGAAAAGGAGTTCGGAAGATGATGAGCTGCCACACTCAGGCAGGTGCACGATGAAGGCAATCGTTGTGACGGACCAAGCGGCGGGAACGGCCGGAATGAAGCTGGTGGAGCGGCCCGAGCCGCAGGCCGCGATAAACGACGTCGTCGTTGAGATTCATGCGGCGGGATTCACCCGGGATGAGCTGACGTGGCCCCCGACTTGGACCGATCGCCGCGAGCGTGACCGAACACCGTCGATCCCTGGCCACGAGTTGGCTGGAGTGGTCACCGCCCTCGGCTATGGCACGGCGGGGCTGTCGGTGGGACAGCGGGTATTCGGTCTCGCGGACTGGTATCGCGACGGCACCTTGGCGGAATATGTGGCCATCGAGGCGCGCAACCTCGCGCCGCTGCCGGGCGATGTCGATTTCACGGTGGGCGCGGCCCTCGTGATGCCAGGCCTTACCGCGTGGCAGGGGCTGTTCGATCACGGCCGGCTTCGGGCGGGGCAGAGCGTCCTCGTGCACGGTGCCGCCGGCGTCGTCGGTTCGATGGCAACCCAGCTCGCACGTGAGGCCGGTGCTTACGTCATCGGTACCGGACGCGCTGCCGGCCGTCAGACGGCTCTCGACTTCGGCGCACAGGAGTTCGTCGACCTCGACAACGACACTCTGGAAGATGTCGGCGGAGTCGATCTGGTGTTCGATGTGCTTGGCGGCGACATCGCGAAGCGGTCCGCGCGCCTGATTCGAGCCGGAGGAACGCTCGTGACCATCGCCGGTCCGACTGAGGCACGGCCCGCTGACGGCCGGACGATAGACTTCGTCGTCGAACCCGATCGCGCGCAACTGAGTGAGATTGTCCGGCGGGCGCGTGACGGACGTGTGCGGACAAACATCGGCAACGTGGCTGCCCTCGACGATGCCGTTGCCGCCTTCAACCCGACCGAGCGGATCAGCGGGAAGACGATCATTCGCGCTCGTCCGTGAGCGGCGCGCGCCTATCGATGAATGCGGCCGGCCCGCTCTCAAAGAGAGCGAAAGCACTCTCGCGCCTCAACCTATCCCGTCACTTATAGGACCAACCATGACCAATGCTGTTATCGAATGTATCCTGAGCCGCAGCTCCACCAAGTATTACGACCCTGCCGCCACCCTGAGCGACGACCAGATCCGAGAGCTCGTGCGAATCGGCACCGCCGCACCGACATCCTTCCACATGCAGAACTGGCGCTTCATCGCCGTGCGCACGCCTGAAGCCAAAGCCCGGCTGAGTCCGATCGCTTGGAATCAACCCACGATCACCGACGCAGCCGTTACCTTCATCGTCTGCGGCAAGTTGGCCGATTCCAGCGTAATACCAGAGCGCCTGGCGCCGCTGGTGGAATCGGGCGTCATGCCGGCGAAGATGGTGCCGGAATGGGAGATCCCGGCGCGCAATCTGTACATGGAGTACCCACAACGCCAGCGCGATGAAGCGCTACGAACCGCCTCCTTCGGCGCGGCAGCGATCATCTATGCGGCCCGCTCGCTAGGCCTGGGTTCGACGCCGATGATCGGTTTCGACGCCGAACCGGTGCACCGCGAGTTCGGATTGGCGAAGGACGAAGTGCCGGTCCTGCTGTTGGCCGTGGGGCCGGAGCGTCCGGGAAACTGGGCGCAGAAGCCGCGCCGTCCGGTGGCCGATGTGCTGGACCTGGTATAATACGATCTACGGAGATTACTGATGGCTCGAAATGCATTGCCAACACCGGCTCAGGTGCCGGCAGCTTCGAAACCGACTCTCGATGGATTCACCAGGAACATCGGGTTCACTCCGAATATGATGACGACCTTCGCGCTGAGCCCGATCGCGTTCAACGCATGGGCTACACTGCTCAGCTCTTTGAGCAAGGCGCTTGACGTGAAGACACGTGACAGCATCGGCCTCGCTGTCTCCGAAGTGAATGGGTGCAACTACTGCCTGACGGTTCACAGCTTTACGGCCGAGCATATGGCCAAGCTGCCGGCTAACGAAATCATTCTCGCTCGGAAGGGTCATGCCAGTGATCCGAAGCGGGACGCCGCTCTCCAGTTTGCGCGCAAAGTCATCACAACCCGCGGCAAGGTCGGTGACGCCGATATGAAAGCCGTCCGGGACGCTGGCTACACAGATGCGAACGTCATGGAGATCGTCGCGCTAGTGGCCATGTACTCCCTGACGAACTTTTTCAATAACGCGTTCGATCCCGAGCAGGATTTTCCTGCCGTTGCGCCAGCTGGCTCGATCTGAACTCTATCCGATCGCATCAGCGTTTCCGAAGATGGTTGGAGGTTTCATGTGATGGGAGCGTGAGACGGGACAATACATCTCGGCCGATCCGAACGCCCGCTGCGCCCGCGCCGGGGCGAAGGTGAGGATGCGCCTGGCCGGCACCATCGAGCAACCCGGTCAACGTTCCGGTGCTCCCGATCCGAACCACGAATGGAAACAAGCCGGTAGATGCTGCGTCGAGGGCCTCAAGCCTTCGCCGTCTTGCAAAAGGAGGGCTCCAGAGGGCTATGGAGTAAAGATAGTTCTCATCTTCACCTGGTGCGGCGCACCAGCCCTCAAACGGTCAGTCTGGAGACGGCATCCGCCAGCTCCTTTGCATGGGGTTGTTTTCGATATTTTGGTTGAGCCGCAGCCACCGGGCGCGATGGTGCCACTCTCGAAGGCGCACGGGCGTTCACCGTCGTCCGGCCGTGTCGGATCAGCAGAGGGTGGCTGCGATCAGAAAGCGAAGCGCCCCTGGATCGGGTCCAGGGGCGCTTTGCGTTGAGAGTGCGTTCGCGGGGTTACTCGGCGACCGTCTGCACGACGTTGCCGATCGGCCGGCCCGTTGCGATCGGCTTCTCGGTCTTCGCCATCATCGCGTCGTATTCGGGCAGCGTCTCGAGCTGGGTCTTGGCCTTCATCCAGACCACCTTGTAGCCGCCGGCCTTGAGCTTGCGGAGCAGCGTCGGCAGCGCCTGCGCGGTGTGCTTCTGCAAATCGTGCATCAGGATGATGCCCTTGTGCTCCTTGTCGAGCTTGGTCATCACGTTGTTGATCACCTCGTCCGCGCTCTTGGACTTGAAGTCGTTGGAGTCGACGTCGACCGAGAACATCGCGATGTTGCGGGTGCCGAGATAGGCTGTCGTCGCCGGCGTGTGCGCCAGCGCCGGGAAGCGGAAGAACGGGGCGGGGCTCGCGCCCAGCGCCATCTTCACCGCGCTAAAACCCTTCTCGATCTCGTCCTTGGCCTGCTGCTCGGTCAACTTCTTGCTGGCGAGATGCGCATGCGACCAGGTATGGGCGCCGATGGTGTGGCCGGCGGCGGCGACCTGGCGCAGGATGTCCGGGTGATAGGTGGTGTGCAGGCCGATCGGGAAGAACACCGCCTTGGTGCATTCATCGGCCAGCGCCTTGAGCACGGCCGGCGTGGTCGGCCACGGACCGTCGTCGAAGGTCAGCACGACCTCCTTGTCGGTCAGGAAGTCATACTGCTTGTACTGCAGGAAACCGAAGCCCGGGCCGCCATTGGTGTCGACCACGACGGTGCGGCTGATGCCGAGCGCGTCGGGGTTGGCGCATTTGGGCGCGGCCGCGACGGGGGCCGGCGCCGGCGCCGGGGCAGGAGTGGCGGCCGGGGCCGCGGCCTGGGTGGCATCGGCGCGCTTCGACAGCGCGGCGGTCGTCTCGACATCGTCCCTGGCGGCCTGTTTTGCCGCCGCAGGCATCGGATCGGCCTTGGCCGCAGCCGTGGTTTGCGGAGGAGCCGCGTCGGCACGCGGCGAGGAGGTCCAGAACCACACGCCGGCGATCACGATCGCCGTTACAACACTGGCCAGCATCAGGCCCAACGCACTACGCATCGCTACACACTCTCTCGGAACTTAAGGATACGCCACAGCCGTAACGAGCGATTAATGCCAACAAGGTCTTAACGCGATCCCAACAAGGCGCCGGAAGGACAAGAAAAAGCGGGCGTTACCATGCGTGATGACCGTCACAGTCGGTTTCAAGCTTCTTCGCGGCACGGAAACGCTATAGAACCGGCGTCGCATTCCCTGGAGCTGTTTCCGCTCCGATGAAATCGGAACGGGGCTCCGGATTCCTTATTTGACGCGTTGTCTTCACGCGAACCGCACCCCTTCGCGCGAAAACGCTTGAGAGGCTTTGAGAGATGACCCGATTTCTGCTTGCCGTCGTTCCGCTGGTTCTGTTGACGTCGGCCGCCTCGGCGCAGCAGCAGGGGCGCGATGCCTGCTCGCGCGATGCCTCGCGGTTCTGCCGCGCCCATCTCGGCGAGGGCGATCAGGTCGTATTGGCGTGCCTGAAGGAGCATCGCAGCCGCCTCAGCAAGGCCTGCCAGCAGACGCTCGCCGATCACGGGCAGTAGACCCATCAGCTGTCATTCCGGGGCATTGCGGAGCGATGAACCTCAGATGCGCAACTGCGCATCGGGGAATCTCGAGCTGATGATCTCCAGATTCCGGGTTCGCGCTATTCGCGCGCCCCGGAATGACAATGGAGTGACTACGTACTGCTGCCCGCTGCGGTCGCGACCACCGGGATCACCTCCTTGGCGGCGCGGTCCGGGGTCTCGTCCTTCCAGCGCACCGATCCGAACGGACGCTCCAGCATCCGGCGCACGCGGATCGGCTCGGCGCCGATGTGGAAGTCGGCGGCCTTCTGATGCAGTTCGCGCTCGATCTGCGTGGCGCGGTTGCGCTGGCGCAGGAAATCGAGCCAGGTCGGGCAATGATAGCGCTCGGTCCACAATTCGGGATCGGCGATGTCGCGGGCGATCGACCAGCCATAGGCGCCGTTGCGCTGGCGGCTGAGCTGCACGTCCTGCATCACATTGTGGAACGCGCGGGCGTTGTCCTGGGCCACCCGGTATTCGATCTCGACCACCAGCGGGCCGCTGCGCCCGCTCAGTTGCAGCCGCACCTCGGGGTCGGCCAGCGCATCCGTCGCGTCCTCGTTGCGCGCGCCGATCGGCGGCATCCTGAGCCAGATGCCGAGCAGCGGCGACAGCAGCATCAGACCGGCGGAGATCAACAGCGCCATCTCGACGCCGCCGACGTCCGTGATGCGGCCCCAGCACCAGCTGCCGATCGCGATGCCGCCGGCGATCGCGGCCTGGAAGGCCGCCAGCGAACGTCCCGCGACCCAGCGCGGTGCGGAGAGCTGCACGCCGATATTGAACAGCGCGATCGCCAGCATCCACACCGCTCCGGCAACCACCAGCGCGGCGGCGGTGATCACCGGCTGCTTGCTCACGGCAACCGCGGCGATCGCCGCGCCCATCGTCAACGCACAGACGCGGATGGCGGCTTCGCCGCTGAGCCGGCTGCGGATCTCGCTGATGTTGAGCGCGCCGATCACCGCGCCCATGCCGAAGGCGCCGAGCATGATGCCGTAGGTCTGCGCGCCGCCATGCAACAGATCACGCGCCACCAGCGGCATCAGCGCCGAGACCGAGCCGCCGATGATGCCGGTCACCATGGTGCGGGTCAGCACGATCTTGATCGACGGCGAATTGGTGATGTAGCGCACCCCGGAGACGATGGCGCGGTTCAGCCGCTCGCGCGGCAGCCGCGACGGCTCGCTGACGCGATTCCACAGGAACAGCACGACGAGCAGCGGCAGATACAGCACGGCATTGGCGGCGAAGGCGGCCACGGCGCCCGCGGACGCGACCACGATGCCGCCGATCGCCGGACCAAAGCTGCGCGCGATGTTGTAGCTGATGCCGTTCAGCGCGACCGCCGCGGGCAGCGTCTCCGGCGGCACCTGTTCGCTGACCGAGGACTGCCAGGCCGGGCCGAACAGCGCCATGCCGCTGCCGACGACGAAGCACAGCGCGAGCAGGATGTTCGGCGTTACCAGATTGAGCCAGGCCAGCACGGTCAGGCTGGTGGCGCCGGTCAGCGCGATCGCCAGCGACACCAGCGCGACGATGCGGCGGTCGTGCATGTCGGCGATGGCCCCGGCCGGCATCGAGATCAGCATCACCGGCAACATCAAGGCGGTCTGCACCAGCGCGACCTTGTCGGCCTCCGAGGTCATTTGCGTCATCGCCCAGGCCGCGCCGACGCCCTGGATCAGGATGCCTAGATTGGAGAGCAGGCTCGCGAGCCAGATTCGCCTGAAGATTGAATGCCGCAACGGTGCAGTGATACTGTCGGAGCGATCGCGCGGTTCGGTCATATCCAGTTCCGGTTGGCCTGCTATGGCTTGTTGGACGATTCCGGCTGCACCAACTGATGCCCGCGAAACGCGTGTTCTGTCCAGCGATTACGGCATCCTTGGCGGGGACAGGGCACAGCTAAGGCACTGAAAGACCTGAGGAAGGCCGAGGAAAGTCGGGGGAAGGGGCCAATGGCGCTGTCGCGGCGGAGAATATTGCAAGGGGCCGGCGCCCTGTCCCTGCTGGCCGGCCGCCTCGGCGCCCCGGCCTTGGCTCAGCCGGCGCCCGCCGGTGACACCCCGCCGATTCTGTTCGTGCACGGCAATGGCGATCACGCCCCGCTCTGGATGACGACGTGCTGGCGGATGGAATCGAACGGCGTGCCGCGCGAGCGCATGGCCGCGATCAATTTCACCGATCCGCTGGCACGCACCGACGACAAGGTCGAACAGGCCGGCCGCTCCTCGACCGAGGATCAGCGCCGCGAGCTCGCCGAGGCGATCAGGGAGCTGAAGCAGAAGACCGGTGCGCCGCGGGTCGCACTGGTCGGCAGTTCGCGCGGCGGCAACGCGATCCGCAATTACATCAAGAATGGTGGCGGCGGCGACATCAGCCACGCGGTGCTGTGCGGCACGCCCAATCACGGTGTGTATGCGTGGGACGACGGGCTCGGCAACGAGTTCAACGGGCGTGGTCCGTTCCTGCGCGGACTGAACGATGGCGACAGCGAAGTGACTGTCGGCACCCTGTTCCTGACGCTGCGCAGCGACGGCCTCGATAAATATGCGCAGGCCGACGGCCGCTTCGTCGGCAAGCCGGGCACGCCGACCAACGTCACGACGGACGGCCCGGCGCTGAAAGGCGCGACCAATCTGGTGCTTGGCGCGGTCGATCATCGCGAGACCGCCTTTCATCCGCGGGCCTTTCGCGAGATCTACAAATTCATCGCAAGGCACGAGCCGTCGCGGATCGAGATCGTGCCGGAGACCGCGGTGAGGCTGAGCGGCCTCGTCACAGGCATGCCCGGCGGCGTGCCGACCAACCGGCCGGTGCCGGGGGCCACGGTAGATATCTATCATGTCGCGGCGGAGACCGGCGAGCGCATCGGCGGCCCGCTGCACAGCTCGCAGACCGGCGCTGACGGTCGCTGGGGTCCGGCGCAGGTCGATCCGTCGTGGCCGCTCGAATTCGTGCTGACGTCACCTGGTACGGCGACGACGCACATCTATCGCTCGCCGTTTCCGCGCTCGTCCGAGATCGTGCATCTGCGCGCGGCGCGGCCGCTGGGACCGGCCGATGCCGGCGCAGGCGCGGTCGTGCTGATGTCGCGGCCGCGCGGCTATTTCGGCCTGCCGCGCGATATCGTGCTGTTCGACGGCAAGGGGCCGGCTGATGTAAAGCCGGGCGTGCCGACCGATTCGGTGACGACGCTGCGGCTCGCCGCGGACGACGTCGGCCGTCCGGTCGCCGCGATCTTCAACGGGGAACGCATTATGATGCGGGCCTGGCCGGCATCGGAGAATCGCATTGCGGTCGCCGAGCTGACTTATTAGGTCTGGTGCAGGGTCCGCGCGCCTTCATGGCGCCGGGATCGCATGGCCGGATCGGCCGTCGCGTGAGGCAGGGAAGCGAGGACCATGAGCATAGCCGAGGTCTACGATATCACGGTCACGCGGCGTCCCCTGGTCCCGCCGGCCCCGCCGCGCGCGCCCGACGACATGGGCGCGTTCCAGCGCATGCGGGTGATGCGCAACTCGCCGATCGAGACCTGGGGCCAGCGCGCCTATGAGGACGATATCGTCCAGGGCCGCTTCCTCAAGCACTCGAGCTTCATCCTCAACACGCCGGATGCGATCCGCCATGTGCTGGTCGACAATTACGAGAACTACACCCGCACGCCGGCCGGCCTTCGCGTGCTGCGTCCGATGCTCGGCGAGGGGCTATTGATCGCCGAAGGGCGTGCATGGAAACACCAGCGCCGCACGCTGGCGCCGGCGTTCACGCCGCGCGCGGTGACGACGCTGGTGCCTTACATGATTGCGGCGGTCGACGAGACCATCGCAAAGCTGAACTCCGCCAGCGGCGGCCCGGTCGATCTGCGCGAGGCGATGCAGCGGATGACGCTGGAGATCGCCGGCCGCACCATGTTCTCGTTCGGCATGGATCGCCACGGCGCCGCGCTGCGGGATTTCGTGATGGAGTATGGCAACACGCTGGCGCGGCCGCACATGCTGGATCTGGTGCTGCCGTTGAACTGGCCGACGCCGCAGGATTTCCGCCGCGCCCGTTTCCGCAAGCGCTGGACCGCGTTCGTCGGCATGCTGATGGCCGAGCGACGTGCGGCCGGCAAGGATGACAACGCGCCGGCCCGCGACCTGTTCGACCTGATGGGCGCCGCGCGTGATCCTGAAACCGGCGAGGCCTTCACCGATGCCCAACTCGGCGATCAGGTCGCCACCATGATCCTGGCCGGCCACGAGACGACTGCGACCGCGCTGTTCTGGGCGCTCTATCTGCTGGCGCTCGATCCCCTGACCCAGGAACAGCTGGCGGCAGAAGTCGGGAGCGCGGCGACGTCTGGCGCGCTCGACATCGAGCGGCTGAAATTCACCCGCGCGGTGATCGACGAAACCATGCGGCTTTATCCGCCGGCGTTCCTGATTGCGCGTGCGGCAGGCGGTCCCGATACCATCGCGGGCCGTCCGGTCAGGAAGGGTGACGTAATCCTGATCGCGCCGTGGCTGTTGCACCGGCATGAGAAGCTGTGGCGCGATCCGAACGCGTTCGTGCCGTCGCGTTTCATGACGGGAGCGCCGCCCGATCGGTTCGCCTATCTGCCGTTCGGAGTCGGCGCGCGGGTCTGCATCGGCGCGCATTTTGCGCTGGTCGAGGCGACGCTCGCGCTTGCGAAGATTGTCGGCGCATTCCGCGTTGCGCTGGCGGACAAGGATCCGGTGCTGCCGATCGGCGTGGTGACGACACAGCCGAACCGTTCGCCGGTGTTTACGATCAAGCCGCGCTGATCTTGCGCGGCGGTGTCCCAATGCTCATCTAGGGGCTCACCATGAGCGATACGCAGGCCCATTTCGCAGTCCTCAGGCAGACGACCGATCCGGCCGTCGTCGATGCCATGCAGCAGCTGATCGCGGACGGTCATGATAGGGATCTCAATCGCATCAATCTGCTGGATTTCTCGAGCCGCACCGGGCTCGACCAGGAAAAGGTGATTTCCGGCTTCCTGCATGCGTCGCGGCTCGGCCTGTTCGACATGAGCTGGAATGTGCTGTGCCCGGGCTGCGGCGGCGTGCTCGACGCGCATTCGACGCTGAAGTCGTTGCGCCATGACGACTACAACTGCGCGCTGTGCGCGGCCGGTTACGAGGCGTCCGTCGACGATCTGGTCGAGGTCGCCTTCACCGTCAGCCCGCGCGTGCGCCGCATCGGCGCGCATGATCCGAACACGCTGCCGATCTGGGAATATGTCCGCCAGATGTTCTGGAGCTCGGGCATCGAGCTCAACGAAGACTCGCTGGAGCGCCTGCTCAAGGAGGTGACGCTGGAATCGCTGGAATTGCCGGCCGGCGAGAAGGCGCTGCTGTCGCTGCAATTGCCGAAGCAGTTCCTGATCGTGTTCGAGCCGGTGACGCACTCGGCGCATTTCTTCGACGTGCAGGGCGAGCCGACCACTGAGCGCCAGCAATTCTCGATCGTGTTCAACAAACTGCAGGCGCCGACCGGCACCACGGTGCTGCGGCCGGGGCCGCTCCGGCTGTCGCTGGACAACCAAACCGACACCCGCGTGCTGCCCGCTGTTTGGGTAGCAGCCGATGCGCTGCATGAGCTGCTCGGCAAGCGCAAGCCGATCCTCACCGCGAAGCGGATGCTGTCGAACCAGACCTTCCGCGATGTGTTCAAGGCCGACAACCTCACGGTCGACCAGCGGCTGAAGATCACCGCGCTCACCTTCCTGTTCACCGACCTCAAAGGCTCGACTGCGCTCTATGAACGGGTCGGAGATCTCGCCGCGTTCGATCTGGTGCGCGCGCATTTCCACGCGCTGCTCGAGATCATCGCTTCCGAGCACGGCGCCGTGGTGAAGACGATCGGCGATGCCGTGATGGCGACCTTCATCCGGCCAGAGCATGCATTGTCGGCGGGCCTGCGCATGCGGGCGGCGATGAAGCAGCTCAACACCGAGCGCGGCAAGGAAGATCTGATCGTCAAGATCGGCATCCATGAGGGGCCGTGCCTCGCGGTGACACTCAACGAGCGGCAGGATTATTTCGGCCAGACCGTGAATATCGCAGCCAGGGTGCAGAGCCTGTCGACGTCGCAGGAAATCCATTTGACGCAGCCGGTGATGGAATCGGCTGAGGTCGCGGGCATCCTCGATCGCGCCGCGATCAGGCCGATCCAGAAGGAAGCGGCACTGCGTGGCATTGCCGACAAGCTCGTGGTGTACGAGATACCGTAGTTGAGCACATCGTCATTCCGGGATGGTCCGTCAGGACCAGACCTCAGATGCGCAATTGCGCATCGGGGAATCTCGAGATTCCGGGTTCGATGCTTCGCATCGCCCCGGAATGACTCAATCCATGTTGCCGAAACGTAATGTCGCAGCGGGAACCTGCGCGGATTGCACCGGTTCTGTTTCCACGCCATATAGATTTCAACGGAGCGGGATCCGGAAAAACTTGATAGCCGGATAGATCGCGCTCAAATCAGGCAGACTTCATTCCACAGAGAGAACGATGCTCGACGGACTTCGCCAATTCATTGCCGATATCGTTTCCCCCGACGCCCAGGCCGACCGCACCTTCGATGACGGCGACTATCGCCTGGCGGCGACCGCGCTGCTGGTGCATGTCGTCTCGCTGGACGGCGAGCCGACGCCGGCCGAGACGCGCAAGCTGCACGGCCTGATCGAGAGCCGTTTCCAGCTTGACCGCGGCGCGGCCGACAAGCTGATCGCCTCTGCCATGCGCGTCGAGGGTGAGGCCGTGGATCTCTATCACTTTACCAGTGTGATCATGCGCTCGGTGAACGAGGAGGGACGCCTGCGCATCGTCGAGATGATGTGGGAGCTGGTCTATGCCGACGGTCAGGTCAGCGAGTTCGAGGACAATGTGGTCTGGCGCGCCGCCGATCTGCTCGGCATTTCCTCGCGCGACCGCATCGATCTCAAGCATCGGGTTGCCGAGAAGCAGGCGGCGCTGCCAAAGGGCCCATGGGGCACGGCGGACGCCGCAATCTGACGCGATTGCCCGCGTCGGCGGACGCATCGTCACCGGTATCAGGGATGACGAAATTTTAATGTCCGCCGCGATTGTGGGCGATCCGACTGAAAATCTGGCGTTTCATCACAAAACCAGTGCCTCGCCGCTGTCCACAAGCTTACACACGGCTTGCGTCCCACCGCATGCCTATGCTCTCGTCGGCTTGTTGGGGACCTCACTAGAATTTGCAGTAAGAGTTTGAAACGTGACCGAGCGTGTGACGCTGATAACCGGGGCATCGGCGGGCATAGGCACCGAACTGGCGCGCGTGTTTGCATCGAATGGTCACCGTGTGGCGCTGGTGGCGCGGCGCGCCGACCGCCTGAAGGCGCTCGCCGACGAACTCGGGGCCAAGGGCGGCGCAGCGCCGATTGTGATCCCCTGTGATCTCCAGCACGCCGATGCGGGCGACCGGATCGCGCAGGCCCTGACCGACGCTGGGGTCGAGGTCGAATTTCTCGTCAATAATGCCGGCTTCGGCCTGTTCGGCCGCGCCATCGAGCGCGACCGTGCCGAGCAACTCAACATCATCAACGTCAACATCCGAGCGCTGACCGATCTGACGCTGCGCTTTGCCGACCAGCTGATCCGCAACCGCGGCGGCATCCTCAATCTCGGCTCGATCGCCGGATTTCTGCCGGGCCCCGGCATGGCCGTGTACTACGCCAGCAAGGCCTATGTGCTGTCGTTTACCGAGGCGTTGCGCTGTGAGCTGGCGCCGCAGGGCGTGCGTGTCACCGTGTGTTGCCCGGGCCCGGTACCATCGGAGTTTCAGGATCGCGCCGGATTTGCCCCCGGATTCGATTCCGCCATCCTCAACGTTTCACCGGAAGAGGTGGCCCGTCAGGCCTATCGCGGGTTGATGGCCAACAAGCGCGCGGTGCTGCCCGGCACCTTCATCAAGCTGGTGCCGTTCCTGCTCCGGCTGTTTCCGCGCGACTTCATCCTGACGGCGGTCGGCGGATTTCAGCTCCGCAAGCGCTAGCTGCCCTGGAAAGCCCACTCGTTGCCGCTAAGGCTGTTTCTGGCCCGCGATTTGCTTCGCCTGGCTGTGCGCAAACTCACACGATGTTAACGACCACTTAGCTATGATCGCGCCTTACGTGCCGAAACTTTAAGCAGAGGCAATGTCGTTCCGGACTGACCAGAGCCGTGTCGTGGTGCCCTTCGCCAGCCGAAGGCAGGCCGCGGCCACGCCCAGGGATCAGATCTTGGATCAGGTTTCGGCTCAGGTCTCGTTGCGGCCGGTGCTGATCGTGCTGCATCAGGAGACATCGACTCCCGGCCGGATCGGCAACGCCCTGCGCGCGCTGGGCTACCGCCTCGACATCCGCCGCCCGCGCTTCGGCGACGCGCTGCCCGAAACGCTCGACGCGCATGCCGGCGCGGTGGTCTTCGGCGGTCCGATGAGCGCCAATGATGGCGACGACTATGTGCGGCGCGAGATCGACTGGATCGCCGTTCCGCTGCGCGAGCAGCGTCCGTTTCTGGGCATCTGCCTCGGCGCGCAGATGCTGGCGCGGCAGCTCGGCGCCGAGGTCGCGCCGCATCCGCAAGGCCGTGTCGAGGTCGGCTATTATCCGGTCAGGCCGACCGAGGCGGGCCGCGCGCTCTGCCCGGACTGGCCGGCGCGGGTCTATCACTGGCACGGCGAGGGATTTCAATTGCCCGCCGGCGCCGACCTGCTCGCGGCGGGCGACGATTTCCCGGTGCAGGCGTTCCAGTTCGGCAACGCCTTCGGCCTGCAATTCCATCCCGACGTGACCTACGCGATGATGCATCGCTGGACCACACGCGGTTGCGCACGGATGGATTCGCCGGGCGCACAACCGGGCCATCTGCACTTCGCCGAGCGTGCCGTGCACGATGCCGCCGAGCGCGCGTGGCTGAAGCATTTCATCGACGGCTGGATCGCGCGCGTGCCGCAGCGGCAGCTGCTGCAGGCCGCTGAATAGCCGCCACGCGGAATTTCGCGCCGGCTTTTCATTCTCGTGAATGTGCTACTGTCGGCCGCCGCGCGCAGGCCGCATCGCCGCGCGTATCGATAACAACAAGGCACAGGGAGATCGCCGTGAGCTACGAGCACATCCTCTATGAGGTCAGCGACAGGATCGCGACCATCACGCTCAATCGCCCCGATCGCATGAATGCGTGGACCGCGATCATGGAGCGCGACGTGCGCCACGCCATGGAGGCGGCGGCCAACGACGAGAACGTTCGCGTCATCGTGCTGACCGGCGCGGGCCGCGGCTTCTGCGCCGGCGCCGACATGGACGCGCTGAAGGGGATCGATCCCAACGAGGTCAGGCGCGGCGAGAACATCCCGTTCGACATGAACCGCCGCGCCGACTGGCAGACGCGCTACGCCTACTATCCCGCGATCCGGAAGCCCGTGATCGCGATGCTCAACGGCGCCACCGCCGGCATCGGCCTGGTTCACGCGCTCTATTGCGATTTGCGCTTCGCCGCCGACACTGCGGTGTTCACCACCGCCTTCGCGCGGCGCGGCCTGATCGCCGAACACGGCATCAGCTGGATGCTGCCGCGGATCGTCGGCCACGCCAACGCGCTCGATCTGTTGATGTCGGCGCGGCGGGTGTCGGCCGAGGAGGCGCTGCGCATCGGCCTCGTCAACCGGCTCTCTTCGCCGGAGAAGCTGCGCGAGGAGACCTATGCCTATGCCCGCGACCTCGCCGATTTCGTCTCGCCGAGCGCGATCGCTGTGATCAAGCGCCAGATCTACGACGTGCCGTTCCAGACGCTCGCGGAGGCCACCATCGATGCCAACCGCGAGATGCAGATCGCGCTGAAGGGCAATGATTTCAGGGAAGGCGTCGCGAGCTTCGTGGAGAAGCGGCCGCCCAGGTTTACCGGGACGTGAGGGGGAGGGGCTAACGGATAAAGTCCGTCTTCGCCCTTTGGGCGTGGGCAGCTTGTCTCAGCCCGGCTTCGTCCTTCGGGCTACGCCGCGGCAGCCTTCGTTCGCATCGCTGCGATGGACTATCCGGGCTTGCCGAGCCGAAGCTCGCGAAGCGAGAGCTTCGTCGGGAAGCGGCCACCGCGGTTTACGGGGACGTAAGGGGGAGGGATTGGGTCGGAGTTCATAACACCAGCCCGGCTTCGCCCTTCGGGCTACGCCGCGGCAGCCTTCGCTCGCATCGCTGCGATGGACTATCCGGGCTTGCCGAGCCGAAGCCCGCGAAGCGAGCGAAGGCTGGTGGAGCCAGGCGGGATCGAACCGCCGACCTCGTCATTGCGAACGACGCGCTCTCCCAGCTGAGCTATGGCCCCATCGCGGCCGGGTGTTGCTGAGTATCCCGGCCGTCAGTCGGGCGCCATTTACAGTCCCGTCCAAGGTCAAGTCAAGAACAGTGAAAGCGCGGTTTTCGGCCCGTCCCGCCGGGAACTTCCCTTGTTTGCGGGGGGATGAACCGATATCTAGGGCGTGATCCCGACCCGGCGGACCGCCCGAGCGCCCAGTGCATAGCGGTTTTCCGAAACGATCCCGCTCAAACAAGAAGCGCGATGGCGGCTCAGTCCGGTCTCGTTGCGCTTCATCCGGTTGTCTTACCCGCGAGCCCCCCTCATATGCGCGCTGTTCTCGACATCGTCATTATCATCCTCGACCTCTATGTCTGGCTGCTGATCGCCTCCGCCATCCTGTCCTGGCTGGTCGCCTTCAATGTGGTCAACACGCGCAACCAGTTCGTTTCCGCGGTGGCCGAGTTCCTCTACCGGATCACCGAGCCGGTGCTGCGGCCGATCCGCAACGTGATGCCGAATCTGGGCGGGCTCGATATCTCGCCGATCATCGTGATCCTGATCATCATGTTCATCCAGCGGGTGATCGCCTATTACATCTATCCCAACGTGATCTGACCCTTTCTCGACGTGGCCTTGATGGATCCGTGGCGCTATTCCACCGAGGGCATCAGCATCGCGCTGCGCGTGACGCCGCGCGGCGGCCGCGACGACATCGACGGGATCGAGACGCTGGCCAACGGCCGTTCGGTGGTGAAGGTGCGGGTGCGCGCCATCGCCGAGGGCGGCGAGGCCAACCGTGCGGTGACTGAGCTGCTGGCCAAGGCGCTCGGCGTGCCGAAAGCCAGGGTGAAGCTGCTGTCCGGCGCAACCTCGCGGCTCAAGCAGGTCGCGGTCGACGGCGATCCGAAAGGGCTCGGCGATACATTGAGGAAGCTGACTGCGGCCAAGCCGAACCAGCAGACAAGGGACTGACATGACTGCCCGCATCATCGACGGAAAAGCCATCGCCGCCGAGCTTCGCGCCCGCGTCGCCGACGAGGTCGCCCGCGTCAAGCGCGACCACCAGCTCACGCCGGGGCTCGCCGTCGTGCTGGTCGGCCATGATCCCGCGAGCGAGGTCTATGTCCGCAGCAAGCACACCCAGACCCAGGCCGCCGGCATGGCTTCGTTCGAGCACAAGCTGCCGGAGGATGTGTCGCAGGCCGATCTGCTGGCGCTGATCACGCGGCTCAACCGCGATCCCATGGTGCATGGCATCCTGGTGCAGCTGCCGCTGCCGAAGTCGCTGCACACCGAGACCATCATCAACGCGATCGATCCGGCCAAGGACGTCGATGGTCTGCACCCCAACAATGCCGGCCGGCTCGCCGGAGGCCTGACCGCGCTGTCGCCCTGCACGCCGCTCGGCTGCATCATCCTGACCAAGAGCGTGCACGCCTCGCTCGAAGGCATGAACGCGATCGTGATCGGCCGCTCCAATCTGGTCGGCCGTCCGCTGGTGCAATTGCTGCTGAACGAGAATGCGACGGTGACGATCGCGCATTCGCGCTCGCGCGATCTGCCAAAGCTCTGCGCCCAGGCCGATCTGGTCTATGCCGCGGTCGGCCGGCCCGAGATGGTGCGGGGCGACTGGCTGAAGCCGGGCGCGACGGTGATCGATGTCGGCATCAACCGCATCCCGGTGCCCGGCGGCAAGCCGAAACTGGTCGGCGATGTCGCGTTCCTGGAAGCCCTCAATGTCGCCGGCGCAATCACGCCGGTGCCCGGCGGCGTCGGGCAGATGACGGTGGCGTGCCTCCTGGTCAACACGCTGCGCGCCGCCTGCGCGATTGCCGGCCTGCCGGCGCCGGCGGTGTGAAATGCTCCCTCGCCCCGCTCTTGCGGGGAGAGGGTTGGGGTGAGGGGCCCCTCTCCGAGATGGGACTGTCGAAAGACCTGTACCCCCTCACCCGGATCGCATTCCGCTCCGCTACATGCGATCCGACCTCTCCCCGCAAGCGGGGCGAGGTTAGTCACTTCATCTTCGCGCGCTCGATGCCTTCGAGGATCAGCCTGCGGGCTTCGTCGGCGTCGCCCCAGCGCAGCACCTTCACCCACTTGCCCTTCTCGAGATCCTTGTAGTGCTCGAAGAAGTGCTGGATCTGCTGCAGCGTGATGTCGGGCAGGTCGCTGTAGTTCTGCACCTTGTCGTAGCGCTGGGTCAGCTTCGATGACGGCACCGCGATGATCTTCTCGTCGCCGCCGGCCTCGTCCTCCATCAGGAGCACGCCGACCACGCGGACGCTCATCACCGCGCCCGGCACGATCGCGCGGGTGTTGACGATCAGCACGTCGCAGGGATCGCCGTCGCCGGACAGCGTGTGCGGGATGAAGCCGTAATTGCCGGGATAGCGCATCGGCGTGTAGAGGAAGCGGTCCACCACGAGCGTGCCGGCTTCCTTGTCCATTTCGTACTTGATTGGCTCGCCGCCGACGGCAACCTCGATGATGACGTTGACGTCGTGGGGCGGATTTTTTCCGATCGATATGGCGTCGATACGCATGGATTGCTCCGCGTGGCCTCTGGAAGTTGAGAACGATGTGATTTTTTGGTTGGCGCCGCCGGGCCGCGAAACGGCTCCCGGCCCGGCCTTGAGACCGGGCTGGCCGACGCGCGCAGCGCTGGAGGCTGGTTTAGCCTTGCTGCAGCTGCGAGAGAAGCAGGATTTTCAGTTGGCCCAGGCGAAAGCGACCTTGTCGAGCGACTTGGGCCCGAACCGCTCCGAAGAGCGCGCCACCATCCGGCCGCCCAGCGCACGGTAAAACTCGGTTGCCGGCTCGTTGTCGGAGAGCGCCCAGATCACCATGCTCTTGAGGCCGCTCTGCATCAGGTCGCGGCGGGCGGAGGCGAACAGGCGCCGGCCGAAGCCAAGCCCCTGGAATTCCGGCCGCAGATAGAGCTCGTAGATCTCGCCTTCGAAATGCAGGCTGCGGGCGCGGTTGCGGCCGTAATTGGCGTAGCCTGCGACCCGGTCGCCGAACACCAGCACGCTGACGCGGCTGCCCTTGCGGATGGCGCTGTCCCACCACTGCGGGCCGCGGCGATTGATCAGCTTTTCGAGTTCGGCGCCGGGGATGATTCCCTGATACGCCGAGCGCCAGGCTTCGTCATGGGTAGACGCCACCGCCGCCGCGTCTGCAGCTTTGGCCGGCCGGACCTCGATTAGCGTTGTGCTCATGGGTGTAATCAAAGCAAGTCGGCGGGCCGCCTTCAAGGTCCATCGTTAATTATCGGTTAATCTGTGGATTTTTTGCATCAGTGTCGTGAGAACTTGTTCCGAAAGAGGACACTTGCCGGAGTTCAAGCGGCCAACCGCCGATCCGGAGCTGTGCAAAGCGTGGATCGCGAGCGCAGTATGACACTGCCATAGTTGGAAAAAGCTCATTCGGGGGCTGATTCGCGGCCGGGATTCTGCGGGCGAATCCAGACGCGATGTGGGTACTCCGACCGCGCCACGCCTGCGCCGCCGCAGTGGATTTTCGCGCCCGACCGGCCTATGGCAGCGGCGGTATTTGTGCGCGCCGAAGTTGGCCTGATCACGAGCGGACTGCGATGACGCTCTACTTCCTGATCAAATATCTGCACGTGCTCGGGGCCATCGTGATCCTGGGCACCGGGACCGGCATCGCCTTCTTCATGCTGGCGGCGCATCGCACGCAGGATGTGGCGTTCATCGCGCGCACGGCGGCGACCGTCGTGATCGCGGACATGATCTTCACGCTGAGTGCCGTGCTGCTTCAGCCGGTGAGCGGCGGACTGCTGATGCTGTTGTCGGCAACGAGCATCACCGAGCGCTGGCTGGCGGTTTCGCTTGCGCTCTACGCGCTGGCCGGCGTGTTCTGGGTTCCCGTCGTCTTCATGCAGATCGAGATGCGCAACCTCGCGCAGGCGGCCGTCGAAAAAGGCCTTCCGCTGCCGCCGCGTTATTTTGCGCTGTTTCGCCGCTGGTTCCTGTTCGGTATTCCCGGCTTCGGCTCCGTGATGAGCATCCTCTGGCTGATGATCGCGAAACCATTTTAGCGCAGTGTCGTCATTCCGGGTTCGCTTCGCACCCCGGAATGACGCCAAATAGTCTGGGGCCTCATGAGTGACGACGCATCACACAACATCCTCGTGCTCGGCGCCTCGGGCCTGATCGGGCGCACCATCACCGACGATCTGAGGGCGCGCGGCTTTCACGTGATCGGGGTCGCGCGGCATTTCACGCCGGCGCAGAAAATCAGCGCGACCGACATCGAGCTGCCTGTCATGTCGATGGATGCCGCGGCGCTGACGCAGCTGCTTCGCACGCACGAGGTCAACATCGTCGTGAACTGCCTCGGCGTGCTGCAGGATGGCCCGGGCAGCGACACAAGCGCGGTGCATCGCGACCTCGTCGCGCGGCTGTTGCAGGCGATCGGTGACAGCCACCGCGCCATCCGTCTCGTCCACATCTCGATTCCCGGCACGGCCGATGCGGACCGCACCGCCTTCAGCACCACCAAGCGCGAGGCCGAACGGCTGATCGCGGCGTCCGGGATTCCCCACGCGATCCTGCGTCCGGGCTTCGTCATCGCGCCGTCGGCTTATGGCGGCAGCGCCATGCTGCGCGCGCTGGCGGCGCTGCCGGTCGATCTGCCGGCCGAGGAGGCTGCTACGCCGTTCCAGCCGGTCGCAGTCGAGGATATCGCCGCCACCATCGCCTGGCTCGCGGCGCGCGATGTCGCTGATGAAGCGGTGCGATCGGTGACATGGGACCTGATGCAGGAGCAGCCGATTTCGCTCGGCGGCGTTATCGCCCAGTTCCGCCGGTCGTTCGGCACGGCAAAGCATGTCCGCATCGCGACGCCGCCGGTCCTGATCGATCTCGGCGCCCGCCTCGGCGATCTCGCGAGCCGGCTCGGCTGGATGCCGCCGCTGCGCTCCACCGCGATCGCCGAACTGCGCCGCGGCGTCACCGGCGATCCCGCAGGCTGGATGCAAGCGACCGGCATCGTGCCGAAGACAATCGCGCAAGCGGTCGGCGGGCGCCCCGCGACCATTCAGGACAAATGGTTCGCGCGGCTGTTTTTGATCAAGGCGCTGATCTTCGCAAGCCTCGTGCTGTTCTGGGTCGCATCCGGCTTCATCGCGCTGGTGATCTCTTATGACGCCGCCGCCGGCATCCTGAGCGCGCACCATTTCCCGCCGCCGCTGGTCGGGCCGGTGACGGTGTTGACCAGCCTGATGGACATGAGCATCGGGGTGCTGATCGCGATCCGTCGCACCGCGGCGTTCGGTCTGATCGCAGGCATCGTCGCCTCGCTCGGCTACATGGCGGGATCGGCGATACTGACGCCGGATCTCTGGATCGAGCCGCTCGGCGCGCTGGTGAAGACGGGACCTGCGATCGTGCTGATGCTGATCGCGCTGTTGATCCTGGATAACCGGTAGCGTTTTCGAGCGAAGTGGGAACCGGTTCGCGTGAAGAAAACGCGTTGAGGGAATCGAGATGAGCACTTGGCCCGACGACGACGTGATCCTCTATGACGGCGTCTGCATCTTCTGCTCGCGCTGGGTCCGCTTCGTCATCGCCCGCGACACGGCACGCCGCTTTCGCTTCACGCCGATCCAGTCCGGCTACGGCACGCGGCTGGCGAAGAGCTTCGGCATCGATCCTGACGACCCCGACACCAACGCCGTCGTCCACGGCGGCGTCGCCTACATGAAATCCGACGCGGCGCTGACGGTGCTGAGCCATCTGCCCGGCTGGCGCTGGACCCGCACGCTGTTCGCCGTGCCCAAGCCGCTGCGCGACGCCGTCTACAACCTCATCGCCCGCAATCGCTATAAGATTTTCGGGAAGTACGAGACGTGCTTCGTGCCGGATGCGGATTTGCGGGCGCGGGTCATGGAGTGATCTTTCTTAGTTCTTAATTGAGGTGTTGCAGTAAGGGTGTGTCATCTGGCCGTTGGCGGCGGCGCCGACGCCGCCATCGCGCACTCGATCCACGTGATCATACGAAACAGATTTCGCAGGCTCGATTATTCTCCATCGTCGCGCGCGCCTTAATGAACTTCTTAAAGAAGAACCCGTCGTTGTTCTTTATTCTCTCTTTGAATAAGTAGAGCATTCCAAGCAAAAGATCAGGAATATGACGCCCCTTGTCGGAGTAGAAGTACACTGCTGGATGAAGTCCAAGGCTTGCAGCGTCATTTCCGGTCACGCGGTTCATTACGTCCAAACACTCATCCAATACCCCAATGGTCTCTGAGCCATCGGCGTCAACTGCAAAATCACTGATCGAGCGTCGGCTCTTGCCTGCATCGGCGCACGTCGTTGAAATCAGATTCATTAGTAGGTCGAGTGCAAGTATCGGAGATTTTGTTCCGCCAAGTGGTAGGTCGAGCGTTTTAATGGGTTGATTGATCTCGGGCGTGAAGAACAGCTCGTGCAATCGCTTTGACTTTTTTTCGATGGCTGACCGCCATCGATCACGAAGACGTACGACTCAGACTGCCATAGAATGATCGATGGAATCAGCTCGTTGTCCAAAAAGCTTTCGAGAAATGAAACGACCTGTACTGATGTCCAGTGATTGGTCTCGCGCTGAAAGTCGGGCTTGCGCAGCAGCGGAACCAGCATTCCCGTACTGCTCAAAGTTTCGATCGAGAGTGATTTGATTGGTTCTGCGGATGCTACTTGCGATCCTTTGACAGCAAAATCATCTCGACGAATCATTGCATCTAAATTTACTGCGTCAGACATTTCATCCCCCAAGACAGAAATCCTGGAGAAATATCCATTTTCGGGCGGCCTGTCGACCGAGTCGCAACTTATGGGTGTTGAACTAAAGAATTAAGGACTTCCCTCGCCGCTCTCTCCCCCGAATCCCGCGCGCCGTGCGCGGTCGAGAAAAACTCCGGCGAAGTCGCTTCGCCGGCGAAGAACAGCCGGCCGTCGACCGGCGCGGCCAGCACGGCGCGCTTGTCGGCGTGGCCGGGCAGTGCGTGCGAGTAGGAGCCGCGGGCGAACGGGTCGTGGGCCCAGCGAGACTCGCTGAGCGGCTTCAGCTTGCGGCGGAAATCGCTGCCGAGAAAGGAGACGATCTCGTCGATGCTGTGCGCGGCGATGGCGCCGTCGCCGGCATCTTCAAGCTGTCGCGCAAAACGGCCGCCGAAGAAACCTTCGATGCAGGGCTGGCCGAACGGGCGGATGTGATAGGTGCCCATCTCGGTGCGCATGGTGGCGCCGCGCAGATTGCCTTCCTTCGGCAGCGCCTCGGGCTCGGCGAGCGCCAGCGTCACCTTGTCGGCGAGGCCGAGCGGCAGGCCGCGCGCGGCGTCGAGCTTGTCCGGCAGCGCAGGTAAAAAGCGGATCGTCTGATCGGCGATCAGGTTGGTCGGCACGGTGACGATCACCTTGTCCGCCTCAAGCGCGCCGCGCGAGGTCTCGATGCGGATCCGCTTGCCGGAGTGATCGATCAGGCTGACCTCGCAGTTCAGCGCCACCGGCACCTGCGCGCCATAGGCCGCGACCAGCGCGCCATAGCCGCGCCGCACCCGCCAATTGATGTCGGTGTCTTCATAGGCATCGACATCGAGGATCGAGACCTGGTCGAGCTCGCTGCCGTTTACATAGGTGGAGATCGCATCGATCATCGGGTTCCAGCGGTTGCCGGGCTCGAGATACAGGCTGGCCGGGCAGTCCTTGCCATGCCGCGCCGCCTGCTCGATGCGGTCGTAGAATTGGTCGAGTGCGTGCGTGAAGTCGTCGCGAGCGGCCTGCGGGAACGCCTCGCCGTAGGCGCGCTCGCGCCACGGCGGCAGGTCCTTGTTGAGCTCGAAGTTGAGTTGCCGGGCGATGCCGACAAAGTTGTTCCGGTCGGCCGAGTGCAGCCAGCCGCAGCCGATGTCGAACACCACGTCAGGCGCGGCCTGAATCGTATGCGCGCGGCCGCCGAGGCGGTCGCGGGCTTCCAGCACGATCGTGGAGAGGCCGGAGTCCTTCAGCGCATTCGCGGCACCGAGGCCGGCGGCGCCGGCGCCGATGATGGCAACATCGACCGTGGAGGGAGGGGAAGTCATGTCCCGGCTCTAGCACGTCCGCCGCCGGGCCTGAAGCCGCCACATGCATGACTGTCATCACCCGCGCAGGCGAAGGCGGGTGATCCAGTATTCCAGAGACAGTAGCGATTGAACTGATGGGCCGCGGCGTACTGGATGCCCCGGTCGAACCGGGGCATGACAGCTTACGCCACCGCTTCCTTGGCCTTTTCGGCGCGCTTGCGGTCGTTCGGGTCGAGGTGCTTCTTGCGCAGTCGGATCGACTTCGGCGTCACCTCGACGAGCTCGTCGTCCTCGATATAGGCGAGCGCCTTTTCCAGCGTCATCCGGATCGGCGGTGTCAGGCGCACCGCCTCGTCCTTCGAGGTGGTGCGGATGTTGGTGAGCTGCTTGCCCTTCAGCACGTTGATCTCGAGGTCGTTGTCGCGGGTGTGCTCGCCGACGATCATGCCCTTGTAGACCTTCCAGCCCGGCTCGATCATCATCGGGCCGCGGTCTTCCAGCTTGAACATCGCATAGGCCACCGCTTCGCCCTGGTCGTTGGAGATCAGGACGCCGTTGCGGCGGCCCTGGATCTCGCCCTTGTAGGCGGCATAGCCGTGGAAGATGCGGTTCATGATCGCGGTGCCGCGGGTGTCGGTCAGCAGTTCGCCCTGGTAGCCGATCAGGCCGCGGGTCGGCGCGTAGAACACCAGCCGCAGGCGGTTGCCGCCGGAGGGGCGCATCTCGATCATCTCGGCCTTGCGCTCGCTCATCTTCTGCACGACGACGCCGGAATGCTCCTCGTCGACGTCGATCACGACTTCCTCGATCGGCTCCTGCCAGGCGCCGGTCGCCTCGTCCTTCTGCAGCACGACGCGCGGGCGCGACACCGAGAGCTCAAAGCCCTCGCGGCGCATGGTCTCGATCAGGATCGCGAGCTGCAATTCGCCGCGTCCGGAGACTTCCATGGAATCCTTGTCGGCGGCCTCGACCACGCGCAGCGCGACATTGCCCTCGGCCTCGCGCATCAGGCGGTCGCGGATCATGCGCGAGGTCACCTTGTCGCCTTCGGTGCCGGCGAGCGGCGAGTTGTTGACGATGAACGACATCGACACCGTCGGCGGATCGATCGGCTGCGCCGGCAGCGGCGTCTCGACGGTGGGATCGCAGAAGGTGTCGGCAACGGTGCCCTTGGTGAGGCCCGCGATCGCGACGATGTCGCCGGCCTCGGCCTCCTCGAGCGGGGTCCGCTCAAGGCCGCGGAAGGCGAGGATCTTGGTCAGGCGGCCGCTCTCGATCAGCTTGCCGTCGGCGGATAGCACCTTGACCTGCTGGTTCGGCTTGATCGAGCCCGAGGAGATGCGGCCCGTGATGATGCGGCCGAGATAGGGGTTGGCCTCGAGGATGGTGCCGATCATGCGGAACGGACCTTCCTCGACCTTCGGCGGCTCGACGTGACGTACGATCAGGTCGAACAGCGGCTGCATGCCGAGGTCCTTCGGACCCTCCGGGCTTTCCGCCATCCAGCCCTGCTTGGCCGATCCGTACAAAATCGGGAAGTCCAGCTGCTCCTCGCTGGCGTCGAGCGCCGCGAACAGGTCGAACACCTCGTTGATGACTTCAGTCGGGCGCGCGTCGGGACGGTCGACCTTGTTGATCACGACGATCGGCTTCAGCCCGATCTTGAGCGCCTTCGACACCACGAACTTGGTCTGCGGCAGCGGGCCCTCGGCGGCGTCGACCAGCACCAGCGCGCCGTCCACCATGTTGAGGATGCGCTCGACCTCACCGCCGAAGTCGGCGTGGCCGGGGGTGTCGACGATGTTGACGCGGATGTCCTTCCACTGCACCGAGGCGGCCTTGGCCAGGATGGTGATGCCGCGCTCGCGCTCCAGGTCGTTGGAGTCCATGGCGCGCTCGGTGACCTTCTGGTTCTCGCGGAAGGTGCCGGATTGCTGCAGCAGGCGGTCGACGAGGGTGGTCTTGCCGTGGTCGACGTGGGCGATGATGGCGACGTTGCGAAGGTTCATGGCTCTTCTTCTGGTCGTGCAATGGTCAGATGCGCGATCTCGCCGGACCAGTTTGGCCGGCCGCTCGCTCGCGTGGCCCATTCGGGCCCGGATCACGCTCATACCCAAGAAATTTGACGGGGACGCATCACCCCAAAAAGGAAGCCCGGTCAGAGGACCGGGCACCTTGCGCGTTGCGGCGCAATATAGTCAGAAAACGCCAAAAAACAATGATTTATTGGCTGTTTGGAGGGCTGATTTTGGTTCCAAAGGCGGGTTTTGGGGGGCTTTCAGGTCTTACTTCCGGGTAATCGCGAACACAATCAGGCCAAGCCCACCCAGCGCCACCATCATCACGAACATGGTGATGGGGTCGCCGCCGGCCCCGGCGCCCATCTTGGCGTTGAGAATGGCGCACAGGACGCCAGGGATCAGCAGGATCACCCCTACCACCAGCATGAGGGCGGTCAGGCAGCCGTTGCGCTGTCTCTGTTCCGGGTTTTGCTGAAAACTGCTCACGATACCCCGGACTAGCGTCCCTTAATCGCGGCGCGGATCAGCATCACGCCGGCGAAGCAGACCGCGAGCCCGAGCAGGATCAGGAAGAGAATGGAGGGATCGGTTTTCGACTCGCTCAGGACGCCGAACCCGAACAGCAGGGCGCAGAGCCCCGGCAGCAGCAGGACCAGCCCGAACAGCACCATGAACGCGGTGGCGCAGCCGCTGCGTGGTGACGGTGGCGGCGGGACGTATTGGTAGGGTGGCTCCGGTGGTGCAGGCGGGATGGGCGGTGGATTGGTCTCGCTCATCGCGGCGCCTCCTCGCTTTGCCGGGCTTCACGATAGGTCTGGCCGGCCAGCGCGGCGCGGATGCCGTCGATCTTTCCGTCACGGTAGAACAGATTGTAGGTGTCGAATGGGATGATCGCGCCGCTTTCGGTGACGAAGTGGATGCAGCTTCGCTTGACGTTGCCGACACAGAAATTGAAGCGGTCGAGAAACTGCACGATGGTGACGCGGAACACGTTCTCGTAGGTAAGCCCCTCCGGCACCTCGAAGCTCGGCAGGCAGCACAGCAATTCGCAGACCCGCTCCGATGTGTTCAGCGGCCCCGACGACAGCGAGAACAGGTCGACAAACTTCTCCCGCAACACCGGATACTTCTCCGGGCTGATGGTGTTGGGCATCACGGCGATGAGCTGCTCCTGCGGAATCAGCGACGTCAGCGGCAGCACCTTGTCGCCGTTGCGCAGGCCGTAGCCGATCGAGATGCTCTCGGGATTGCAGGGCAACGGGATCATGTCGTCAGCGCCGAACACCCCGGTCTCGATCACGCGCCGGCGGATCTCCGACAGCATGATGCGGTCGGTGTCCTTGTTGAAATGCTCGTTGCGGCCGGCATCCTGCACCGGCTGCAGCGTGACGCCGCGGACGCACTTCCAGGTCAGCGCGTGACGGACGATGTCGCCGATCTCGCCGTCGTTGACGCTGCGCTTAATGGTCGCGACCAGCGTGGTCGAGACGCCGTGGCGCTCGAGATTCTCCAGTGCCTGTTGGCGGATCTTGCGTAAGTCCGCGCCGCGCAGATTGACCAGCGCCTCGCGCTGCAGCGAATCGAACTGCAGATAGACCTCAAGCCCGCGCTTGTTCTCGGCGAGCTTCGCCACGAAGTCGGGCTCGCGCGCGATCCTGAGGCCATTGGTGTTGATCATCACATGGCGGATCGGGCGGGCGCGCACCGCATCCAGAATGGCGAAGAAATCCGGATGCAGCGTCGGCTCGCCGCCGGAGATCTGCACCAGGTCGGGCTCGCCCTCGCTCGCGACCAGCGCGTCCAGCATCTTCTCGATTTTCGCCAGCGGCGTGAAGCTGGTGCGCGCCGGCGAGGAATCCGCAAAGCATACCGGGCAGGTCAAATTGCAATGCTCGGTAATCTCGATCAGCGCCAGGCAGGAGTGCTGCTCGTGGTCGGGGCACAGTCCGCAATCATAGGGGCAGCCGAATTCGGTGTGGCGCTGGAACGCGAGCGGCCGGTCGCCGGGCTTGATGAAATCCTTGCACAGCCGCCAATAGGCCGCATCCGTCGAGACCAGCGTCGACTGCACGCCATGCTGCTTGCAGCGCTTCTCGTACCAGACCTCGTTGCCTGATATCTGGATCTTGGTCGGCACCAGGGTGAGGCAAGTTTCGCATAGCGACTGGCTCTGGCCCCAGAAGATGTAAGGGCGTGCGTTACGCAGCGGCGCGTTCATGCTTCAAGCTCACATTCGGCGCCGTCGCCAGCATGACGGCGGCGTAAATCATGACAAACAGCGACAGCAGGTGAAACAGCGAGAATGGTCCGATCAGCGCGCCATAGGGCTTGATGAATTCCCACAGGAAGCGCTGCAGCCCGTAGTAGAACAGCATGAGGTAGAATCCGTTGGTGATGACGGCGGCATTTCGGTTCAATACGGCCCAGGCATAGAATGCCGCGAACCCCGCCATCGCCAAGCTTTCATAGAGCTGCACCGGATGGCGCAGCACGCCGTCGCCGAAATCATGGCCCCAGGGCAGCGTGGTCGGTGTGCCATAGGTGAAGTCCTCGAGCCCCGCGAAATAGCAGCCGAGACGGCCGACCGCGACGCCGATCGCAAGCGGCAGCGCGAACCGCGCGCCGGTGCGCAACGAAATCCCGTGTCGCCATTTGTAGAGCTCGATCGCGACGATGCCGCCGGCCAGCGCGCCCTCGACCGAGCGGGCGATGCCGGACATGCCGGAGAACCACAGGTTCAGCGTGCCGAAGATGTAGGCGCCGATGCCGGCGCCGAATACCAGCGCGGCGATGTAGGTGAGCTCGAAGGATTGCCGCGGGAATTGCAGCCCGCGCCGGCGCGACAGCCACCACATCGCGAGCGCGGCCGCGCCCCATGCTGCAACGTCGAAGACGGCGTGAAGTTCAGCCCCACCCATGAGGCGAGTGTAGCGCGATTTTCGCGGTCCGCGATAGCGGCTTCCCGATTGCAATGGCGGGGCGAGGTTATCAACCGTCCGCCTGGGAGCGGCGCGCTGATGGACCACACCGGCGACGCCGGCCCCGCGCAAAACGACAAAGGCTGTAACCGCGCCAGAACGGATATAGCCGATGTTACGGCGTCCATCCGAAGCGCTATATCCGAACTGACGGCTGGGCTTTCGACCGTCCCAGGATGACATTCTGTCCGGAGTGCAGGACCCGTCCCGATTGCGCGGAGCGATTGCGATGAGGGAGGCTACGATGGATTTTTCGCGGATGTCGGATGGGATCCGGCTGCATCACGCCTCTCATCGCCACGATGGGCACGATGGTGACGACGAGTCGGGTCCGGCACCGAGCAGCCCGTTTGCAGGGCTCGATGCGCATCCCGCGACGTCGAATTCCCCGCCCTATGACTCTGGCCTAGGCCAATCCGTCCATCCCACCGCGTCGGGGGTCGGCACGGGCGGCCACGTCGGCAACCACACTGCAGCGAGCCTGGATGCTTCGGCAACGAAGCCTGCTGCCGGCGCATCGCATTCCGCGACGGGCATCGCTTCGATCGAGAGCGGGGCGAACACCGCCGGGAACGGCGGAGACGGTTACTTTTACGGAGGTATCATTCACGCATCCCTGTTGATCTATGAACCGATCAACATTTCGGTGAGTTTGGGATACGGCTCGGCCGCCGTGGCCAACCAGTCGAACGATTTGAATGTCGATCAATCCGCCTTTCAGATCGCCGGCGTCGGCGGACATGGTGGGAATGACAACCTTGCATCGGGAGGCAGCATCAGCGCTTCCCTGGGCTCCGGCGTGATCGGGAGCGGCGACAACGGCGCCGGAAACGGCGGCAGCGGCTATTTCTCGGGTGCGTTGGTGGACGCTCCGGTGGTGATCTATCATCCGATCAATATTGCGGTGGCGAGCTCAGGCGGCACGGCCCATGCAAGTCAATCGAACACAGTCGACATCGATCAATCGGCTACGCAGGTCGCGGGCGTCGGCGGCAGTGGCGGAAATGGCAATGTGGCCGTCGGCGGCAGCATCATCACGCTCGACCCCAGCTGGGGATCAAGCAACGGAGGGAGTGTCTGGGACGTTCAAACGGGCGGGAGTCAGGCCGGCAATGGCGGCGACGGCGCGTTCCACGGGAGTCTCGTGCATTCCTCGATCTTAGTGTACGACCCGATCAACATCGCAGTCGCGGGCTATGGCTCCAACGTTCATTCAGTCCAGACGAATGACGCCAACGTGGATCAATCCGTAGTTCAGATCGACGCTATGGGCGGGCACGGCGGCAATGGCAACGCCGCGACGGGCGGCCATGCAAGCCTTCTTTCCCACGGCTTGTGGGGCGGCTCCGACACCATTGCGACCGGCTCGAACGGCGCAGGCAACGGCGGCAACGGCTATTTTGCCGGCAGCCTGATCGATGTCAGCGTCGCGATCTATGCACCCATCAATATCGCAATCGCGGGGCCCCATTCGACGGCCGTGGCCGATCAGGTCAACAACGTGCACATCGACCAGAGTGCGGTCCAGATTGCCGGACTTGGTGGGGACGGCGGCTACGGCAATCTCGCGCTGGGTGGCGATCTTTCCGCCCATCTTCTGTCCGATCTTCACCTGTTGGCATAGCGAAACATCGCACCGCTCGCGCAGGCCGGTCGCAAGGTAGCGGACTCCCTGCGCATGCAAATCTCGCGCAGGGGCGCCTCCCGATGTTTCGAGCTCCGATGTTGCGCGACGAATGTCATACTTTCGTACGTAGGTCGACCAAGCCGGATGGTGTCCGATTTGACATCTATCGGCAGCGCGCATCGCCGGATCAGACTCGCCCGTGCGCGTCCGCCTGATCGGGATGGATGATGCACGACAGCCAACACAAGGACGGAGGCTCAAATGTTGCCCAAGGCGATCAGCATCTCGGATTCGATCGAATTCAAATCGATCAACACCGGTGGTCAAAGTGTCGGAAATGGCGGCGACGGTACCTTCAAGGGAGCTATCATCAGCAAGCCGACCCTCAACTTCGATCCAACCAACAAGGCAGAAGGCGCCGATGTGCATGTGAACACCGGCGACCACGTCACTCAGACGGCAGATTGGGACGCCGGCGGCGCGAACGCGACGGCCTCGGTGTTTGCGAAGGCCCATGGCGGAAGCGCCGAGTCGAACGGAAGCCAGAAATCCTACAGCGGCCACGATACCTCCAAGGTATATGCCAATACGGATGCCACCCAGATCAACAAGCTCGCGGTGGACCAGCACCAGGAGGTCCTGGCCGGCATCGGCGGCAATGGCGGAGACGGCAACGCCGCGCTGGGTGGAGAAGTGAGCTTCCACCTCGATACATTCTGACCATCGGCTCGTCCGACCGTGGCGGGACCGGCGGCCTTTGCTGCCGGTCCCGCAGTTCAAGCCGATGCCCTTCTTGGCAGATCGCGTTGGCCGTCGGGCAAGTGCGCCGGACTTCGATTTCAGGCGGTGACGATCATGCTGATGCCGCCCATTCGGTTGCCTGTCCTGCCGCAGATCTCGACGCCACTGCACGCGGCCCTTTGGTCCTGTGCGGGACCGCTTGGTCTCGTATTCGCATATAGCTGCAGCTACAACCTGCTTTTGTTTGCGCCCTCCATCTACCTTCTTCAGATCTACGACAGGGTGTTGTCGAGCCGGAGCGGCGACACGCTGCTCCTGCTCACGCTCATTGTCGCGATCACGGTCGTGGTCGGCGGCGTGTTCGATGCCTTGCGGCGCGCTGTCCTGGGTCGCCTTGGCGCCTGGCTCGACGATCGGCTCCGTCCTTGCGTGCTTTCGGCCAGCCTCGAATCCGCGTTTCGCAGCGATTGGACGCGGGCGTCGGACGCATATCGGGATCTCACCGCGCTGCGCCAGTTCATCGATTCCGGCGCATGTCCGATGCTGTTCGACGCACTCTGGGCGCCCCTGTTCCTCCTGGTCCTCTTTCTCATCCATCCCCTGCTTGGCGTGGTAGGCGCCTGCTGTGTGGCTTTCCTCTTCGCTCTCACGGTTGCCGGAGATCTGGTTACCGAGGACGTTCTGCTCAGATCCGGCGCCGCGCTGTCCAGAAGCTACGGCCGCCTCCAGGCCGCCGCAGGCAACATCCATATGATCCGCGCCATGGGAATGCTCGATAGCGCTGCGCGCGCGATCTATCATGACGCGCAGGAGGCACGCAGAGAGCACGATGTGGCAGTCCGGCGAAGCGAGATCGTGATGCTGGTCACCAAGCCGATCCGCGCGCTGTCGCAGGTGTTGATAATGGGGGCTGCCGCGTGGCTTGTCCTCGAGCACGGAAAGAGTCCGGCGATCATTTTTGCTTCGACACTGATGTTCAGCCGCGCGCTCGCGCCGGTCGAAAGTGCGATCGCAGGCTGGAAGTCACTCAGGACGGCCGTGAGTGCCTGCCAGCGGCTCGGCGCGGTTCTCGCCGCGTCCCCCGCCGCCGCCGGACGGCAGGATCCGGAGGTTTCGCAGCGGCAAGCATCGAGCGGTCTCGTTGTCGACAACGTCGGCGTGAGGCTATCAGGGACCAACCACCTTCTGCTGAACGGTGTCTCGTTCACGCTCGCGCGCGGAGAATGCCTTGGCGTTATCGGTGCGTCCGGGTCAGGCAAGTCGCTGCTTGGCCGGGTGATTGCCGGGCTGTCGACGCCAACCCATGGCTGTGTCCTGCTCGACAATACCGACGTCTCGCTGCTTCGCGAGGGCCTAAGCGGTCACCGTCTCGGTTATCTCCCCCAGGACATCGACCTGCTCGGCGATACGATAAGCGATATCATCGCACGGCTTGATGATGCCGATCGGCGGAAGGTCGTGGAAGCGGCCAAGCTGGTCGGAATTCATGAGGCGATCATGCGCCTGCCGAACGGGTACGACACGGTGATTCACCGTGAAAAATCCTTCTCGCGCGGATATCGGCAGCGCCTCGGTCTTGCCCGGGCCTTTTTCGGCGGTCCACGCCTGATCGTTCTCGACGAACCGAATGCCAGTCTCGATTACGGGGGCGAGCGAATGCTGCTGGACGCTATCGAGCGCATGAAGCTCGCCGGTGTCATCCTGGTCGTCGTCACTCATCGTATGGGTCTCCTCGCAGCCACAGACAAGATTGCCATTATGGAAGAGGGGGCGGTCGTCGCTTTCGGCGACAGCGAGGAAATCTTTGAGCGGCACCTGAACCGACCCCAGGTTACATCGCGGATTGCGCCATGATCCGGAACCCTCTCACCATCTGGAAGCTTCCCACGATATCGAGGCTACCCGCGATCTGGGACCAGCTCGTGCGAACGCCGGCAAGCCCCCCGCTCGCCGGACGGCTCGGAGTCGTGGTTACCGCGATCGACGATTTCGAGCCCCTCGAATATCCATGGTGTGCGACCCCGACACCCATCTCTCCGCGTAGACGGCTTCGCGGTATCACGCTGGCGGGCAACCTGCTGGTGCTCTGCTTCATGCTGGGGCTTGGCACATGGGCGTGCCTCGCGCCTCTCGAGAGCGCCGCGATCGCTTCCGGCGTCGTGGAATCAGAATCGAGCCGCAAGACGATTCAGCACCTGGAAGGCGGGATCGTCAGGAAGATCCTGGTTGCGGACGGCGATATCGTGCGAAGCGGACAGACGCTGATCGCGCTGGACGACACACGGCCCGGTTCGGAGGTGCAAAGCCTTCAAGGCCAGTTGTGGGATGCAATTGCTCGTGCCGCACGGCTTCAGGCCGAGCAGCAGAACTTCGAGAGCATCGCAATCCCGAGCGCGCTGGAGCAGGACAGCAAGCGAAATGGGGTGGCCGCCGCCGCGGTATCGGCGCAGCAGTTCATTTTTCTGGCGCGCCGGCAGGTTCATGAGTCGCAGCTTGCGGTCGTTCGCGAACGGAGGCTTCAAGTCGAGAGGGAGATCGAAGGTCTCAAGGCTCAGCAGAACGCTACCGGGCAGCGGGTCGACATCGTCCGGGAAGAACTGGATATGGTCACGACGCTCGTGAACAAGGGACTCGAACGGCGGCCGCGGCTTCTGAACCTGCAACGTGAACTGGCCGACGTTGAGGGGCGCCGCGGCGAGATCACCGCGCAGATTTCTCGCGCCGGGCAGGTCATCAGCGAGCAGCAGGCCACATTGTTCAAGCTCGAGAGCGACAGGCAGAGCGAGATCGCACAGTCGCTTCGTGAAGCACAGAACCAGATGTTCCAGCTCCGCGAACGGTTGCTTGCGGCCAGGGATCAGCTATCGCGAACGGAGGTGAAGGCGCCTGAGGACGGCGTGATAACCGACTTGCGGATCCATACGACGGGCGGCGTCATCGGGGCGGGTGCTCCGCTCATGGAGCTGGTGCCGCGGCAAGACCGCCTCATCGTGACCGCCCGCCTGAGGCCCGAGGACATTGATGTGGTTCATCCCGGCCTCAATGCCGAGGTGCATCTCGTGCCGTACAATCAGCGTCGCGTACCGCGCCTGAAGGGAATCGTCGTGCACGTATCGGCAGACCGGCTACTCGACAAGCGTACCGACCAGCCATACTACGCGACCAAGATCCGGATCGACGATGCGCAGATCGCCGCAAACGACTTCCAGATCGTCCCCGGTATGCCGGTTCAAGTGTTCATCACCACGGGGCGCGGTACCGTCGCACTTTACGCGCTCAGGCCCCTGCTCGACAGCTTCCGCGGTGCATTCAGAGAGGATTGATCCCGCTCAGCGTGACTAGGTCTCCGGCATTGGGGCTGTGCCCGGGTCGTGATCGCGATTCTGCGCGAGCGACCGGCCGCGCCAGCGGAGGACCGCTTCCGTGCGATTGTGAGCGGCACATTTCCTCATGATATGCTGAATGTGCATTTTGACGGTGCTTTCCGAGAGCTTCAATTTGGCTGCGATCAGCTTGTTAGGCAGGCCGAGCTCCAATTCCGCGAGAACGTGCTGCTCTCGAGGCGTGAGACCGCTCCTGTCGATGGCCGCCCTGGCTGCCTCGTTCATCAGATATGCGGACGCAAGCCCGCGCGCGTCCGGCGGATCGAAACCCGGCATCCTGTTCATCTCGGCGACCGGCAACGGCCTGTAGACGCCGCCGACAAGAACAAGGCGCAGGCCGGCTATGACGACCTCGATTGGTAGCGAGGTGGGAAGAAAGCCGCGAACACCCCGCTGCATCGCGGCTTGCGCGGTCGGCTCGTCGTCATGGTTTGACAGGATTGCGACGGCGGCATTGGGACAGTGCTCGGCCACGAAGGCGAGATCGTCCTCGACCGAGGGATCGCCGATGGGCTTGTCCGCGATGCTCAGCAGCACCAGACGAACGTCGCGGGTTGACATGCAGTCCAGGCCTCGGACCGTTGCCATGTCGAGGATCTCGAAGTCGGCCAATTCCCGCCTGAGGACGTTGAGAATACATGTGCGGGGCAACAGGTGCGGCTCGATGATCACCAGAACCGGTACGTGAAGCGCTCCATTGAGCCGTTTTGAGGTTATGTCGTCCATGATTTCCTCGGAATGAAAAGAATTTCTGCGACAGTCCCATCGATCCGTATTGCGCATTTACCGTTGCGGCATTCATCCTGAATGCATCATCACGCGCAGCCCCGACATCAGGATCGCATCCATTGCGGGATAGCCTGGCGCCTCGGTGGGAAATTCTTTCCGCTCAAATCATTTGGACGCGCGCCGTGGCGCGGTCGACGCATCCCCTATTTGCAGATATTTCGATACGCCGTTGACGCCGCCGACCCCGACTTGCCGTCGACGACATACGCTTCATCCTCCTTCACAAGATACAGAAACGGCCTCCCTCCAGTCTCTCCGCCCGACGCACTTCTTCCTTTCACGCGCCCGCAAATCGTATCCACGGCGCGTCCGAACGTGTTCTTTCGCATGGCGCGCTTCATGTCGCTGAATTCGGCCGATCCCGGATCCTCTATCTGCGCTGCAATCGTGACCTTCGCTTTGGTGAGGACAGGATCTGCCATGTCCGCGGCGTGTTCGGGTGTCGGGACGTTGAAGTCGGATCGTAGCCATGTCGTTCTGTGAGCCAAGGAGTTGAGTGTTATAGTTGTCTTCCTAAGACCGCTTGGCCTCCGACTTATTTTGCCGGGGTTGCAGAATTCGATTTGACGATCGCAGGCGCGGGCGCTAACGCCGCCGGCACTGGCTCCGTGGGTCGGGCGACTGCAACCTTGTCGAAACAGGGTCTTGACTCACACCCAAGGAAATCCCCTCGGGAAGGCGCGAACCAGCCAAAGCCGATCAGGATTCCTGCCAGCGCTCCGACAAAAAGCAGTCCCATCCGATTCCCCTCCTCGGGAGCTCGGCTCGCACTCATAACTAGGACTAATTCCGCGCTGGTGATCCTATCTGTTGCGCAAAAGCGTTAAGCGCTCATTAAGCGCGCGGGGTTGGGGCGATAGGACGAACCCCTACGGCGATATCGGGTTCAGCGTCGGCTTCCGGAAGCATGGCGGATGCGACGAATAATGAGTACACACCCTAGTTCTGCGGGTTGTCCTCGCTTGGATACACGCCGCGCAGCACTTCCTCGAAATGATCCTTGACGGCGTCGTTGCACAGGCAAGAGCGCTGCCGCAGCTTGTCCGCGTCGCGGATCACGATCGCGCCGCGACGCGTCTCGAGCACGCCTTCCGCCTTGAAGTTCTGGATCACGCGGCTGGTGTAGCTGCGGCCGACGCCGAGCAAAGTCGAGAGCTGTTCATGCGTGAGTGGCACCATGCCGTTGCCATTGGTGCGCTCCATCGCCGAGATGATCCATTTCGCCGCGCGCTGCTCGATCGAGTGGATCGCATTGCAGGCGGTCGACTGAAAGATCTGCGCCAGCATACAATCGGCATAGCGCGCGAAGATGTTGCGCACGGAGATCGACGTCAGCTTGGCGGCGTCGAGCTTGCTGACCGGCAGCCGCGCGAACGGGCCGCCGAACTTGACGGTGATGCGGGTGTAGGCCGGCAGGAAGCCCTGGCTGACGATGCCGCCGACCGCGCCCTCGCGACCGACCAGGATGGTCTCGACATCGCGGCCGTCCTCATTGGGCACCATGTAGGACGCAAGGCTTGGCCCGCATGGAAAATGCACGGTCTGGACGTCGTCGCCGGGATTGTAGAGCAGATCGCCGGCCGCGGCCTCGACCAAGGCAAGGTGCGGCGCGATCAGTTCGTAATCGGCGGCGTTCAGCCGGCGCAAAAGATTGTTGAACGGCCGGTCACTCGTCCCGGCCAACTCGGTCCGTTTCGTGATCATTGGAAATCCTGAGAACCCAACGCGGACCATAATCGGAAAGTTCCCGGATTTATGTTCACTAGTGAACAGACGCGGCAGCCCGCGATGTGATGGGTTTCACCTCGGGAACAGCCGGCGTGCTTTCAGGCGCCGGTCGCGGGCCAATCCGGCCGGACTGATCCGGTCTTTCATCCATGCTTTAAAAACGGAAACTGGCACGCCATGGACTTCACCCCCAATGCCGGCACGCCCGGTGACGTCCTCGTGGTTGAGGACGATCCGATCATCTCGCTCTATTTCGAGGACACCATCCTCGGCTTCGGCGCCCGGACGGTGCGCACCGCCACGAACGTCGCCCGGGCGCTCGAATTGATCGCCGAACGCGCGCCGGATTTCGCGCTGCTCGACGTCGGCCTCGTCAGGGGCGAGAAGACGTTCGCCATCGCCGAGCGGCTGGATGCGCTGAAGGTGCCGTTCGCGTTCGTCACGGGCTATGGTGCGGACATCCGGCTGCCGGCATCGCTCGCCGACAAACCGCGGCTGACCAAGCCGTGCTCGAGCGAGGCGCTGGAGGCGGCGCTGCGAAACGGACGTTGACGCATTGCCGGCTTCGGCCTCGCCGTCGGCGCGTTCGTCGTCTACCATCCAGCCTGTCGGATTCGGTGACGCAAGCGCTTCGGGAAAGCGTCATGGTGGTCAGGATATTTGCCGCGCCCGCAGCCGCGCTCGCTCTCGGGCTGCTGCCAGCGCCGCCGTTCGGCTCGGCCGTCGTCGGTCGCTTCGTGTCGCCAGCTCTCGCTACGCCGGCCGCACTCTCGAGCGAGCAATCGGCCGCGCTTGAGACCTACGACAAAGCCCTGAAGGGCTTCGAGTCGATCCTGCGCCAGCGCCGCGCGCAGATCGATGCCAATCAGCCGCTGCCCGACTTGCCGGGTCAGGCGATCTATCTGGCCCGTGTCGAGATGATGAGCGCCTACAAGGACCTCACCGATGCGCTTCCGTCCAGGATCGGTAGGCCCAACAGATTCGGAATCCCTCCGGCCTATTTCGACGCCGACAAGGAGCCGCTGCTCGATGAGTACCGGAAGCTCTTCGACGTCATGGAGGCGCCGCCCGCCGGTGCGCAAACATCCGATACGCCATTCAAGGACGTGGTCGATCTGGCGACGGTGATCGCGCGGGCCAAGGGTCTTGACGCCGCCGACGCCGCCGTCGCGGGCCGTATCAGCCTCGGCCTCTTCTTTGCCGAGACGAACGGCAAGCAGAATGCGGGCAATGCACGATCGAACACCTATAAAGGAAGCCTGCAGACCGGCCCGTCCGAGGATCGCGACGGCCGAAGGAAATGGGCCGCCATCAAGGGGTCGATCGCGACGCTCGATCCTGCGCTGAGCCGTCGCGACGACCGGGAAGAGGCGCGGGTCGGCAACCTCGACCACAGGTTCAATCACTGGACCGCCGTGCGGGACGGCCTCATGAACGCACACGCCGAACTTTTCCCGCAGGTCGCGGCGATCCAGAAAGCGCTGCCGGACCCGATCGATCAGATGAAGGTCTTTGAGCTGATCCAGATCATTCCCACGCCGACCAGGGCAGCGCTCAAATCGGGCAACCTCGTCGGCTACAGAATTTCCGATCCCAGGATCATGCGATATCTGCGCAACAACAGCATCTTCGCGTTCGGCCGGGCCGACCGGGTAAGAACATCCGCGACCTTCCGCGAGATCCTCGATGCGATGTGGCTGTTCAACGCCAAGTTCGAGCAGGCGCTTGCCAAGTTCAAGGAGATCAAGTCGGGCAAGCCGGGCTGAGGAGGAGTCGATCGCTCGGCCGTCAGGGTGGACCGAGCAGCGCCCATCGCGGCTCGCAGAATTCCTTCACGGCGGAAGCAACGCTGCTGCTGATGAGGTTTTGGCGCTCGGGCGAGTCCATCTCGCGTTCCTCGTCCCGGTTGATGATCGAGCCCGCCTCCAGCAGGATCGCGGGCATCGCGGTCTTTCTCAGCACGATGAGTTCATCATTGCTGTAGACGCCGGTATCCTTGTTCAGCAACGGGTGCTGGTAACGACCCATGATGGCCTGGCTGTATTGCTCGGCATAATGCAGGCCCTGGGCCTTCATTTCCCCGGCGACCAGTTCGGCGAACCGGAGGCTGGTCTTGAAGTCCGGATTGTCCCGGGAGACGAACACGGAGTAGCCGCTGAAGCGGTCGCTGAAGTGGCTTTTCTTGCCCTCGAACTCCCAGTCCTCGAGCATCTTGTTGGGCACGGAGTCATGGTGGATCGACATCAGCAGATCCGCGTGCAGATTGTTGGCGGCGGCGACCCGCTTGAAGAGGCTCGGTCTCGCTTTGCCTTCGGTCAGTAGCAGCCTGGTTTCGGTAAAGCCTTCGGCCTTCAACCTCTCCTCGATCAGCCGCGCAAGGCGCAGGTTGAAGGTGAACTCGGCGACATTCCGCGCGCTGATCGCGCCTTCCGATTGCGCGGTATGTCCGACATCCAGCACGATCCGGAACGTCGCGGGATCGCATTTGGCAGCGGCCGGCTTGAGAGCCGAAAGCGGCAGGGTGACTGGCCCAAGGGCGGCCAGCCGCATGGCGCGGTGCCTGGGCGGAGCGCGGTGCCTTGCCAATTTGGCAGCCCTTGTCGCCTTCGCGCGCTTCGGCGACTTGGCATGCTTGGGTGAGCTCCTGAAGAGATCGGGCAGCCAGCCGGCATCGCTGACTTCGATCGGCAGCAGCGCGAACACTGCGATCGCGACGACCAACAAGCGGCGAGGCCGAAACCTCGCAACGCTACCACTGAGCACGCGAAAGAATTCGCAGCGCCTCATGCTCCGCCCCTCCGGGCCCCCAGCATAACGGCTCCGACATCGGTACCGGAAGATGCCGGGGAGGTCCATCCCCGGCAATCGCGTTGCCTCGCCTTGGCGGCAAGGCCGTCAAGACCAAGAGTCCGGTTCCGTCGTGGCTGTGACCGAACTAGTGTCCCGAATCCGAAGTTCGCATCATTTGCCGCACCTTCGGAGCGAACTTCGGATTCGATAAGGACACTAGCAAACTTATAATTCTAGTGTGCTTTATGAATGCGAAGTGCGTGAAAGTGGCTGCCGCGAAATCGCACGAACTTCGCATTCAGCACACTAGACCGGCTTCGGGTCGAGCGTGATCGCCCACAGCTCGGCGTCGACGCGGTCGCGCAGGCTTACCGTCATCTGCCCGCTCTTGCCGTCGATCTTGACGTGGCCGAAGAACTGCATGCCGGCCGACGGCGGCAGGTTCTGGTTGCCTTCGCCCGGCGCCTTGATGAACTTCACCTCGGGGCCGAAGGTGTTGTCGAGCTCGTTCGGACCGAACGTGCCGGCATGCAGCGGGCCGGAGACGAATTCCCAGAACGGATCGAACTCCTGGAACTGGGCCTTGTTCGGGTTGTAGTAGTGCGCGGCGGCGTAATGCACGTCGGCGGTCAGCCACACCGTGTTGACGATTCCCGCGGTCTTGATGAAACGCAGTATATCGGCGATTTCGAGCTCGCGGCCGCGCGCCGGGCCATCGCCCTGCGCAAAGGCTTCCGAGCCCTTCTTGTTGGCGGCATCGTCATAGACGATCAGCGAGAGCGGCATGTCGGAGGCGATCACCTTCCAGGTGGCGCGCGAGTTGAGCAGCGCGCGCTTCAGCCAGGCCATCTGGTCCGGGCCGATGAAATAGGCGTCGGGGCCATACTGCTCCTGCAGGTTCGGGCCGTTGGGGCCGCGATAGCTGCGCTCATCGAGCATGAAGACGTCGAGATGCGGACCGTAGCTCAGCGTGCGATAGACGCGGCCCGGCTCGACGATACTCTCGCGCATCGGATACATCTCGTGGAAGGCCTTTGCCGCGCGCGCCGCGAGCACGGTGATGTCGCGCTCCTTGTAGGCCGCCGGCAGCTGTTTCGACAGCGACCAATTGTTGGTCACCTCGTGATCGTCCCACTGCACGAAGATCGGCACCTCGGCATTGAAGGCGCGGACGTTGTTGTCGAGGAAGTTATACTTGTGGGCGGCCCGGTATTCGTCGAGCGTCTCGGCCACCTTCGCCTTCTCGGGTATAGTGACGTTCTTCCAGATCTTGCCGTCGGGAAGCTTCACCTCGGACGGGATCACGCCGTCGGCGTAGATCGTGTCGCCGGAGTGCAGAAGGAAATCCGGAGCGTGCTTCTTCATCGCGGCGAAGGTGATCATGCCGCCGTCGTCGGGATTGATGCCCCAGCCCTGGCCGGCGACATCGCCGCCCCACACGAAGGAGACGTCGCGGCGGTCGCTCGGCGCGGTGCGGAAGCGTCCGACCACCGGCTCGCCGACGATGTCGATATGGGCGAGGTCGCGGAAGCGGACGCGGTAGAAGATGTCCTGGCCGGAGGGCAGGTTCTCCAGCAGCATCTTGGCGGTGAAGTCGCTCTCGGGCAGCGCCGTGATCGGCGGCAGTGTATGGGCGTCCTTGAACGATTCAGTGGTCGCGACCTCGACCATCATCTGCGCCGGCCGGTCCGCACGCGCCCACACCACGCCGCCGTCGACGCCGACATCGCCGGACTGCACGCCATGGGTGATCACGGGACGGTCGGCGGCGCGCGACAGATAGGGCATCGCAATCACGCCGGCGCCGGCCGCAGCCGCCGTGGAGAGAAAGCGTCGGCGGGTGAGATTTCGCGAGAACCGGATCGTCATAGGGAGCCTCCTCAGGTCACAGCGACAATGCGCCGCAGGCGCGCCAAGACCTAGAAAAACTCCATGACGGAGAGATTACAGCGGCGGGAGTGCGGGACGTAAGGGAACCGCATCTGTCAGGCTCCCTCTCCCGAGTGCGGGGGGAGGCAAGGGGGATTTGCGGATAAAGATTGGCGGCGCCCCTACGCCGTGCCCGCCGCCCTGAACTGCGTCGCAGCCCGTTGCAAATTCTGCGGCATGCTGAACAACAGCGCCTTGCGGTCTGCGACGGCGTTATGAAGCTGCTCGAGCGCGATGTTGAACGCGGTCAGCGTGCCTTCCTCGATCGCGCCGTGCTCGAAGCAGTCCAGCGTGTGGCGCAGGATGTCGTCGGCCTCCGCCTGCATCTGGTCGAGTTCCTCGATCGAATCGCTGTGCCGCGCGGCTTTCAGCATCTCCAGCAGGCGTTCGCGCTGCGAGGTGTTGGTGTTGCGCTCGTCCTGCTTGAGATAGCCGGCGAACCACGCACCGGCCGAGCCCATCGCCGAGAACGCCATCAGACTCCACCAGATGTAGTCGCTGTAGCGGTCGAGGAAGGTTTTTTCCTCGCCGTCGACAAACGCGGCGGCGCCCGGATGCACCGGAATGGTGGCATCCTTGTCGGTGTCCGGCGTCTCGATCTTGGCGGCGAGCGGGAAATCGGTCTTGAGCGACTGCCGGATCGCGAACAATTGCCGCGTGAATGCCGCGACCGTCGAGTCCGACAGGCCCTTCCGCGCAACGATGTGGTGCGAGAAGCTGATCGTCTTCACCTCATCATCGGGCCGGTCAGCGGAGCCGAGCGAGCCGGCGGGGATTTCCGCGGCCTCATAGGCCGGATGGTTCTGCGCGATCGCCTCGGAGGCGTCGATCGCAAGGAAGCTGGGCTCGCCGCCGTCGCGGACCGACGCCGTGATCGCATCGATCGTGATCTTGCTGTTGGCCGGGCCGACGGCGAGATAGGCGTCGGCCTTGAGGTTCTTGATCGCTTCCGCCGCCTCATTGGCCGGGAATTGAACGATCTCGACCTTCATCGGGTCGACGCCGTATTGCGTCAGGATCAGCTTCAGCAGATTGACATTGGCCGGGGTGCGGCCGACGACGCCGATCTTGCGGCCGGCAAGCTGCGCGATCTTGGTGATCCGCGCGGATTTCCGAACCTTGCCCTTGGCGGGCGGAACCCACATCACCACGACATTCTTGCGCAGGGTCGCGACCGCCTGGGCATTCTTCGGCACCTCAAGATCGCCGCGGATGATGGCGAGATCGGCCTTGCCGTCGGCCAGCGTCTGGGCGCTGGCAGTGGCGCCCTCGGTCTGCACCGGCCTCAGCTTGACCTGGGTGTTCTGCTGGTTGTTGAAGGCCTGCGCCAGCGCCTGCACGACCTTGACGTCATCGCTGTTGGCAGGACCGACCGCGATCCGCAGCGTCACCGGACGCACGGCGAAATAATAGCCGGCCAGCAACGTGCCGATGATGGCCAGCGCGCCCGCGATCAAAACGAACATCAGCCGCCGCTTTGCCGAACGCAGCGGCTTGGGCGACATGCTGGCGGAGCCGTCTGTCATCGATCTCGCAAACAATCGTCGGGGCTCAATCTCGCAAAACTACCAACGCGCACACATCCTCTATGTGTAGCAAATTACTGAACGGACAGATGTTACAACTCCGTCATGGTTACCAGCGGCGATAGGACGCGATTTCGGCCTTAATTTGGGCGTGGATCCCATCCCGGAGGCCGGTTGTTAGGCTAAAGTCGGCGTCAAACGGGAGGGTTACCATGGTCGAACGGCTGTCAGCGGAAGCAAAGAAGGCCGCCCTTTGGGAACTGGCCGGCTGGTCGGAGATGTCCGGTCGCGAGGCGATCGCCAAGACTTTCGTGTTCAAGGACTTCAACGAGGCCTTCGGGTTCATGGCCCGCGCCGCCCTGGTCGCCGAGAAGAGCGACCATCACCCCGAGTGGAAAAACGTCTACAAGACCGTCGAGGTGGTGCTGTCGACCCACGATGTCGGCGGGGTGACCAAGCGCGATATCGACCTCGCCAAGGCCATGAACGCGATCGCAAGGCAGCTTGGGGTCAATTGACTCCGGCGCGTGGAACCTTGCGCGGGTCCGCCGATGTCCCCAGATTCGCATCGTCCGCCGCCGAACTGGCGCGGCGTCGAGGAACCTTGCGATGACATCGAGCGAACCCGGCGTGGGATTTGGGCCTGCCGATCGGCTGGCGCAGGACCCCGAAAGCGTGCGCCGCCGTTTCTGGATCAAGTTCAAGAAGGTGGTGGCGAGCCTGCCCTTCGCGGAGGACCTGCTGGCCGCCTATTACTGCGCCTTTGACCGGCAGACGCCGCGCCATGTCCAGGCGGCGCTGCTCGGGGCAATCGCCTATTTCATCCTGCCGTTCGATTTCGTGCCCGACATGCTGCCGATCCTCGGCTTCACCGATGACGCCGCAGTGCTCGCAACTGCGCTCCGCATGGTGGCAAGCCACATCACGCCGGAGCATCGCGATGCCGCCCGCGCCGCGCTGAAGCGCGGGGTGCCGGAAGAGGAGTGAGATCTGCCTTCTCCTTCCCCCTGAAAGGGGGAAGGTCGGGAAGGGGGTCAGCCACAGGCGACGCTGCAAGCCGGCAGATTTGATCCCCACCCGCTTTGCTCTCGCGAGCAAAGCGACCTCCTCTTTTCAAGGGAAGGTTATGATGCATCCCGGATTTCGCTGCGCTCCATCCGGGCTACGAAACTTTCGATCCGTCATCCTGAGGAGCGCGAAGCGCGTCTCGAAGGATGTACGGCCACCAGCGGGGCCGTCGACCCGTCGAGACGCGCGCAAGAGCGCGCTCCTCAGGGTGACGGAGACGGTAGGGAGCGCCATGGTAGTCCGTTCGGCTCCTTCCGGGCTGCGCAATCTCGGTTCAGCTTCCCGGATGCAGGATCACCTTGCCCATCGCCTTGCGGCCGGCGAGCACCTTCAGGGCTTCTGATGTCTGCGACAGCGGGAAGGTGCGGTCGACATGCGAGGAGATCTTGCCTTCCGCGGTCCACTGCACGAGCTTCTCGAGGTTCTTGCGGTTCTTGTCCGGATTCTGCCGCGCCCAGGCGCCCCAGAACACGCCGCGGATATCGCAGCCCTTCAGCAGTGCGAGGTTGAGCGGGATCTTCGGAATCTCGCCGGCGGCAAAGCCGATGACCAGGAAGCGGCCTTCCCACGCGGTCGAGCGCAACGCGGCTTCGGCATAGGCGCCGCCGACCGGATCGAACACGATGTCGGCGCCCTTGCCGTCGGTCAGCTTGCGCAGGCCCTCTTTGAGATCTTCCTTCGCATAGTTCAGCGTCAGCTCGGCGCCGTGTTGCTTGGCGAATGCCAGCTTCTCGTCCGACGAGGCGCAGGCAATCACCTTCAACCCCATCAGTTTGCCGAGCTCGCACGCAGCAAGGCCGGTGCCACCGGCGGCCCCCAGCACCGCGAGCGTCTCGCCCGGCTTCGGGCTCGCGCGATCTTCCAGCGCATGCAGCGCGGTGCCGTAGATGATGATGATGCCGGCGGCGCGGTCGTAGTCGAGATTGTCGGGAATCTTCACGATCGAATTCGCCGGCAGCGCGATCTTGTCGCGCGCGCCGTTGTGGCCGCAGGACGCGACGACACGATCGCCGACCTTCAGGTCAGTGACGCCGGCGCCGACGCTTTCGATCACGCCGGCAACTTCGGCAGCCGGCGAGAACGGGAACGGCGGCTTGATCTGGTACTTGCCCTGGATCATCAGGATGTCGAAGAAATTCAGCGCCGCCGCCTTGATCGCGATCACGGCTTCGCCGGTAGCCGCCACCGGATCGGGCACATCAGCCAGCACGAGATCGTCAGGTTGACAGTATTGCGAGCAGAGGATGGCTTTCATGGACACACCTGAGTTTCGGACGCAGAAAGAGCTGCAAGATCTTGGACTACAAGCTTCATGCCGGATTTGCGGCGGAGCGACAATACAAAGCGGAGGGATCAAACTATGTTTGAAAAAGGCCTGCTAGCAAAAAAGCGCATCCTGATCACCGGCGGCGGCTCCGGCCTTGGTGCTGCGATGGGCTACCGCTTCGCCGAACTCGGCGCCGAATTGATCATCTGCGGGCGGCGCGAGGGGCTGCTGGAGGAAACCGCAGCAAAATTCCGTAGCGAGCTCGACGCCAAGGTTTCCATCGCGCGCTGCGATATCCGCGACGGCGCAGCGGTCGAAGCGATGATGGATCAGGTCTGGCAGGACGCGCCGATCGACGTGCTCGTCAACAATGCTGCCGCAACCTTTATTGCGCAGAGCGAACATTTGTCGTTCCGTGCGGCGGACGCGATCCTCGCGCCGACACTGCATGGCACGATGTACTGCACGCTCGCCGCCGGCCGCCGCTGGATCGACGGCAAGCACAAGGGCGTGGTGCTCTCGATCCTGTCGACCTCGACCATCACCGGCCGCGCGTTCACGGTGCCGTCCGCGATGGCGAAGACCGCCGTGCTGGCGATGACCAAGAGCCTGGCGGTGGAGTGGGGCCCGAAGGGCATCCGCACCGTCGCGATCGCGCCCGGCGCGTTCCCGACCGCAGGCGCGACCGGACAGTTGCGCCCCGAAGGGCGCGGCGAGAGCTGGGCGCATCGCAATCCGCTCGGCCGCGCCGGCGAGCATTCGGAGCTCGCCAATCTCGCGACCTTTCTGATCTCGGATCAGGCCGGCTACATCAACGGCGAGATGGTGGTGCAGGATGGCGGCTCGCACTTACGCAGTTCCGGTGCCGAGGACCTGCTGCAATGGACCGATGCGCAGTGGGAGAAGCAGCGCGCTGCGCGCGCCAAGTGATAACGCGTCGCGATTACGCGCCCGACGGTGAGCGGCGTTCGCCTTTCAGCCTAACTGCCTTCCCAAAAAAGCGTTTCCCGGTTATCCATCCGAGCCGGCGGAGGGGAATCGCCGGGCCATCTTGCAGTCACAATGATGGGGGAACCAGTTGGCCGTGCGGCAGATTCTGACATCACTGGTTGCTTGTATCCTGGGCGGGTTCATCACCCTCGCGCCGGCGCAGGCCGCGCCCAAGAAGGATACGGCCAAGGAAGCAGCCAAGCCGGCGCCTTCGGCCGCGGCGGCTGCGGCCGGCGGCGCGGAGCCGACGCTGATCGGCCAATTCGGGACCTGGGGCGCGTACACGGCATCGCCCAACGGCAAGAAGGTGTGCTTTGCGCTCGCCAAGCCGTCGTCGTCGAAGACCAATCCGGCGAACCGGCCGCGCGATCCGGCCTATGCCTTCATCTCCACCCGTCCGGCGGAGAAGGTCGTCAACGAAGTCTCGATCATGATCGGCTACACGGTGAAGCCGGGCTCCGAATCGACGCTTCAGGTCGGCGGCGGGACCTATGCGATGTACACGCAGGGCGACGGCCTCTGGATCAAGAATGCGGCCGAGGAGGAGCGGATGGTGGAATCCATGCGCAAATCGGCCGAACTGACGGTAAAAGCCGTCTCGGCCAAGGGCACCGAGACGACAGACACCTTCTCGCTGAAGGGCCTGGCGCAGGCGCTCGACCGGCTCGGGCAGGACTGCCGGCGCTAGAGCATGATCCGGAAAAGTGTGAAGCGGTTTTCCGGAAAGATCATGCTCTAAAAATCGACTTAAGGCCTGAAATCGAGGTATTCGGTGGCTTTCCAGCACCGGCTGGAAGGCCTATTTGAGGTTTCATGACCGACACCGTGACCACCCATGCCGTCTCCGGCGCCAGCGCGCTGGTCGAGAAGGTTCCGCTCGAGACCTACGTGCCGCCGGCCAAGCCGTCGCTGATCGGGCTGTCGCGCGCCGAGATCGCCGATCGCCTAGGCGAGATCGGGGTGCAGGCCGGCCAGCGCAAGATGCGCACCCAGCAGCTCTGGAACTGGATGTATTTCCGCGGCGCCAAGAGCTTTGCCGAGATGACCAACGTCTCGAAGGACATGCGCGCCGAGCTCGAGAAGCATTTTACCGTCGATCGTCCCGAGGTGGTCGCCGAGCAGATCTCCAACGACGGCACCCGCAAATGGCTGCTGCGGCTGCCGAGCGGCGACAAGGTCGAGCGGCCGCACGAGGTCGAGTGCGTCTACATCCCCGAGACCGATCGTGGCACGCTGTGCGTTTCCTCGCAGGTCGGCTGCACGCTGAACTGCGCGTTCTGCCACACCGGCACGCAGCGGCTGGTGCGCAACCTCACCGCCGGCGAGATCGTCGGCCAGGTTATGGTGGCGCGCGACCGGCTGAATGACTGGGCCGACCGCGAGGACGGCACGCGCCGCGTCACCAACATCGTGATGATGGGGATGGGCGAGCCGCTCTACAATTTCGACGCGGTGCGCGATGCGCTGCTGATCGTCGCCGACAATGAAGGCATCGGCATTTCGCGCCGGCGCATCACGCTGTCGACCTCGGGCGTGGTGCCGAACATCCAGCGCACCGGTGACGAGATCGGCGTGATGCTCGCGATCTCCTTGCATGCGGTGCGCGACGAGCTGCGCAACGAGCTGGTGCCGCTGAACCGCAAATATCCGATCAAGGAATTGCTGCAGGCCTGCCGCGATTATCCCGGCGCCTCCAACGCCCGGCGCATCACCTTCGAATATGTGATGCTCAAGGGGGTCAACGATTCGCTCGATGACGCCAAGCTCCTGGTGAAGCTGCTCAAGGGCATTCCGGCGAAGATCAATCTGATCCCGTTCAATCCGTGGCCGGGCACCGCCTACGAATGCTCGGACTGGGAGCAGATCGAAAAATTCTCCGAATACATCTTCAACGCCGGCTATTCCTCGCCGGTGCGCACGCCGCGCGGCCGCGACATCCTCGCCGCCTGCGGCCAGCTCAAGTCGGAGACCGAAAAGCTCTCCGCCCGCGAGCGCCAGGCGCTGCGTGCGATGGCGATGACGGATTGAGTGTGACGCCCTCCATGCAATCCGTCCTTGCGAGGAGCGAAGCGACGAAGCAATCCATGCCTCGGCGAGCTGCGAGATGGATTGCTTCGCTCCGCTCGCAATGACGGGGAGGTCGTAGCATGGCCCTGATCGGCCGCCTGTTCGTCGTCGCCTTCGGCTTCCTGATGGCCTGCTTCGTGGCAGGGATCATCGTGGTCGTCGCGGTGCTGTATCCCGAGATCAGCGATTTCGGCGGGCAGATCGACCAGAGCGCGATCAACGTTGTGCTCGGCTTCGGGTTCATCTTTATCTCAGGCTTTGCGCTGCTGCCGGCGTTGATCGTGGTGCTGATCACCGAGGCGTTCTTCATCCGGAGCGTGCTGGCCTATGCCGTCGGCGGCGCGATCGTCGGCGCGGCCTGCTATCTCGGTCTGGTTCCGTTCGATCCCGATACGATGCAATTCCACGGCATCGTGCGCCGGCACATGGAGATCATGACCGGCGCCGGCATCGTCGCGGGCCTGGTCTACTGGCTGATCGCCGGCCGCACCGCCGGCGCCTGGCGCGAGCCGGCGCGACCGTTGCCGCCGCCCCCGCCATTGCCGTCGCAATCGCAGCGGCCGTGACCTCGTCCAGAGTGCCAACATGGATTCGAACCAGAGAGCCGCATCCGCAATCTTGGGAAGCGTGATAAGCGCGCAGTCGGGCAAATTGTCACTTCCCGAGCTTGAACGAGATATCCTCGCTCAATTGCCGGCGATCGACTCAACCTTGCCCAGAGCGACCCGGGAACTTCTGGATGGACTAGTATTGAGCGTTTTTCAGGCGCAGACGAAAAATGGTGCTGCAGCGCTCAATACTCCGCGGCAGTTTAACTACGACGAAAATGAAGGTGTCGATCACCTGTTTGATCAAGCGGCAAATGCCCTTCGGGCTTACTTGAAATGATTGCGTCGCCTCATCCGCCTCGGCTAAACCGCGCGCCATGAACCGGACCGGACTTTTCATTGCGCTGGGGCTGGCGCTCATCATCGGCATCCTGTTCGGGATCTATCCCGAGCTCGACCTGAAGCTGGCGGCGCTGTTCTACGATGTGGCGCAGAAAACCTTCCCGCTGAAGCTCGACGCGGTGGCGTCGTTCGCGCGCGATGCGGCGATGTGGATCGCCTGGGCGCTGGTGCTGCCGGCGATCGTGACCATCGTCTGGAAATTCATCCGCCCGGACCGGCCGATGCTGATGTCCGGCCGCGCCGCGGTGTTCCTGCTCACCACGATGCTGCTCTCGGCCGGCGTGCTCACCAATTTCACCTTCAAGAATTATTGGGGCCGGCCGCGGCCGGTGTTCGTGACGCAGTTCGGCGGCGACCTGCAATTCATGCCGTGGTGGGACCCGCGCGGCGGCTGCTCGCGCAACTGCTCGTTCTTCTCCGGCGAGGGCGCCACCGCGTTCTGGACCTATGCACCGGCGGCGCTGACGCCGCCCGCGTGGCGGCCGCTGGCCTTTGCCGGGGCCACCGTGTTCGGCATCGTCACTAGCGGGCTTCGCATGGCCTTTGGCGGCCATTTCTTCACCGATGTGGCGATCGCGGGCCTGGTGTCGTTCTTCACGGTCTGGCTGTTCTACGCGCTGATCTACCGCTGGGCAGCGACCCGGCTGACTGACGCCCAGGTCGATGCCGCGCTGACGCGCCTTGCGATGCCCGGCTACCGGTGGATGCAGCGCTGGCGCCGGGGCGGCAAGGCGGCGTCCAGCCAGACCGAGGCCTGATTTGGGCCTGATTAAAGGCGTGCTCAGCGTTCGGAAATTTGATATCGCCACCCCGGAAACATCATTGATTTCGACCGATTGGACCGTCCCATGAGTACGATTCTGAAAAGCCTGCCCACTGGCGAAAAAGTCGGCATCGCGTTCTCGGGCGGGCTCGACACGTCGGCGGCGCTGCTCTGGATGAAGCTGAAAGGCGCCAAGGTCTTCGCCTATACCGCCAATCTCGGCCAGCCCGACGAGGCCGACTACGACGCGATCCCGCGCAAGGCGGTGGATTTCGGCGCCGAGAAGGCCCGCCTCGTCGATTGCCGCACCCAGCTGGTCCATGAGGGCATCGCCGCGATCCAGTCCGGCGCGTTCCACATCTCGACCGGCGGCATCACCTATTTCAACACCACGCCGCTCGGCCGCGCGGTGACCGGCACGATGCTGGTCGCGGCGATGCAGGAGGACGGCGTCAACATCTGGGGCGACGGCTCGACCTTCAAGGGCAACGACATCGAGCGCTTCTATCGCTACGGCCTGCTGACCAACCCGAGCCTGCGCATCTACAAGCCCTGGCTCGACCAGCAGTTCATCGACGAGCTCGGCGGCCGCGCCGAGATGTCGGCGTTCATGACCGCGCAAGGCTTCGCCTACAAGATGAGCGCGGAGAAGGCCTATTCGACCGACAGCAATCTGCTCGGCGCGACGCATGAGGCCAAGGATCTCGAGAGCCTTGCGAGCGGCATCACCATCGTCAACCCGATCATGGGCGTGCCGTTCTGGCGCGCCGATTGCGACGTCAAGGCCGAGAAGGTCGTGGTGCGCTTCGAGGAGGGGCAGCCGGTCGCGCTGAACGGCAAGACGTTTGCAGATCCGGTCGCGCTGTTCCTCGAGGCCAATGCGATCGGCGGCCGCCACGGCCTCGGCATGAGTGACCAGATCGAGAACCGCATCATCGAAGCGAAGAGCCGCGGCATCTATGAGGCGCCCGGCATGGCACTCTTGCACATCGCCTATGAGCGCCTCGTCACCGGCATCCACAACGAGGATACGATCGAGCAGTACCGCATCAGCGGCATGCGGCTCGGCCGCTTGCTCTATCAGGGCCGCTGGTTCGATTCGCAGGCCTTGATGCTGCGCGAGACCGCGCAGCGCTGGGTGGCGCGTGCCGTCACCGGCGAGGTGACGCTCGAGCTGCGCCGCGGCAACGACTACTCGATATCAAACACCGAGAGCCCGAACCTCACCTACGCGCCGGAGCGGCTCAGCATGGAGAAGGTCGAGGGCGCCGCCTTCACGCCGGCCGACCGCATCGGCCAGCTGACGATGCGCAACCTCGACATTGCTGACACCCGCGCCAAGCTCGGCCTGTACAACAAGACCGGCCTCATCTCGAGCGGCGAAGGCTCGCAGATCTTCCAGCTCGAGAACGACAAGGACTGAGGCGGCACCCTCTCGCCTTGTCGTCCCGGGCAAGCGAAGCGCGACCCGGGACCCATAACCACCGGCCATGGTTATGAAGCACGCTGGTGCTCCAGCGCGCTTCCACGGCTCCTCCCTGTGGTTATGGGTCCCGGCCTTCGCCGGGACGACGTGGGGAGAGAGGCCTGCCTACTTCACCCTGAGCGCATCGAGCAGCGAGCGGAACGCGCGCGCGTAATCGGTGCCGGTCTTGCCGATATCCGGCCCCGCGGAGACCGCAACCGCGGCTTCCGTCACCGCGCCGAGCAGCAGCCGCGCCAGCGGCTCGATCGGCTGCCTGGCGATCACGCCGGCATCCATCGCGGCAGCCAGCGCGCGCGGAAACTTGCCGCCGAAATGCTTGGCGTCGATCTCGCGCCAGCGTTCCCAGCCGAGCACGGCGGGGCCGTCGCGCAAGATGATCTGGCCGGTCGGGCCTTTCGAGCACGCCGCGAAATAGCCCTGCGTGCCCGCCGCCATCGCCGCCAGCGGATCGTTCTCGGCGCGCGAGATGCGGTCGAGATCGGCAACAAGGTCGATCGACACCTGCTCGAACACCGCCTCGAACACCGCCTCCTTGGTCGCGAAGTGATGATAGACCGCGCCCTTGGCGACACGCGCGCCGGCGGCGATGTCGTCCATCGTCGCAGCGGCGAAGCCGCGCTCGCCAAAAATGCGCCGCGCCGCCTTGACGATGGCGGCTCTGGTTTTCTCGCGCCGTTCGGCCTGGGTTGCCATCATCCATCTCTAGCCCAGGTTCCGTAGTCGCGCCAGTTGACTTACCGACTCTTGGTCGATAAATACCGACTATCAGTCGGTAAATGGAGAGTGCTTATGCCTTCGCTCAAGACGTTGCAAGCCTTCGCCGACACGGTCGAGTCCAACGACCATGTCGGCGCGATCAGGAACTTCTACGCGGTCGATGCCCGCACCCAGGAGAATGACGGCGAGTGGCGGGTCGGCCGTGAGGCGCTGGCGGCGCGCGAGGCGGCGGTGCTGGCGGCGGTCGCCGGCGTCAAGACCACGCGGCTCGGGCCGCTCCTGCTCGACGGCGATCATTCGGCGATCTGCTGGCGCTTCGAATTCACCGGCAAGGACGGCAAGGTCCGCAGCATGGAGGAGGTCGCCTGGCAGACCTGGCGCGGCGATGAACTCGTCGAAGAGCGCTTCTTCTACGATCCGCAGCAGATGGCGCGCTGAAATCGCGCCGGCCCTTGCGGCAATACGCCCCGGCGCCGCCTCATTGCGCCGTCATCCGCCGCCACTAGCCTCCGCCCCGATGCGCATGATGCGCAAGGGCGGAGCATCGATCATGATCAAGCGAGTTGCCGGCGTGGCCGTCACGCTGGTGTTGTCGGCAGCGCCGGCGTTCGCCCAGACGATCTATCCGATCGATCGCGCCGATATCCTCGTCGGCGCCAAATTCGACTTCAAGGTCGACCTTCCGGAATTGGTCGATCAAGCAAAGCTCAAGGTCACGCTGAACGGCGCGGACTATGCCGCGGTGTTCGGCCAGGGCGGCACATTCACCGCGCACGAGGCCGGCCGGGAGCAGTCGGCGTTGTTGCTGCGCGATGTCTCGCTCGTCAAGCCTGGGCAGGTCGCCGTCGAAGTCAGTGACGGCACGCAGAGCCGGACCGTGAGCTGGACCGTCTACGACACCGGGGCACGCAAGGCCAGGAACGTGATCCTGTTCATCGGCGACGGGATGTCGCCGTCGCATCGCGTCGCCGCGCGAATCCTCTCCAAGGGAATCGCGGAGGGCAAGAGCCGCGGCAAGCTCGCGATCGACGACATGCCGCATATGGCGCTGGTCGCGACCGCCGGCTCGGACTCGATCATCACCGATTCGGCGAATGCCGCGAGCGCCTACGCCACCGGCCACAAGGCCGCGGTCAATGCGCTCGGCGTCTACGCCGATCGCACGCCCGATCCGCTTGACGATCCGAGGGTCGAGACCATCGCGAGTCTTGCCAAGCGGCGGGCGGGCCTCGCGGTCGGCATCGTCACCAACACCGAGGTCGAGGACGCGACCCCGGCGGCGATGGTTGCGCATACCCGCCGCCGCGCCGCCTATGACGCGATCGTCGCGCAATATTTCGACGCGAAGCCCGACGTGCTGATGGGCGGCGGCTCCGCGAACTTCCTGCCGCAATCCGGGTCCGGATCGAAACGCAAGGACGATGTCGACTATCTCGCGCGCTTCCGCGACGCCGGCTATCCGGTCGCGACGACCGCAGGCGAACTCGCCACGCTCGCGGCCAAACCGGACACCCGCCAACTGCTCGGCCTGTTCGCCGCCGGCAACATGGACGGCGCGCTCGACCGCAAATTCCTCAAGGGAGGCGGCGTCAGGAAATTCCCCGAACAGCCGGACCTGACCGAGCAGGTCCAGGCCGCGCTCACGGTGCTGTCGAAGCACGAGGCCGGTTTCTTCCTGATGGTCGAGTCCGGCCTGATCGACAAATACGCCCATCTGCTCGACATGGAGCGCGCGGTCTACGACACCATCATGCTCGACAACGCGGTGCGGCTCGCAAAGGACTGGGCGAAAGCGCGCAACGACGACACGCTGATCCTGGTCGTGGCCGACCACAACCATCCGAACAGCCTGGTCGGCACCATCAATGACGACATGGTGGCGACACCCAACGTGCCGCTGCGCGAGCGCGTCGGCGTCTACGAGAAAGCCGGGTTTCCGAATTATCCGGCGCCGGACGCCGAAGGTTATCCGTCAAGGGTCGATGTCAGCCGGCGCCTTGCGATCTTCTCGGCCAGCCTGCCGGATCACTACGAGACGTTCCGCCCGAAGCTCGACGATCCGAACGAGCCGACCGTGAGGGGCGACCAGCCCGACACGTTCAAGGCCAATGACAAGTACAAGGATGTCCCCGGCGTCGTGCTGCGGTTCGGCAATCTGCCGGCGATGATCGGCGCCAGCGTGCATTCCGGCGAGGATGTCATCCTCACTGCGACCGGGCCGGGCAGCGAGCGCGTCCACGGCTCGATGGACAACACCGAAGTGTTCCGCGTGATGGTCGAGGCGCTGGGGCTGGGTGCGGGCAAGTAACGGATGATGAGATTGAGACGAGGCATGCCCGCTGTACCCCTCCCGCTTGCGGGGGTCGAGATGAACAAAGTTTGCTGTTGGAGGGTTGGTGTGAGCGGCGAGGCTTCTCCGACCTCCCCCTGAAAAGGGGAGGTCGCTTTGCTCGCGAGAGCAAAGCGGGTGGGGATCTGCTCTCTCCGTAGACACCGTCACCTGCGGCTGACCCCCATCCCGACCTTCCCCCTTTCAGGGGGAAGGAGAACAAACAAAAATGGCCGGGATCGCTCCCGGCCATTTCGTATCGTGATGTCGCGCCGGCTCAGCGCGGCGGCGCGGCCGAGGCGGTGCCGCCGTTGAGCAGCGGGGTGATGCGGCGGACGGTGACGCGCCGGTTGATGCGGCTCGGTCCGTCGGTCTGCTCCTTCGGATATTGAGAGCCATAGCCCTGCGAGGTCAGGTTCTCAGCCGGCACACCGAACTGCTGCGTCAAGAGCTCGGCGGCGGATTGCGCACGGCGGTCCGACAGTGACAGATTGTCGGTGTCGTTGCCGGTCGCATCCGTGTGGCCCTCGATCAGGAACACCTCGCGCGGGTTGCGCTGGATGGCTCGGTTGAGGCCGTCGGCGATCACCTGCAGCCTCGCCGCCTGGTCCGGTGGGATGGTCCACGATCCGGAGTCGAAGTTGATCGTGTTGACGTCGATGCTCGGCATCTGCATGCGGACATTGGGGCTGTAGCGGATCTCGTCCAGCGAGTAGCGCCGTTCGATCCGCTGCACCGGCGGTGCCTCCATGGTCTCGTAGATCACGTCGGGCGACGCGTCCTGCGCGTCGACGATGTAGCGATCGTAGGGAATGTTGACCACGGGCGGCGGGGCGTCGACATAGAAACCACCGACTGCGCGCGGATCGCGATAGCTGTTGTCGATGATGACGACCTCGCGGCCGCCAGTATCCCTGCGGATTCGGCGCAACATCTGGCCGTCGGAGCCGACCACGGTGATGATCTCGCTGCCGTCGGGACGAACCACGACCGTCCGCGTCTCGCCGCCGATCGTCTCGGTGCGGATGTCGCGCGCGCCATAGCGGAAGCGATAGACGTCGTCGCCGCGCACATAGGCCTGGCCGCCGGGATCGCGGATGATGACGCGGTCCGGCTCGGTGTAGATGGTGCGGCCGCCTTCGACCACCTCCTGGCGCTGGCTGTGCAGGTCGGCGATGCTGCCGCCGATGATGGCGCCGGCGACCACGCCGGCACCGACGGCGGCACCGATCGCGAGCGGCTTGATGTTGTCATGGCGCGGTGGCGGCGGCAGCGGCGCTGCGACGGCAGGCGCGGCGCGGAAGGCGGGCGCAACCGTCGGCGGCGCATATTGCGCGCGGCCGGGCGGCGGCGTTGCGGCGGCCGAGCCGGGGACGACCGATGGCGCGGGCGCGCCCATCGCGGCGCCCTGGGCCGGCGATACGCCGGGCGCGACGCCCGGACGTGCTGCCGGCTGACCCGGAGCCGGGGCCGCGCCGGGCGCGCCCATTGCCGCGCCCGGGGTTGCCGGTGTTCCGGGCGGTGTCGCCGGACGTCCCTGCTGACCTGGCGCCGGTGGCGTCGGCGTCGCGCCGGGTGCCGGAGGCGTTGTTGCGGCAGGCGGGGTGCCTGGACGCGCGGGCTGTGCGCCGGCTGCCGGAGGTGTCGGCGTCGGTGTCGCACCGGGAGCTGTCGCGGCGGGCGGCGTGCCCGGTCGTGCCCCTGCTGCCGGCGGCGTTGTCGTTGCCGAAGGCGCGGGCGTTGAAGTCGCCGCGGGCGGGGTGCCCGGCGGTTGCTTGGCGCCGCCAGGGCGTTCACCGCGTTCGCCACCCGGACGATCGCCGGGGCGGCGTTCGGCCGGCGCCGTTGTCGGAGCTCCCGGCGTTGCGGGCGTCGGAGTCGGCGTTGCCGCCGTGGGCGGGGTGCCGGGACGTGCTGCCGGCGCGGCATTCGGCGTGGCGCCGGGCGCCGGCGTTGGCGGCGTGTGCGCGGGTCCTGCGCCGGGCGGCGGCGTGCCGGGTCGCTGCGGTGCTGCGGCCGGCGGCGGTGGCGTCGGCGTCGGATGTGCGGGGGCGGCCGCCGGCGGTGGCGGGGTTGGCTTCGCAGGCGCTGCTGCGGGCGGCTCCGGCCGTGCCGGTGACGGCGATGGCTTCGCGGGTGCGGCCGCGGGCGGCGGCGGTGTGGGATGTGCGGGAGCAGCCGACGGCGGAGGCGTCGTCGGGCGCGCGGCAGGCGGCTCGGGCCGGGCAGGGGCTGCAGGCGGGGTCGGCTTCGCGGGCGCTGCGGCCGGCGGCGGAGCAGGATGTGCGGGTGCCGCGGCGGGAGGTGGCGCCTGCGGATGCGGTGCTGCGGCCGGCGGTGCGGGACGTGCAGGAGCACCCGGCGCGCCCGGCGCTGGCCGCGCCTTCGGCTTTCCGTCCGGTCCGGTTTCTTCCTTTTGCTGCGCCTGTGCGACGACCAGCGGCGAAGTTTGGGCGTGCGACGCTGAGGTGGCGAACTGCATCACCGTCAGCGCAGTCGTGGCAAGCAGCACGAGACGAAGCTTTGTCATTGTCTAGGAGTCCCCGGCGGAAAGTCTGGGCAGGAAAGCAAAGTGAGAACCGAACAATTCGGCAGGACGATGAACCGCCAGCCGTTAGGCCGGATTGTGGCGAGCCACGAATCATCGGCGAAGTTTATTTCGACATTATAACGGGTTGCATGTGTGGTTGTTCACCGCGCGTTCAGAAGAAACGCGCCGACACATTTGCAATCGACGTGGAACTTGGGCGCATGAGCGACTCACCGGCGGGGAGTCGATCTGTCGCAGGCGGCGGGCCGGACGGTCCAGGCGGTCCGCGCACCGGTGATTCGTCAGGTGTCTTGCCGGGCAACTCGTCCGGTCGCGGCGGCTCGCCGGGTTCGCGCACCGGCTCCGGAATCTCGGGGCGCGGACTGCCGGGCGGAATTCCCGGCGGCGGTTCGCTCGGTGTGCCCGGCGTCGTCGGCGGAATCTCGGGAGGCTCGATCGGCATCATATCGAGGCCCCGCGGCTGCCGCCGCCAGATCGCGTCGCGCGCATTGATCGCTCCATCGAAGTTCGAAGCGACAACGGATCGCGCGCCGCGGCGTTCCGATGTTTCACCCGGGCGTGTGGCAGACCGCCTCGATATTGTGGCCGTCGGGATCGAGCACGAATGCGCCGTAATAGTTCGGGTGGTAATGCGCACGGATGCCGGGCGCGCCGTTGTCGCGGCCGCCGGCCGCCATCGCGGCCTTGTAGAAGGCGTCGACGGTAGCGCGGTCCCTGGCCGTGATGGCGATATGCACCGGCTTGTTCATTGCGCCTTCGCCGCCGATCCAGAAGTCCGGCTTGCCGTCGGCGCCGAAGCCCGCGGCGGGCGCGTGCCCGGTCACATCAGCGGGCACTTCCATGATCAGGCCGTAGCCGAGCGGCGCCAGCGCCGTCTGGTAGAAAGCCTTCGCGCGTTGATAGTCGGAGACGGAAAAGCCGATATGGTCGATCATCGCGAGCCTCCCTTGTTGTGTGACGCTACAGACTCGTTGCACCTCCTCCGCAAGCGGGAGAGGGAGCAGATCTCAGAAGCGTAGCCCGGATGAAGCGAAGCGCAATCCGGGGCTGCTCTAGTCGCGGACGGTCTGGTCCCGGATTTCGCTGCGCTTCATCCGGGCTACGGCCATTCGAACCTCAGCCGCGGCCAGGTCTCAACTCCGCACCAGCAGCGTGTTGCTCCGCGTCCGGCCGTGCTCGACGTAACCGCGCGCATGCATGTCCGCAATGCAGTCGTCGGTCCATTCGTCCTTCGACAGATGCTCGATCACCACCGCGCGCGGCCACAGTGCCTGGGGCGCGTCGCGGAAGAAGCCGATCAGCACGCGGTCCTCGAAACCCTCGACGTCGATCTTGAGCGCATCGACCTTGCTCGCGCCGGCCTCGTCGAGGATGTGTTGCAGCCGCAGCGACGGCACTTTGAACGCCTTGCCCGTCGGCGTGCCGGTGACGATGTGGCTGGCGCCGAGATTGTCGCCGTCGGTCTCGATCATCAGTTCGCCATCGGTCGGGCCGGCGGCCGCCGCAACCAGGCGCACCTGCGGAAAGCCGGAGGCCTGGGTGTTGAACTTGAGCCGCGCATGCGTCACCGGATGCGGCTCGATCGCGATCACCTTGCCACCGAGCCCGACGTCGCGCGCCAGCGCCAGCGCATAGGTGCCGACATTGGCGCCGAGATCGACGAAGGTGCCATCCGCGCCGACATGCGCCCGCAGGAAGGTGAGTTCTTCAAGGTTGTAATCGGGATTGAACAGCGCGCCGCGCTCGGTCGCGCTTTGCTGATGATAGAAGCGGAATGATGCGCCCTGATAGGTCACGTCCAGCGGCCCAGCGCCGAACAGATTGACCAGTTTCGACAGCCAGGGCCGGAACGCGCCGCGCTTCAATCCTGAGCCATGCGCCAGGCGGATGATGGCGGCCTGCGCCGCATTGGGCGCGAAGGCGCCGAACGGCGCCGGCGATATGTCGTTGCTCGGGATCACGCATGGCCTCGTCGAAAGCGCGGCATGCATAGCCGGTTTTGCCGGCAGCGCCAACGCCCGTTACGCCGCCTTGCCCGCTGCCTGCCGTTACCGCAGGAAGCGGCCGAGCAGCCTTCGCTTGCCCTTGCGCGGGATCAGATCGACGTCGCTGACCAGTTTGGCGCCGCCCTTGCGGCGCTCCAGCACGATCTTGCGGCTATGGAACGCTTCGAGCTCGACGCGGTGGGCGACGCTGACGATAGTCGCCTTCGGCAGTTCCGTCGTCACCGTCTCCATCATCTTGTCCTGGCTCTTCTCGTCGAGCGCGGACGTCGCCTCGTCGAGCACGACGATGTCGGGGGCATGCAGCAGCAGTCGGGCAAAGGCGAGCCGCTGCTTCTCACCGCCGGACAGGGTCTGGTCCCACGGCGCGTCCTCCTCGATCTTGTCCTTGAGATGGTCGAGGCCGACCTTGTGCAGGGCACGGCTGATCTCATCGATGGTCCAGTCTTCCGCCGCGCCGGGATAGGCCACCGCGCGCCGCAGCGTGCCCGAGGGCACGTAGGGCTTTTGCGGCAGCATGAACAATCGGCGGTCCGCGTGCAGGCCGACACTGCCGCCGCCCCACGGCCACAGCCCGGCGATGGCGCGCACCAGCGTGCTCTTGCCGGTGCCGGATTCGCCGGCGACCAATAGCCGCTCCCCCGGTTCGATCACCACTTCGGTCTCGCCGACCACGGCGGTGCCGTCGTCCAGTGTGACGGAGAGATCGTTGAGGCTCAGCATGGCCTCGCCCGCGGTCTCGCCGCGCTCGATGCGGCCGAAGCCGTCGCCGGTCTCGGCGCGTTCGAGCCCGTCAAGCGACGTCATCAGCGAGGCGATGCGCCGGGCGCAGGCGTTCCAGTCGGCGAGCCGCGGATAGTTGTCGACCAGCCAGCCGAACGCGGTCTGCACGATGGTGAAGGCCGAGGCCGCCTGCATCACCTGGCCGAGCGACATGCTGCCGTCGAGGAATTTTGGCGCGCACAGCAGCAAGGGTACCACCGGCGCAATGAGGTTAGATCCCTGCGACACCAGCGTCGTGCGCATGTGCTGCCCAGCGAGCCGCGCCCATTGCCGCAACACATTCGAGAACGTCTTGTCGATGCCGTCGCGCTCCTCGGTTTCGCCGCCGAGCAGCGCGATGCTTTCGCCATTCTCCCGCACGCGGGTCAGTATGTAGCGGAATTCCGCTTCCGCCTGGTTCTTGTCCTCGGAGATCTGCACGAAGCTGCGGCCGATCGCCGTGATCGAGCCCGACGCGATCGCAGCATAGATGATCGCGGCAATGACCAGGAAGCCCGGGATGCTGATCGACGAGCCGCCGAGCGTCACCGTCAGCGCGCCGCCGATGGTCCAGAGCACGACGATGAAGGTAACGGCCGAGAGCAGCGCCGACGTCACGCCGGCGATGAAGTCGACCGGAGAATCGGTCGCGATCCGCAGATCCTCCGCGATCCGGTACTCCGGATTCTTGTGATCGCCGTCGACGAGGTTGAGCTGGTAGTAGCGGCCGTTCGTCAGCCAGCGCGACACGACGGCGTTGGTCAGCCAGGCGCGCCAGCGCCGCTGGATACCCATGCGGCCGAACACCTGGGCGACCCCCAGCAGCACGCTGCCGATCGCCAGCGGAAAGAAGATGGCCGTCAGGTGGAAGACACTGGCCGCGTCGCGCTTTTCGATCGCATCGAAGATCGCGCGATTCCAGACATTGATGCCGTACTGAACGGCGACATTGGCGACGATCAGCAGCAGCAGGCCGATCGTGAACAGCCACGCCAGCCGGTCGCCGCTCCGGCCCCAATAGCCGCGCGCGCTGATCCAGAACCGAGTCAGCAAATAGTCCTTGCGCGCCTGTTCGGCTTCTTCGGCGGACAATTCGGGATCGGGTTCGACGATTTCCGGCGGCGGCGGTTCGACATCCTCGCCGCCTTCGGCAATCACCTCGACGAATTCCGACTTCTCATCCCCTTCGCTTGCCGCGGGATCCTTGCGCTCTTGACCGGCCGCCTTTGCGCTCGCTTTCCGAGACGATGAAGTCCTGGCCGACGACGGCCCGTCCGACGATTTGGATTTTGCCTCAGCTTTGCCCATGGCACGATAACGCCAGGCAAATTACCCGGTTCCGCACTGGGACCGGCGGTCAGTCGCGCGGATTGCAACGACTTCAGGGGCTGAGGCCCGCGCATGCGGGCGATCCAGTACGCCGCGACCTCTTGATTCAAGCACAGCCGTCTCTGGGACACTGGATCACCCGCGGTTGATGACAGCGATATTCGATATCTTGAAACGAGACCTATCCTCATCGTCGTCCTGGCTTTCGCCAGGACGACAACGTGCTTGAGATGTGCCGCGCAACTACCTCACTCCGCCGGCGCCTGATCGCGCTTCAGCCGGCGCGAGCGCGTTGCTTTGTGCAGCACGCGCGCGAGCTGCTCGGCCGAATAGGGCTTCTGCAGCAGCTCGAAGCCGCCGCTGCCCTGCTGCGACAGCACCTGGCTGTAGCCGGAGGCGAGCACGATCGGCAGATCGAGGCGCTGCCGGCGGATCTCTTCCGCAAGCTCGATGCCGCTCATGCCGGGCATCACGACGTCGGTGAACACCAGGTCGAACCGGTCGGCGTCGACGGCGAGCTCCTCCAGCGCGTGGGTGGCGTTGTCCACCAGCACGCAGGTGCAGCCGAGCTGGGTCAGCGTGTCGGCGGCAAACTTTCCGACCTCGGCATTGTCCTCGACGATCAGGACCGATGCGTTGGTCCGATCGACCGAGGGCGCGTCCTCGGTGCGCTGCGCTCGCGCGCCATGCCCGCCGACGACGCGCGGCAGATACAGCGTGAATGTCGCACCCTTGCCGACTTCGCTGGTGACGGTCACCTCGCCGCCGGACTGCTTGGCGAAGCCGAACACCTGCGACAGGCCAAGGCCGGTGCCGTGACCGACCTCCTTGGTGGTGTAAAACGGCTCGAAGATGCGGCCGAACAGCTCCTGTGGAATTCCGACGCCGGTGTCGGTCACCGACACCGCGACGTGGCCGGGCGAGTTCGGCGGCGTGCTGGTCGCGGACGGCAGTCTGTCCACGGCGCGGACCGCGATCGTGAGCCGGCCGACGCCGTCCATGGCGTCGCGCGCGTTCACCGCCATGTTGATGATGGCGGTCTCGAACTGGCCGGCATCGGCGTTGACGAGACAGGTCTCGTCCGGCACCTGCGCTGTGATCTCGATGCGCGCGCCGATCAGGGTTGCGATCATCTCGCTCAGGGTGCGGACATTCTGGCAGGCGTCGAACACCTCGGGCTTGAGGGTTTGCCGCCGCGCGAATGCAAGCAGCTGGTTGGTCAGCTTGGCGGCACGGTTCACGGTGTTGGAGATCGCATCGATGTAGCGCTGCCGCCGCGGCTCCGGCAGGTCCGGCCGCCGCAACATGTCGACCGACGCGCGGATCACGGTGAGCAGGTTGTTGAAGTCGTGCGCGACGCCGCCGGTGAGCTGCCCGAGTGCCTCGAGCCGCTGGCCGTGCCGCAATGCCTCCTCGGCCTCGATGCGCCGGTTGGCCTCCTCCTGCAGGCGCTGGGTTCGTCGGAAGGCGAGTGCGAGCAGGCCGAACAGCAGGGCGGTGGCCGGGATCCCGAAGATCAGGTGCTGGGCCATGGTCGACATCCAGCGCGACTGGATCGCCGAGGTTTCAAGGCCGGCACTGACATAGACCGGGTATTCCGCCAGCCGCTGATAGCGCATGCGCCGCTCGATGCCGTCGGCTGGGGATTGGATCGTCATCGTCCCGGCCTCGGGATTGGCGACGATCTGCCGCCCGAGCGGGCCGCTCGGCTCGAACCGGACATCGTGGCCAACGGCAGGGAAATGCGCCAGCACGGCGCCGTCGGTCCGGATCAGCGCCAGGAAGCTGCCCGGCTCGCGGCCGATCCTGGCGTAGAAATTCTCGAAATATTCCGGAAGCACGGAGGCCTGGATCACGCCGGCAAAGCTGCCGTCGTCGCCGTTGCGGCGCCGGCCGACGCTGAAGAACCGCGAGCCCTGATAGGGCGGCCGCGGCGTCAGCACCTCGCCGATATAGGTGCCGATGTCGCCCTGGGCATGGATCCGGAAGTAATCCCGGTCCGAGAAGTCGACGTCGGGGGCCGGCTGCACCAGGCTGTTGACGAGGGCACGGCCGTTGGCATCGAACACCCAGACCGATTTCACCTGGGGAAGCGCCATGGCGACCTGCCGCAGCCGCTCGTGCAGGCTCTTCTCGCGCGCGCCGATATCGGCATCGCCCATGCCGCGGACGACCTCGGTGACCTCGGCTAGGCCCCGATCGATGGTCTCGAACACCTTCAGCGCATGCTCATGGGCGACATCGAGCGTGCGCTGGATCTCCCGGTCGGCGGCCTCGCTGATCGAGATCCAGGACATTGCGGAGGCAAAAACGAACAGCGCCAGCGGAAGGGCCAGCGCGGCGGCCATCATCCATTGCAGCAGTCTCAGCGAATTGCGTTGTGCGGTCTGCACGGGCGCTCCGGCTCCGCGCGGACCATAACGCAAACCGTTGCGCGGGAGGAAGCGAAACGGCGCCGCCGGGCGCGGCGCGGACGCCCGTTCGCCATTCCGCGACCCGTCAAGGTTACCGGAGGCCAACCCGGATCGATCAATTCGCAGCCGGCTCGCGTCCGGGGCAGCACGGGGCGGCTGCGGCGCGGCGGCATCACGACCTCGTTAGCGCCTCGCCGGCAGTCAAGCGGAAAATCGGCCTGGATGGCGCTTCCGGGCGCTGTTTTTAGGAGTTCTAAAACCTCTCATGGGCAAACGCTTGACCCTGTGACTACCTGCTGAAAAACAGGCCGCATGACAGGCGATCCAAACAGCTCCCGGGATGATTTGCAGGACGTCCGGCTCGGACATGCGGATCGCGGTTTTGTCGGAAAGATCATCAGGCTCGATGCGCTCGTGACGGGCTCATCGCTGTCTCCGCAGGAGCTGGAGCAGCGCCTGGTCGAGATGGGATTTGTCGAGGGCGCGCGCGTGGAAATCCTGCATGAAGGCACGATCCGAAAGGACCCGATCGCGGTGCGCGTCGACAACATCACGATCGCGCTGCGCCGGAGCGAAGCCATGGCTGTGATCGTCGAATGACCGCTGCATCCCTGCGCCTGGCGCTGGTCGGCGCGCCGAACACCGGCAAGACGTCGCTGTTCAACAGCCTGACCGGCAGCCGTCAGAAGGTCGCCAACTATCCGGGCGTCACGGTCGAGCGCAAGTCCGGCGGCTTCGTCACGCCCGAGGGCCGCAGCGTGACCGTGCTCGACCTGCCCGGCACCTATTCGTTGCGCGGCCGCAGCCCGGACGAGGAGATCACCCGCGACATCGTGCTGGGCCGCTTCGACGGCGAGGCGGTGCCCGACCTCGTGCTCTGCGTCGCGGACGCCACCAATCTGCGGCTGACCCTGCGGCTGGTGCTCGAGCTGAAGCGCGTCGGCCGGCCGATGATGCTCGTGCTCAACATGATCGATATCGCCAAGCGCCGCGGCGTCACGATCGACATCGACCGGATGTCGCAGGAGCTGGGACTGCCGATCGTGACCTCGGTCGCGGTCCGCAAGGGCGGCATCGATGAGCTCCTGAAGCGGACCGACGAATTCCTCTCCAAGTCGCATGAGGCGGCGGCCAGCGAATGGACGACGCCGACGATCGCCGACCTCAAGGTGGCGCAGCGCGAGGCGGACCGCATCATCGCGGCGGCGGTGACGCTGCCGACCAAGCCCGACACGCTGACCAACCGGATCGATTCCGTGGTGCTGCATCCGGTCTGGGGTCTCGTGATCCTGGCCGTGATCCTGTTCGTGATGTTCCAGGCGGTGTTCACCTGGGCGCAGCCCGCGATGGAGTTCCTGTCGGACAGCTTCGCCGCGCTCGGGCAGCTGATCCACAATTTGCTGCCCGAAAGCTGGAGCCTGTTGCAGAGCTTCCTGCAGAACGGCGTGATCTCCGGCGTCGGCAGCGTGATCGTGTTCCTGCCGCAGATCATCATCATCTTCCTGTTCATCCTGCTGTTGGAAGATTTCGGCTACATGGCGCGCGCCGCGTTCCTGATGGACCGCATCATGGGCGGCGCCGGGCTGCATGGCCGCGCCTTCATTCCGCTGTTGTCGAGCTTTGCCTGCGCCATTCCCGGCATCATGGCGACGCGCGTCATCGACAACCGCCGCGACCGCCTGACCACGATCCTGATCGCGCCGCTGATGACGTGCTCGGCGCGCATTCCGGTCTACACGCTGATTATCTCCGCTTTCGTTCCAGCGACCACGCTGTGGGGTTTCGTCAATCTGCAGGGACTCGTGATGTTCGGCCTCTACGCCGCCGGCATCACCAGCGCGCTGACGGTGTCGGCGATCGCGAAATTCTTCTTGTGGCGCGATCACGCGCCGGCACCGTTCATGCTGGAATTGCCCGACTACAAGATGCCGCGGCCGAAGAGCATCGCGATCGGCGTGTTCACCCGCGCCAAGATGTTCCTGTACCGGGCCGGCACCACGATCCTCTCGATGATGGTGCTGATCTGGTTCCTGGCCTCGTTCCCGCAGGCGCCGGCCGGCGCCGAGGGGCCGGCGATCAACTACAGCTTTGCCGCGATGATCGGCCATGCGCTCGAGCCGCTGCTGCGGCCGATCGGCTTCAACTGGCAGATCGCGGTGGCGCTGATCCCCGGCATGGCGGCGCGCGAGGTCGCGGTCGCGGCGCTCGGCACGGTCTATTCGATCGAGGGCGGCAAGGAGGCGGCGGACCAGATCGGCCAGGTGCTGGCGCAGAAATGGACGCTGGCGACCGCGCTCTCGCTGCTGGTCTGGTACATCTTCGCCCCGCAATGCGCCTCGACGCTCGCGGTGATCCGCCGCGAGACCGGCGGCGCGAAGTGGATGGTGGTGACGTTCATCTACATGCTCGCGCTGGCCTATGTCGCGAGCTTCCTGACCTTCAATCTCGCGCAGGCGCTCGGCCTGCATTGATCGGCAACGCGGTTTCATCATCTCTATTCGAAACTGCGACAGGTGCACGCAGCCAAGCGAAGCGGTAGAGTTGGTCGAGGGCGCGTGAAGCGGCAGGCGCCTCCGCGTGTTCCCTGCGAGACCCTGCAATGTCGACGTACGGCCTGGAGCGGCTATTTTCGCCTCGAAGCATCGCAATCGTCGGCGGCAGCCCGCGTCCGTCGTCGCTCGGCGCGGCGGTGCTCAGGAACATCAGAGCGAGCGGCTTCACCGGCCGCGTCGGCGTCGTCAATCGGAACTATTCTGACGTCGATGGTACCCCGACCGTCCCCGACCTGAAATCGCTGCCATTCGTTCCGGATCTCGTCGTCATCAGCGCACCGGCGGCGGCGGTTCCCGAAATCGTCGCGGAGGCGGCTTCGGCCGGCGTTGCCGGTGCGGCAATCCTGTCGGCCGGTCTTGGCCATGGCGCGGGCTCGCTCGCGGAGACTGCGGGGCAGATGGCGCGACGGCATGGCATGCGCCTGATCGGGCCGAATTGCCTCGGCGTCATGGTGCCGCGCGCCAAGCTCAATGCGAGCTTCGCCTCGCATCAGCCGTCCGACGGGCACGTTGCTCTGATCTCGCAGTCCGGCGCGGTCGCGTCGGCGATGATCGAATGGGCGGCGGAGCGGCGGCTCGGCTTCTCCGGCATCGCGTCGATCGGCGACCAGCTCGATGTCGACGTCGCCGACCTCCTGGATTATTTCGCGCTCGACGACCACACCAGCGCGATCCTGATCTATCTCGAAGCCGTCAAGGACGCGCGCAAGTTCATGTCGGCGGCGCGCGCCGCGGCGCGGCTGAAGCCGGTCGTCATCGTCAAGTCGGGACGGATGGAGCAGGGCGCCAAGGCGGCCGCGACCCACACCGGCGCGCTGGCCGGCTCCGATGCGGTCTACGACGCCGCATTCCGTCGCGCCGGCATGCTGCGCGTCTACGACCTGCGTCAGCTGTTCGATTGCGCCGAACTGCTTGGCCGCGGCTTCGTTCCGCGCGGCAACCGACTGGCGATCCTGACCAATGGCGGCGGGCTCGGCATCCTCGCGACCGACCGGCTGGCCGAGCTCGGCGGCGTTCCTGCGACACTGACGGCGGAGACCATCGAACGGCTCGACAAGGTGCTGCCGCCGGGCTGGTCCTATGCCAATCCGGTCGACATCGCGGGCGATGCCGATGCCGATCGCTACGTGGTGGCGCTCAGCGCACTGCTCGATGATGCGAACAGCGATGCGGTGCTGGTCGCGAATGTGGAAACCGCGGTTGCGCCGGCCCAAGGAATTGCAGAGGCGGTGGCGCAATGCGTCCGCGACCGCAGGACGAAGCGGAGTGCGGTCGCCGCACTGGTGCTCGCGGCCTGGGTCGGCGCCGACGAGCGCACCGGCGCGATCTTCGAGGCGGCACGGATTCCGCACTTCCCGACCGAGGACGATGCGGTGCGCGCCTTCATGTATCTGGTGCGCTATCGCGAGGCCTCGACCGCGCTCGCCGCAACCCCGCCTGGCGTCGCATCGGTGTTCACGCCGGAGACGGCGGCGGCGCGCCACGTCGTCGTGAACGCGCTGTCGGAAGGGCGCGCCTGGCTCGATCCGGCCGAGATCGTCGCTCTGTTCGCGGCCTATCGTATTCCGATCGCGACGACGCTCGTCGCCAACAGTGCCGAGGACGCTGCCGAGAAGGCGGCGCCGTTCCTTGCCGAGGGACATGCGATCGTGGTCAGGGTGTTCTCGCGCGACATCCGGCACGCCTCCGACGTCGGCGGCGTGATCCTCGACCTGCGCACCAAGGACAGCGTCGTTGAAGCTGCGCGGACGGTCATGGCGCGGGCACGAAGTGCGCGGCCCGACGCCACCCTGCAGGGTGTGACGATCCAGCCGATGATCGTGCGGCGCGCGGCGCGCGAACTGATCCTCGGCATCGCCGACGATCCGACTTTCGGTCCGGTGATCGTGTTCGGGCGTGGCGGCCCCGCGGTCGAGGTGATCAACGACAAGGCGCTGGCGCTGCCGCCGCTCGACATGAATCTCGCCCGCGAGTTGATCGGACGCACCCGCGTCTCGCGGCTGCTCGGCGGCTATGGCGATGTGCCGGCGGTCCCGGCCGATGTGGTGCCGCTCACCCTCGTCAAGCTGGCGCAGATGGCGGCCGACATTTCCGAGGTCGCCGAGCTCGACATCAACCCGATGCTGGCGGACGAGAGCGGCGTGCTCGCGCTCGATGCGCGGGTCGCGATCCGCAAGCCGGCGCGGCTGTTTGCCGGCCAAACGCGGCTCGCGGTGCGGCCCTATCCGTCGCAATGGGAAGGTGAGCTTGCGCTGCGCGACGGCTCGCGTGTCACGGTACGCCCGATGCGGCCGGAAGACGAGCCGATGGTCAGCGAGTTCTTCAAGCGCGTCACCGCCGAAGACCTCAGGCTGCGCTTCTTCCATGCGATGAAGGAATTCTCGCACGCCTTCATCGCGCGCCTGACCCAGCTCGACTATGCGCGGGCGATGGCGTTTGTGGCGCTCGATCCGAACACCGGCGAGATGATGGGTGCGGTCCGGCTGCATTCGGACTCGCTGTACGAGAATGCCGAATACGCGATCCTGCTGCAGTCCGATCTCAAGGGCAAAGGGCTCGGCTGGGCGCTGATGCAGCTCCTGATCCACTATGCGCGGTCGGAGGGATTGAAGCGTCTGTCCGGCCAGGTGCTGACCGAGAACACCACGATGATCGGGATGTGCCGCGATCTCGGCTTCACCGTGACGATGGATCCGGACGATCACAGCATCGTCGATGTCGTACTCGACCTCGATCGATCCGGCGTCGATGCGGTCGGCGCCGATATCCTGATCCGGCCCGCTGCGGCTGGCCGCCGATAACAGCGCCAGCCGCGGCTGCAACGGATCAGATTTGGCGTTCGACCAGCTTGAACTTGAGCTCGGCGATCGCTTCGGAGGGGTTGAGGCCCTTCGGACACGCCTTGGCGCAGTTCATGATGGTGTGGCAGCGATAGAGGCGGAACGGATCCTCGAGATTGTCGAGCCGCTCGCCGGTCGCTTCGTCGCGGGAGTCGGTGACCCAGCGGTTTGCCTGCAGCAGCGCGGCGGGGCCGAGGAAGCGCTCGCTGTTCCACCAGTAGCTCGGGCATGAGGTCGAGCAGCAGGCGCACAGGATGCACTCGTAGAGGCCGTCGAGCTTCTCGCGGTCCTCGTGGCTCTGCCTCCACTCCTTCTGCGGCGTCGGCGTCGTGGTCTTCAACCACGGCTCGATCGAGGCATATTGGGCGTAGAAATTGGTCAGGTCCGGGACCAGGTCCTTCACCACCGGCTGGTGCGGCAGCGGATTGACCTTCACCGCACCGCCCGCGCCGACGTCGTGCATCGACTTGGTGCAGGCCAGCGTGTTCTGGCCGTCGATGTTCATCGCGCAGGAGCCGCAGACGCCTTCGCGGCAGGAGCGGCGGAAGGTCAGCGTCGGGTCGATGTGGTTCTTGATCCAGATCAGGCCGTCCAGCACCATCGGACCGCAATCATTGGTGTCGACATGATAGGTGTCGACGCTCGGATTCTTGCCGTCGTCCGGGTTCCAGCGATACACCCGAAATTCGCGCGTCTCGGTGGCGCCGGCCGGCTTCGGCCAGGTCTTGCCGCCGGAAATCTTCGAATTCTTCGGAAGTGCGAATTCAACCATGCTTGCTCGCCTTCGTTCTCAGTAGACCCGCGCCTTCGGCGGGATGTACTGCACGTCATTGGTCATCGTGTAGCTGTGCACCGGACGGTACTCGATCGCGGTCTTGCCGGCCGGATCGATCCAGGTCAGCGTGTGCTTCATCCAGTCCTTGTCGTTGCGGTCCGGGAAGTCCTCGCGCGCATGCGCGCCGCGGCTTTCGGTGCGGTTGGCCGCCGAATCCATCGTCACGACCGCCTGCACGATCAGATTGTCGAATTCCAGCGTCTCGACCAGGTCGGAATTCCACACCAGCGAGCGGTCCGACACCGAGATGTCGCCGACGCCGCCATAGACCTTGTGGATCAGGTTCTGGCCTTCCTGCAGCACGTCGCCGGTGCGGAACACCGCGCAATTGTTCTGCATCACATGCTGCATGCTGTCGCGCAGCTTCGCGGTCGGCGTGCCGCCGGAGGCATGGCGGAAATGATCGAGCCGGCCGAGCGCGAGGTCGGCGGAATCCTTCGGCAGCTCCGGCTGCTTGGCGTTCGCGGTCAGCTTGTCGGCAAGGCGCATCGCCGCGGCGCGGCCGAACACCACGAGGTCGATCAGCGAGTTGGAGCCGAGGCGGTTGGCGCCGTGCACCGAGACGCAGGCCGCTTCGCCGATCGCCATCAGGCCCGGCACCACCGAATTGTCGTCGCCATTGCGCTTGGTCAGCACCTCGGCGTGATAATTCGTGGCGATGCCGCCCATGTTGTAGTGCACGGTCGGCACGATCGGGATCGGCTCGCGGGTGACGTCGACATTGGCGAAGATCTTGGCCGATTCGGAGATGCCCGGCAGCCGCTCATGCAGCACCTTCGGATCGAGGTGGTCGAGGTGCAGGAAGATGTGGTCCTTCTTCTTGCCGACGCCGCGGCCTTCGCGGATCTCGATCGTCATCGCGCGCGAGACGACGTCGCGCGAAGCGAGGTCCTTGGCCGACGGCGCATAGCGCTCCATAAAGCGCTCGCCCTCGGAGTTGACGAGATAGCCGCCTTCGCCGCGGGCGCCTTCGGTGACGAGGCAGCCCGAGCCGTAGATGCCGGTCGGATGGAATTGGACGAATTCCAGGTCCTGCAGCGGCAGGCCGGCGCGCAGCACCATGCCGCCGCCGTCGCCGGTGCAGGTGTGCGCCGATGTGCAGGAGGCGTAGGCGCGACCATAGCCGCCGGTCGCCAGGATCGTGGTCTGGGCGCGGAAGCGATGCAGCGTGCCGTCATCGAGCTTGAGCGCGATGACGCCGCGGCAGACGCCCTGATCGTCCATGATCAGGTCAATGGCGAAGAACTCGATGAAGAACTCGGCCGAGTGGCGCAGCGACTGGCCGTACATCGTGTGCAGCATGGCGTGGCCGGTGCGGTCGGCGGCGGCGCAGGTGCGCTGTGCCTGGCTCTTGCCGAAGTCGATGGTCATGCCGCCGAACGGGCGCTGATAGATCTTGCCGTCCTCGGTGCGCGAGAACGGAACGCCCCAGTGCTCGAGCTCGTAGACCGCGTCGGGCGCGTTGCGCACCATGTATTCGATCGCGTCCTGGTCGCCGAGCCAGTCCGACCCCTTCACGGTGTCGTACATGTGCCAGCGCCAGTCGTCCTGATGCATGTTGCCGAGCGAGGCCGAGATGCCGCCCTGCGCCGCCACCGTGTGCGAGCGGGTCGGGAACACCTTGGTGATGCATGCGGTGCGCAGCCCGGCTTCCGAACAGCCGACCACTGCGCGCAGGCCCGCGCCGCCGGCGCCGACCACGACGACGTCGTAGGTGTGGTCCTGGATCGGGTAGGCCTTGCCGTTCGTGGCCGGGCCACCGTTGGTGGCCTTGCCGTTTCCTTCACCGGCCATGGATCAAACTCCCGACGACAATTTGAGGATTGCGTAGATCGAGGCCAATGCGACCGCGACGCAGAAGAAGTTGTTCGCCATCACGCTGGCGATCTTCAGCTTCTCGTTATGGATGTAGTCCTCGATCACGACCTGCATGCCGATCTTCATGTGCCAGGTGCTGGCGACGATGAAGAGCAGCAGGATCATGGCGATCGGGATCGAGCCGAGGATCTGCGCCGCGCCGGCATGGTTGCGGCCGATCAGCGTGATCACCACGACGATCACGGGAACGATCAGCAGCGTCATCGCAACCGCGGTGAGGCGCTGGCGCCAGAAATCGCCCGTGCCGGTGTGCGCGGAGCCGAGGCCGCGGACGCGCTCCAGCGGCGTGCGCATCGAGGAGGGGCCGCTCATCGTCCACCTCCCACGGCGTAGGCAATGATCCAGACCAAAACGGTCAACGCGATGCCGGCGACCAGCGCGCCCCAGGTCAGGGCTTCGCGCTCATTGGCCTTGAAGCCGTAGCCGAGGTCCCAGACGAAATGCCGGATGCCGCTGCAGAGATGGTGCATCAGCGCCCATGTGTAGCCGAACACGATCAGCTTGCCGATCGCGCTGCCGGTGAAGGCCTGGACGTTGGCGTAAGCCGAGGGGCCGGAAGCGGCGGCGATCAGCCACCAGGCCAGCAGCAGCGTGCCGAAATAGAGGGCCAGACCCGTGGCGCGGTGGACGATGGACAGCGCCATCGTCAGCGTCCACCGGTAGGTCTGCAAATGGGGTGAAAGCGGTCGTTCGATCCTGGCGGTCATCGGCGGGCTTTATGTTGTGAGGGACCGCGGCCGGCCCATCGGGGAACGCGGTAGAGGAGTTCTATTTACGGAGTCGGATCACCCCGCGCAACGGCCAAATAGCCTTCGGTCGAACCGAAGTTCATTGTTAGAGTTGCCGAATTCTGGTTGATCCGCAGTGTGGTATACCAGATGCAAGGTTGAGCGAACCAAGTAGTGAATTGAGATGTTCGAGGATCGATTGGCGCGCTCAGCTGCCCGCAAACGGGGGGCGCAAGGCGTCGATTTTGCCCCAGCGTTCCACCAGATAATCGACAAATGCCCTGATCTTAGGCGATGCGAGACGTGACGGCTGAAGCATCAGATGTAGCGGCGTCGGCGCCGGCTCATGGTCGATCAACAGGCGCGTCAGGCGACCGTCGGCGAGCTCGGACTGCACTTGCCAGGACGGCACGCGGACGATGCCGGCGCCCTCCCGCGCCGCGCTGACCAGCGCGTCGAGGCTATTCATCCAGAGCCGACCGGATATGCGGATTTTGCGACCCGTCTTGCTGCCGTCGGCAAAGCGCCACTCCGCGCTGCCGGGCGAATCGGAAAACACCAGGCAGTCATGCCCGGCAAGATCAACCGGTGTCTGCGGCGCGCCGCGCCGGGCCAGGTAGTCCGGCGACGCGCACACAATCATCTGCAGATCGGTGAGCTTGCGCGCTACCAGCTGCGAGTCGCGCAAGCGGCCGATGCGTATAGCCAGATGGATATCCTCCTCGACCATGTCGACGGCGCGGTCGACCAGAAGAAGGTCGACGGACAGCGCCGGATGGCGGCGCAGAAACTCGACCAGCAGCGGCGCGATCACGAGCCGTCCGATCAGACTCGGCGAGCTGACGCGGATCCGTCCCGATGGCTGATGCGGGTCGCGCGCCAGCGCCGCCTCGATCTCCCTGACTTCGCCGAGGATCGATTTCGCGCGCTCGTAGAGGATGCGTCCGTCGTCGGTCAGCGCGAGCTGGCGGGTGGTGCGCAGCAGCAGGCGAGTGCCGAAATGCTCCTCGAGCGCGCTGATCTGCCGGCTCACCGAGGTCAGCGAGCTCGGCAGCGAGCGCGCGGCCGCCGACAGGCTGCCGCTCTCGACCGCGCGGACAAAGGCCGCCATCGCCGCAAGCCGGTCCAAGCCCGATCCTTCCGCATTTCGCAAGAGAGCCTGCTCATCTGCAGCAATACCCCCGTCTTCCAGAAGGGTCTAGCCTGACGGCTCCACGATTTGAGGAGTTCGACATGGCCTCAACGTCCATCCGTCCAAATTCGCTCGAGCGGCGCGGACGTGCCGGCGCCGACGATCCGGCCATCCTGCTTGTTTTCTCCTGCGTCGGACTGTTAATCGACGTGCTGACGTTGCCGATGCAGGGCGCGACGTCCTCGATCCCACTCCGCTTTGCCTTGATTGCGGTCGCTGCTCCCGTGGCAGCGCTGGTCGCACTGTGGTTGGCCGACCGCACCGAGGCAGGCGCCTCCTGACGATGCGAAGGACATGATGGCCGGCCTCGATCCCAAGGAATTGCTCGAACTTGCGCTGCTGCTGATTGCGGTCGGGGCGCTGTCCGGCTTTCTCGCCGGCCTGTTCGGCATCGGCGGCGGCGCGATCCTGGTGCCGGTGTTCTACGAATGCTTCCGGCTGGCGGGCGTGCCGCTCGAGGTGCGGATGCCGCTGTGTATCGGCACCTCGCTCGCGATCATCATCCCGACCTCGCTGAGCTCGTTCCGCGCCCATTATCGCCGCGGCGCGGTCGATATGGAGATCCTGAAGCGCTGGTGGCTGCCGATCGTGATCGGCGTCGCCGCCGGCAGCGTCACCGCGCGGTTCGCGCCGGAGCGGCTGTTCAAGATCGTGTTCGTGATGGTGGCGTGGTCGGCGGCCGCGCGCCTGCTGCTGGCGCGCGAGACCTGGAAGTTCGGCGACGACGTGCCGAAGGGCTTCCTGATGCGCGTCTATGGCTTCTTCGTCGGCCTGCTCTCGACGCTGATGGGCATCGGCGGCGGCCTGTTCGCCAATTTGCTGATGACCTTCTACGGCCGGCCGATCCATCAGGCAGTCGCGACGTCTTCGGCGCTCGCGGTGCTGATCTCGATCCCCGGTGCGCTGGGTTACGTCTATGCCGGTTGGCCCGCCGCCGCGCGCTTCCCCGACGTCACCGCGTTGCAGCTGCCGTTCGCGCTCGGCTACGTTTCGCTGATCGGTGCGCTGCTGGTAATGCCCACCACGCTCGTCACCGCGCCGCTCGGCGTCAAGGTCGCGCACGCGCTGTCGAAGCGGGCGCTGGAGGTGGCGTTCGGGGCCTATCTCTTCATTGTCGGCGGACGGTTCGTGATCAGCCTCGTCGGAGGGCACTGATCGGCTCGTCCTTCAGCCGTACTTCGCTGTGACCCGACCGTCGGAGGTCTCCGACACCCTCGATCCGATCGGCGTGGGACAGGAATCGCAAGCGTGCTCCGATCATTTCAGGAGCTATTGGCAATTTCAGTTTCTCGCAGTCTGCCATCGCGACCCCTATAATCATCGCGACCTTTTGCCATCGCGATGTCAGGGCCGACATGATGATGTCGTCGAGCGCAGCTTCCGTAGCGTCGCGGGGGAGACGCACGTCGCTCCACTTCAGTTCGGAGGTCGGGGGAGGCAGTTCTTCATGAAGCTCCAGCTTCATCAGGTCGCGAAACTGTTCGTAGAGCGGTAGCATCACCTGCCATTTCAGCTCGAGCAGGAGGTCATAAAGCGGGCCATCCAATTCAAGTCGCTCCTGTTTTCCGAGCTCCGCAATCGCGACTCGAGCCTTCTTCATCGCCTCGTGCGCGATGACGAGTTGATCGTTAATCTGGATAGCCTGCTCCCGCTCCATCTACCCCTCACGACGTTCTTGCGGCTTCATCCCTTTGCGTAGATATCCTTATACGTATCGCGCAAAATATTCTTCTGCACCTTGCCCATCGCGTTGCGCGGCAATTCCTCGACGACGAAGACGCGCTTCGGCATCTTGAACTTCGCCAGCCGTCCGTCGAGCGCCTTCAGCACCGCGGCCTCGCTGACATCGGCGCCCTTGGCGCAGACCAGAACGGCGGTGACGCCTTCGCCGAAATCGGCATGCGGCACGCCGATCACGGCTGACTCGATCACGCCGGGCATGGCGTCGATCTCGCTCTCGATCTCCTTCGGATAGACATTGAAGCCGCCCGAGATCACAAGATCCTTGCCGCGGCCGAGGATGTGGACATAGCCCTTGTCGTCGATCTTGCCGAGGTCGCCGGTGATGAAGAAGCCGTCGGCGCGGAATTCGGCCTTGGTCTTCTCCGGCATCCGCCAGTAGCCCTGGAACACGTTCGGGCCGTTGACCTCGATCATGCCGATGGTCTCCCGCGGAAGCTCCTTGCCGGTCTCGGGATCGGTGACCCGCACCGAAACGCCGGGCAGCGCGACGCCGACCGCGCCGGGCACGCGGTCGCCGTCATAGGGGTTGCTCGTGTTCATGTTGGTCTCGGTCATGCCGTAGCGCTCGAGCACGGCGTGGCCGGTGCGATCAGACCATTCGCGATGGGTGTCGGCGAGCAGCGGCGCCGAGCCCGAGATGAACAGCCGCATGTGCCCGGTGGCGTCCTTGTTCAGGCCGGGATTCTGCAGCAGGCGGGTATAGAAGGTAGGCACGCCCATCATCACGGTGGCGCGCGCCATCAGCTTGATGATCACGTCCGGGTCGAACTTCGGCAGGAAGATCATCGAGGCGCGCGCAAACAGCGTCACGTTGCTGGCCACGAACAGGCCGTGGGTGTGATAGATCGGCAGCGCGTGGATCAGCACGTCCTTGTCGGTGAAGCGCCAGTAGTCGACCAGCGAGTACGAGTTCGAGGCCAGATTGTCGTGCGACAGCATCGCGCCCTTGGAGCGGCCGGTGGTGCCCGACGTGTAGAGGATCGCGGCGAGATCATTGTTGCCGCGCGGCACGGTGGCGAATTCCTTCGCCGCCTGGTCGGCGGCCTCGGTCAGCGAGCCGTTGCCGTTGGCACCGAGCGTCTCGACCTTGGCGCCTACCTTGGCGGCGATCGCCTTGATGCCGTCCTGCTTGGAAGGATCGCAGACCACCAGCGCCGGCTCGGCGTCGGTGATGAAGTATTCGAGCTCGTTCAGTGTATAGGCGGTGTTGAGCGGCAGATAGGCGCCGCCGGCGCGCACGGTGGCGAGATACAGCACCAGGGCCGAAACCGACTTCTCGGTCTGCGCCGCGACGCGGTCGCCCGGCTTGACGCCGCGCTCGACCAGCACGTTCGCCATCTGGCCGGCGCGCGCGATCAGATCGCCATAGGAGATGCGGCTGCCGTCGAGCTGCTCGATCGCGAGCCGGCTGGGGTCGTCGAGGCCGTCGAACAGGCGGGAAAACAGGTTGGCGTTGGTGGTCGTGTTCATGCAAAGATTCCCCGAGGGGCGAAGGGCCGGAAGAGTTCGGCTGGATTAGCAAAAACGCCCTTCAGAAAGCAACGGAGACAGTTTGCATGACAAATAATGGGAAACGCGTGGCCTGGGTCACCGGCGGCGGCACTGGAATCGGCGAATCCGGGGCGGAATTCCTGGCTGCGGACGGCTGGACGGTGGTGGTCTCCGGCCGCCGCAAGGAAGAGCTCGACCGCGTGGTGGCCAACATCACCAAAAAGGGCGGCAAGGCCGAGGCGATCCCGCTCGATGTCAGCAACAAGGCCGACGTCAACAAGGCCGCCGAGACGATCGTCGGCAAGCACGGCCGCATCGACCTCCTGGTCAACAGCGCCGGCATCAATGTGCCGAAGCGCAGCTGGGCCGACATGGAACTGGAAGGCTGGGACAAGCTCGTCGAGGTCAACCTCAACGGCGTGCTCTACTGCATGCGCGCGGTGCTGCCGACGATGCGCAAGCAGAAGGACGGCTGCATCATCAACGTCGCCTCCTGGGCCGGCCGCCACGTCTCGAAGATGCCGGGCCCGGCCTACACCACGACCAAGCACGCGGTGCTGGCGCTGACCCATTCCTTCAACATGGACGAATGCGTCAACGGCCTGCGCGCTTGCTGCCTGTCGCCGGGCGAGGTCGCGACCCCAATCCTGAAGCAGCGGCCGGTGGTGCCGAGCGAAGCCGAGCAGGCCAAGATGCTGCAGCCCGAGGATTGCGGCCGCACCATCGCCTTCGTCGCCAGCATGCCGGCACGGGTGTGCATGAACGAGATCCTGATCAGCCCGACCCACAACCGCGGCTTCATCCAGACGCCGGCGAACCGGGATTAGATGAGGACCGTCTTCTCCTTCCCCCTGAAAGGGGGAAGGCCGGGATGGGGGTCAGCCGCAGGCTATGCTGTATGCGGAGAGCGCTGATCCCCACCCGCTTTGCTCTGCGAGCAAAGCGACCTCCCCTTTTCAAGGGGAGGTTGGAGCTCCGTAGCCCGGATGGAGCGAAGCGTAATCCGACGGTCTGCCCGCGGAGAGGCTGGTTCCGGATCTCGCTGCGCTTGATCCGGGCTACAAACGACGGAGTCCCGCGCGACTCACTCGATGATCTCGTTCAGCTCTTTCCCGGTATGCTCCGGCACGAACAGGAACACGCCGATCGCCATCGCGATCATCAGCACCGGGATGCAGAGGAACGACAGCGCGAACGAGCCGGTGTGCTGCTGAAGCGCGATCGAGACGAAGGGAAACAGCACGAAGCCGACGAAATAGGCGATCGCCCAGACCACGCCGTTGGCGGCGCCGCGGATGCGGGTCGGGAAGATCTCAGCGGTCAGCGTCGTGCTCGGCCCCCAGAAGCCGAGGAAGCCGAGACACCAGGCGAGCCCGAACGTCCATAGCAGCACGCGGTCTTCGGAATAGACCCAGAGCGTCATGAAGATCGCACCCTCGATCAGGGTGATGATGAAGGTGCGGCGGCGGCCGATCTTGTCGATCAGCCAGCCCACCAAGCACAGTCCAAGGAAGCCGCAGAGCCCGTAGAACACGTAGAACAGGCTGTACTCGGCGGTCGACCAGTGCTTCTCGGTCGACAGATACAGCGGCATCCAGGCGCCGACCGTGCCGTAGATGCAGGTCGAGGCGCAGGCGACGAACAGCGCAACAAGCGTGGCGGGCAGCACGTCGGGCATGAACACCTGGCGGATGCCGACCGACTTGGCCTTGCCGAACCAGGCGCTGTCCTCGGCGCTGACCGTGCCGCCGCGCGCCAGCGTCTCCGAGATGCGCCGCTTGCGGTCCTGCGCGCGCACCCAATAGGGCGATTCCGGGCAGGTGGAGCGGATATAGATCGCAAGCAGCGCGATCACGCCGGGCACCATCACTGCGATGCGCCAGCCGAGATTGGCAGCCACGAGCCCGGTGATTGCGCCGGCGAGCGTGGCGCCGAGGCACCAGGCCGAGCGGGTGATGCTGATGACGCGGCCGCGCAGCCGGGCCGGCCAGGTCTCCGCGACCAGCATCGAGCCCAGCGACCATTCGCCGTTGAGCGCGAAGAACAATAGCGAGCGCGCGATCACGAACACCGCGAAGGTCGGCGACATCGCCGCGACCGGCATCAGGAGCGAGAACAGCGCGATATTGACGGCGAGCAGCGTGCGGCGACCGTAGCGGTCGGCGAGCCATGGCCAGAAGTAAAGCCCCGCGATGCCGACGAACAGCGCGATCTGCATGCCGGAGCGGTACTCCGGCAGGCTCAGCGAAAATTCCTTGATCACCATCGGCGAGATCAGCGCGAAGATCACGCCGTCCATGCCGTCGAAGCCCCAGCCGAGCGCGTTGGCGGTGGCGATGTGCCAATGCGTTTTCGTGATCTCGGTTGTGTCCGCAACCGCGCGGTAGTTGGCGTATTGCAGGTGCTTCTGCTCGAGCGGACCGATGTCGATACTTGCATCGTTCACCGCAGGTGCGGCGTGGCCGTCAGCCGTGATGCTGCTCATGATGCCTCCCCGCGGCCGCTTTCTGCGAAGCTGTGCCGCAACCTCAAGCTGAACCAATCAGCTGACTGCGGCAAGCAAATTGCTCGCGGCAGCGCACGCGTCCATTCCGCTGAATGGAATGCATGCCGGGCGCGCGAGGCGTCGCGTGTACGCAGCGCGCGCCGGCCGGTTTCAACAATCACAAAGAATTATTTCCGGAAACCGTCCGGAAAGCCTGCCGTAGCTCAGCCAACGACGACGCACTGATCAACCAGCACGCGCCGTTGTTGCCCCTTCAACGCCGGCGAAGCCTCGCCGGTCGGCCTACTCATCGGGAGATGAAACCATGTCGAAGCGTATTGCCTATCTCGCCGCCGCCGCCTTCAGCGCGCTTGCGATCACCGCCACTGTCGTGGCGCCGGTCCGTGCCGAGGAAAAGACCGTGATGGTCGGCGGCGCCGCGATGTTCCCGTCGAAGAACATCGTGCAGAACGCCGTCAACTCGAAGGATCACACCACGCTCGTCGCCGCAGTGAAGGCTGCGGGCCTGGTCGGCACGCTGGAAGGCAAGGGCCCGTTCACGGTGTTCGCGCCGACCAATGCCGCGTTCGGCAAGCTGCCGGCCGGAACCGTCGACACCCTCGTCAAGCCCGAGAACAAGGCGACGCTGACCAAGATCCTCACCTACCATGTGGTGCCGGGCAAGCTCGAGGCCTCCGACCTCACCGACGGCAAGAAGCTGAAGACCGCCGAGGGCGAGGAGCTGACCGTCAAGAAGCAGGACGGCAAGGTCTGGATCGTCGATGCCAAGGGCGGCAGCTCGATGGTGACGATTTCCAACGTCAACCAGTCGAACGGCGTCATCCATGTAGTCGATACCGTGCTGATGCCGGCGACGTAACACCTGGCGGCCTGCTTTAGTCCCTCAAAGGACCCGCGACATAGCGAGCCGGCGCCTCGCCCGGCTCGCATTTTTGTGACCATGTGAAGCAGCCTATATCAAACTGATGATGCCTGACCCCGTAACGGAACGCCGGTTCCGGGCGTATAACCTGGTAACGATCACGAGCAGAGACATCCCATGACGAGCCTTGCCGTCAGCGACCACCAGGCAGAGACCGCGACGCCCGCGAAGGCGATCCAGCCGGTCTGGGTGCGCATGGTGCACTGGATCAACGCCTTCGCGATGATCCTGATGATCATGTCCGGCTGGCAGATCTACAACGCCTCGCCGCTATTTAGCTTCACCTTCTCGCGGAGCATTACGCTCGGCGGCTGGCTCGGCGGTGCGCTGCTCTGGCATTTCGCCGCGATGTGGCTGTTGATGGCCAACGGCTTGGTCTATCTGGCGCTGGGTTTCGCCACCGGCCGCTTCCGCAAGAAGCTGCTGCCGATCACCCCCGGCGGCGTGATTGCCGACACCAAGGCGGCGCTGGCCTTCAAGCTGTCGCATGACGATCTCAGCAAATACAATTCGGTGCAGAAGCTGCTCTATGCCGGCATCATCGTGGTCGGCGTCGTCATCGTGCTGTCCGGCCTGTCGATGTGGAAGCCGGTGCAGCTGCATTGGCTGGTGTCGCTGTTCGGCGGCTACGATTTCGCCCGCTACGTTCACTTCACCTGCATGGCGCTGATCGTCGCCTTCCTGGTGATCCATGTCGCGCTCGCGCTGCTGGTGCCGAAGAGCCTGCGCGCCATGATCATCGGACGCTAGGGAGGTAGTCATGGGTCGTCTCCGCAAGCTCCTGATCCCCGGTGTCGACAAGAAGCTGCTCGTGCGCGATGCGGTGAAGACGATGCCGGAGCTGACGCGCCGCCGCTTCATCACGGCGGGCACCAGCCTCGGCGCGCTGACGCTGCTCACCGGCTGCGATGTGGTCGATTCGTCGTCAGCCGAGGAAATGCTGAAGCAGGTCTCGAAGTTCAACGATGCGGTGCAGGCCTGGATGTTCAATCCGGATGCGCTGGCGCCGACCTTCCCCGAGAGCATGATCACCAAGCCGTTCCCGTTCAACGCCTATTACGATCTCGACGACGCGCCTGAGATTGCGGCAGCGGACTGGAAGCTCGAGGTGCGCGGGCTGGTCGAGAACAAGAAGTCGTGGACGCTCGACGAATTGTACAAGCTGCCGCAGGTCAAGCAGGTGACGCGGCATATCTGCGTCGAAGGCTGGAGCGCGATCGGCAGCTGGACCGGTACACCCTTGCGCGATTTCCTCAAGCTGGTCGGCGCCGACACCCGTGCCAAATATGTCTGGTTCCAGTGCGCCGACAAGGACGGCTACAACTCGCCGCTCGACATGCGCTCGGCGCTGCACCCGCAGACCCAGATGACGTTCAAATTCGGCGACGAGATCCTGCCGCGCGCCTACGGCTTTCCGATGAAGATCCGGGTCCCGACCAAGCTCGGCTTCAAGAACCCGAAATACGTGCTCTCGATGGAAGTCACCAACGACTACAAGGGCGGCTACTGGGAAGACCAGGGCTACAATTCGTTCAGCGGAAGCTAACTCGCTGTCGTCCCGGCCTAATGCGCAATTGCGCACGGGAGCAGGGACCCATACTCCGCGGCCGAGGGAATAGGCAGGCTGGGAGACGCTCCCTCCATCGCAACCGCTTGTGGTTATGGGTCCCGGCCTTCGCCGGGACGACGCTGGGAGGGGATCTTCCTCTGAAACGCCGACAGCAGCGCGCCGAGCGCGAGCATCGCGGCCGACACGTTCAACGCAAATGACAGGCTGCCGACAGCGTCGGTGATGGCGCCGACCACGATCGGTCCGAGCGTCTGGCCGATGCCGAAGGCGATGGTCATCGCCGCGATCGCGGTCGGCCAGGATTGCGGCGGGTAGTTGAAGCGCACGAAGGCGGTGGTCGAGCCGACCACGGCGAAGAAGGCGACGCCGAACACCAGCGCCGAGATCGCCAGCAGCAGCGGCGAATGCCCGAAGATCGGCAGGCTGGCGCCGAGGGCGTTGACGCCGAGGATGATGGTGGTGGCGAGCCCGCCGCGGTCGAGCGCCAGCACCCGCCCCCAGACCCAGGGCGTCACGAATGCGCTGACGCCGATCAGGCTCCAGAACGCGCTCTGTGCAGCCGCGCCGCCGCCGCCGTCCCGGACATAGGCGATCATGAAGGTCATGTAAGCGATGTAACCGGCGCCGAACAGGAAGTAGGCGGCGAGGTAGATCAGGACCGGCATGACAGCGAATTGGGTCCGCACGATGCCGCCGGCGGCGGTGTTGGCGTGGAGCGGCGCCAGCATCAGCGGCACGGTCATGATCGCGGAAAGCAGCGTCATCGCCCACCACACGATCCACCACGAGCCGGCGCCGAAGCCCTGCAGCACGAAGGGCGCGATCAAGCCCGATGCGAGGATGCCGACGCCCGGCCCGGCATAGAACAGGCTGAGCAGGAAGTTCGCGCGTTCGGGTCGCGATTGCGCGATGGTCGCCGCAAGCGCGCCGCCGCCGACAAAGCCGATCGCGGCGGCGAAGCCGACCAGCAGGCGGGCAAAGCTCAGCACCGCGAAATTGCCCGAGAGGGCGCAAAGCGCCAGCGACAGCGCGCAGGCCAGCGTCGACCAGCGCACCGATGCGGCAAGTCCGAAGCGCTCAATCAGCCGCGAGGCGAGCAGCGCACCGACCAGATAGCCGGCGGCATTGATCGTGTTCATGAAGCCGGCGGCCGAATAGGACCAGGCCAGCTGCTCGCGCATGTCGGGCAGCACCAGCGAATAGGCAAACCGGCCGATGCCGAGACCGACCGTCGGTGCGAGCGACAGAATAAGGATCAGCCGCGCGGGATGCGGGTAGGACGGGGCGGGGGCTCTCACAATTCACTCCGGCAATGCGGCCATTGTGACAGGCCGCGGCGGCGCTGCCCAGCGCCGATGCCCGCAACACTGTCTTGCGTATCAGGCAATCAGGCGATCAGGACCAGCGCGACGCCGATCACGGTCAGCAGGGTTCCGCCGACGATCCGCGCCGTGATCTCGACATGCTTGAGCATCATCGCGCTCATCACCACGGTGACCAGCGGGTAGATAGCGGCGAGCGGCGCCACCAGCGTGATCGGGCCGTTGCGGACCGCGGCGAACAGGCTGAGCGCGCTGAGCCCGTTGCTGATCCCGGTCAGCGCGAACCAGAACCGGCCCTCGCGCGGCGCCTGCACCATGAAGCTGCCCTTGCGGACCCGTTGCACGGTCAGCACCACCAGCGAGGACATGACGTAGCCGACCAGGCAGGCCCATAGCGGGCTCGGCCAGATCGCAAGGCCGAGCTTGGCGATCGGCGGCACGATGCCGCGCACCAGCGCGCTCGCGAGCGGCAGCAGCAGCGCCCAGCTGCGCCAATGGCCGAGGTCGCGCGGCCTCGTCACGGTGATGATGGCGGCGCCCGCGACCGCGACGACGAGGCCGATGAGCTGCTGCGGCAGCAAGGGCTCGTGCAGCAGCACCACGGCGGCGGTCACCGCAAACAGCGGCGCCAGATTGCCCAGCGTCGAGGTGATGACCGGTCCCAGCGCCCGGTTTGACGCAAAGGTCAGGAGCGTCAGCGAGGCCGGGAAGAACAGCCCGATCGCCATGAAGATCGGCAGCGCACGCCAGACCACCGGCTCGCCATGCAGGATCAGCGGCGACAGCACCAGGAATAGCAGGGTGAAAGTGGGCACGCTGATCGCGGCGCCCGACAGCGGCTCGACGGTGCGCAGGCCAAGCTGCGCCAGCACCACCCCGGCGCCGAGGAAAATCGCCGAGGCGAAGGCGTAGACGATGGCTGCGGTCATGAGGTCCGTCTTGTTGGCTTCTAGAGGCGCGGGTTGCCCGTTGGGACCATTCTGGGCCGATCCGAGGTGCCTTGCCAATCCGGCTCCGGCGCTTTAGCACTCCGGCCGGATTTCCCCCGCTCGTCATGCCCGGGCTCGACCCGGGCATCCATCCATCTTCAGAGGCCTTTCGAAGCGGGATGGATTGCCGGGTCATCTGTGCGAGGACGCGCTTCGCGCTCTTGCCCGGCAACGACAACAACGATTAGCTCGAGGTAACACCATGGCGACCCATAAACTGCTGCTTCTCCCCGGCGACGGCATCGGCCCCGAAGTGATGGCCGAGGTGCAGCGCCTGATCGACTGGCTGAATGCGCAGGGCATCGCGAAGTTCGAGACCGAGCAGGGCCTGGTCGGCGGCTCCGCCTATGACGCCCACAAGGTGTCGATCTCCGAGGGCGACATGGCCAAGGCGACGGCGGCGGACGCCGTGATCTTCGGCGCGGTCGGCGGCCCGAAGTGGGACAGCGTGCCCTATGAGGTCCGTCCCGAGGCCGGCCTGCTGCGGCTGCGCAAGGATCTCGGCCTGTTCGCCAATCTGCGCCCGGCGGTGTGCTACCCGGCGCTCGCCGAGGCCTCGAGCCTGAAGCGCGACGTGGTTGAGGGTCTCGATATCATGATCGTCCGCGAGCTCACCGGCGGCGTCTATTTCGGCGAACCGAAGACCATCACCGATCTCGGCAACGGCCAGAAGCGCGCGGTCGACACCCAAGTCTACGACACCTACGAGATCGAGCGCATCGGCCGCGTCGCCTTCGACCTGGCGCGCAAGCGCCGCAACAAGGTGACGTCGATGGAGAAGCGCAACGTCATGAAGTCGGGCGTGCTCTGGAACGAGGTCATGACCCAGGTCCACGCGCGCGAATACAAGGACGTCACGCTCGAGCACCAGCTCGCCGATTCCGGCGGCATGAACCTCGTCAAGGCGCCGAAGCAGTTCGACGTCATCGTGACCGACAATCTGTTCGGCGACATGCTGTCCGACATCGCGGCGATGCTGACCGGCTCGCTCGGCATGCTGCCATCGGCCTCGCTCGGCGAAGTCGACTCGAAGACGAAGAAGCGGCGCTCGCTGTTCGAGCCGGTGCACGGCTCGGCGCCCGATATCGCTGGCCGAGGCCTCGCCAACCCGATCGCGATGATCTCGTCGTTCGGCATGGCGCTGCGCTATTCCTTCGACATGGGCGAGCTCGCCGACAAGGTCGATGCCGCGATCGCGGCCGTGCTCGCCAGCGGCCTGCGCACCGCCGACATCAAGTCGGAAGGCACCACGCCGGCCAGCACGAGCCAGATGGGCGAGGCGATCCTGAAGGAATTGCAGAAGCTGCACGCGTGACGGCTCTGCCGTCATTCCGGGGCGATGCGTAGCATCGAACTATGGTGTGCGCTTGCGCACCTGAGAATCTCGAGATTCCGGGTTCATCGCTGCGCGATGCCCCGGAATGACAGCACCAAAAATGAAAATGCCCGGCCGGAGCCGGGCATTTTCGTATCGGCTGCTCGCCGAAATTCTCAGTACAGCGGGAAATTCCGCGGATAGCCGCCGAGATCGGCCGGCGGGCTGAGCGGCTGGCGATCGATCGGGCGGTTGTTGTTCTCACGCGCGAACGAGGGATAACCGATCTCCGGCGGATAGGCGTAGTCGTTGAACTTGCGGTCGCCCGGCAGCACTTCGGTGCCGGCGTCGAGCCACGAGCGCGTGGTGACGTAAACGCGGGTGCGCGGACCCTGCTGATAGACCCGGTTCGGACCCTGCGCGCCGTAGTAGCGGCGGCCATCGCGGTCATACTGCTCCTGCTGCTTGCGCGTGCTCGGGCTCTGCGCGCTGGCTGCGGTCATGCCGAACGCGGTTGCGGTGACGGCAGCCGCGGCAAGCAACACCACGAGCTTGTTCGCGGCAGGGAATTCTAGGGTCATCGCATCCTCGTCATTACGGCCCCGTCGGGGCTGGCGCGTCCGCCAAAATCACTCGGAACACATTGTAGCCATGGTGGGGAGGCCGTCACTAGGTCAATTGCGCCACACCGGCCGAGATAATGAGTGTCCAAGCGCAAAAGTTTCATGAAAACCAGTGCTTTGCCACGGTCTCGCCATCAAAGGGCGCCGCGCAGGCGCGGGTTCTCGCTGCCCATGACCCAGTCGGCCGACAGGGCCGGCGCGCCGGAGGTAACGCAGTCGGTGCGCTTGAGCTCGGCATGCGCGAACAGGGCGGCGAGCCGCGGATCGTTGCCCGCGGCCAGCAGGGTCAGGCGGTTCAGCATGCAGATGATCGCGGCGCGCCGGGCCGGCAGGCTGGCGCCCTGGCAGGTCCAGCCGGAGATCCGGAGGTCAGGCGCGTCGGCCTGCTTGAGGAAGCCGAGGCAGGCGCGGTCGCCGTCCTGCCGCGCCGGGCGCAGCAAGGTGACGCTGCCGAACTTGCTGTCGACGATGCCGGCAGCCTCGAACTCGCGGACGCCGCCCGGGTGGAGTCGCCCGGCAATCTCGGTGACCGCAGGCCCCATGGCCTCGCCGCCGGGGCGATAGATCTCCAGCTCGGCGACTGTTGCACCGTTGGCATCGGCCCAACGGAAGGCGTCCTTGCGGCCGCCCTCGGGGTGCCGGAAGATCTCGTAAGTCTCTGTTTTATCTCGCAGATCGAGCCGGCTTACGGCAAAGGCCGGCGCCGTGCGGCCGGCCGGGCTCCAGCCTGCGGCGGCAGGGGCCGCCATCGCCGTTGCGTCGGGCAGTTGCTTCCATAGATAGTTGCCGAGGACGACGAACAGCGCGAGCACGGCGACATAGGCGAACAGCCGGGAGAGCGTGGCGTACACCTCGTCGACGAAGCTCGTCAGTGTTGACGGAATTCTCGTATGATGGGGCGCGGCCGGATCGGCCCGAAATAAACGCATCAAAACGCTCAAAAACTACGCAACGTTGTCTTGACGGGGTTTCTCGCATAGAAGCGCTGCCTCTTCCCTTTCCGCAGCTTGCGGGGGAACGGGCATTTTTCGTCGGAGAGTGAACGATGGGTTACAAAGTCGCGGTGGTCGGAGCGACCGGCAATGTCGGGCGCGAAATGCTCAACATTCTCGACGAGCGCAAATTCCCCGCCGACGAGGTCGTCGTGCTGGCCTCGCGCCGCAGCGTCGGCATCGAGGTCTCCTATGGCGACCGCACGCTGAAGGTGAAGGCGCTCGAGCACTATGACTTCTCCGACATCGACATCTGCCTGATGTCGGCCGGCGGCTCGGTCTCCAAGGAATGGTCGCCCAAGATCGGCGCCGCCGGCGCGGTCGTGATCGACAACTCCTCGGCCTGGCGCATGGACCCGGATGTGCCGCTGATCGTGCCCGAAGTGAACGCGGATGCGACCGCCGGCTTCACCAAGAAGAACATCATCGCCAACCCTAACTGCTCGACCGCGCAGCTCGTCGTCGCGCTGAAGCCGCTGCACGACAAGGCGACGATCACGCGCGTCGTGGTCTCGACCTATCAATCGGTGTCGGGCGCCGGCAAGGACGCGATGGACGAATTGTTCTCGCAGACCAAGGCCGTCTACACCAACGACGAGCTGGTCAATAAGAAGTTTCCGAAGCGCATCGCCTTCAACGTCATTCCTCAGATCGACGTCTTCATGGAAGACGGCTACACCAAGGAAGAGTGGAAGATGATGGCGGAGACCAAGAAGATCCTCGATCCGAAGATCAAGCTCGCCGCCACCTGCGTACGCGTGCCGGTCTTCGTCGGTCACTCCGAAGCCGTCAATGTCGAGTTCGCCAATCCGATCACGGCGGACGAGGCGCGCGACATCCTGCGCCGCGCGCCGGGCTGCCTCGTGATCGACAAGCACGAGCCGGGCGGCTACGTCACGCCCTATGAGGCTGCCGGGGAGGACGCGACCTATATCAGCCGCATCCGCGAGGACGCGACGGTGGAGAACGGCCTGTCGTTCTGGTGCGTGTCGGACAACCTGCGCAAGGGCGCGGCGCTCAATGCCGTGCAGATCGCCGAAGTCCTGATCAACCGCAAGCTGATCACCGCCAAGCAGCAGGCTGCATAGCACCGAGCGCGGTTAGCGGCGTCAGGAAGCGCGTGGCATGGCGGAAGCGGAACAACCGGGGACCTATCGGCCCAATCCGACGCTGAAGCGGGTTGAACGTCGTTTCGAGAACCTGCTGTTCAACAGCCGTTGGCTGATGGCGCCGTTCTATTTCGGTCTCGTCATCAGCCTCGCAGCATTGCTGTTCAAGTTCTGCATGGAGCTGTGGCACTTCATCCTGCATGTGCCGGATGCCAAGGAATCCGACTTCATTCTCGGCGTGCTGGCGCTGATCGACATCTCGCTGACCGGCAATCTGATCCTGATCGTGGTGTTCTCAGGCTACGAGAACTTCGTCTCGAAGATCGATCCGGAAGGGCATCCGGATTGGCCGGACTGGATGACCAAGGTCGATTTCGGTGGCCTGAAGCAAAAACTGCTGGCGTCGATCGTCGCGATCTCGGCGATTCAGGTGCTGAAGGCGTTCATGAACCTCGATACCGCGTTCGACCCCAGCAAGCTCGCCTGGCTGGTCGGCGTGCACCTGGTATTCGTGGTGTCGTCCTTCATGCTCGCGATCTCCGACCGCTGGGGCAGCGGCCATCACGGCAACGAGTAGATTACTGGTCTGATTTCAGCTCGTCGCGGACGCTGATGAATTCCTTCGCGACCCGGTCGAGCACGAACAGCGAGCCCTCGGCGACGCCGAAATAGGCACCGTGCAGCTGCATCTCGCCGCTCTCGACGCGTTCGCGCACGAATGGGAACGTCATCAGGTTCTCCAGCGAGCGGAACACCGCGGCCTTCTCGATGCGGACGACGAAGTCCTGCATGGTCTCATGCTCGCGCTGCTCGACGATTTCGCCGGGCTTGATGAACATCTGCATCCATTTGCCGATGAAGTCGCCGGGCGTGAGCGGCTTGATCTTGTCGACGAAGGCGCGGATGCCGCCGCACTGCGCGTGGCCCAGCACCACGATGTTCTTCACCTTCAAAACGGTCACGGCATATTCCAGCGCGGCCGAGACGCCGTGGGCGTTGCTGTCGGGCTGATAGACCGGAACCAGATTGGCGATGTTGCGGACCACGAACAACTCGCCGGGTCCGGCGTCGAAGATCACCTCCGGCGAGACGCGGGAGTCGCAACAGCCGATCACCATGGTCTCGGGAAACTGGCCGCGCTCCGAGAGATCCTGGTAGCGCGACTGCTCGGTCGGCAGCCGCTGGGTCGCGAACGTCCGGTAGCCGTCGATCAACTGCTTCGGAAAGAATTTCATGGCCTCTGGCTAACCACATGCGGGTAACGGGAACAAGACTTTCGGCGTGTGGCCTGAGATGATACGGCAGCGTTGAAGAATGGTTCCCGCCCGATGCCTAAACAATGGCCACCGGCGGAGCCCGAGCCTCCAGGAGAATGTCGATGACCCGTCCGCGCCGCAGCTTGTTGTTCATGCCGGGATCGAATGCACGGGCGCTGGAAAAGGCCCGGACGCTGCCGGCGGACGGCATTATCCTCGACCTGGAGGATTCCGTTGCCCCCGACGCCAAGGCCACAGCCCGGGAGCAGATCGCCACGGCGGTCGCGGCCAAGGGCTTTGGCAAGCGCGAGGTGCTGATCCGCATCAACGCGCTCGACACTCCCTGGTGGGTCGACGACATCGGCATGGCCGGCAAGTCGCAGCCGGACGGGATCCTGGTTCCCAAGATCTCGACCGTCGACGATCTCAACGCCGTCGCCGATCGCCTCAGCGACATCAATGCGCCTGCCTCGATCCGGGTCTGGGCGATGATCGAAACCGCGCGCGCGGTGCTCGACGCCGACAAGCTGGCCGCGGCATCGAAGGATTCCGAAACCCGGCTCGCCGGCTTCGTGTTCGGGCCGAACGACATTGCCCGCGAAACCCGGATCCGGATGAAGCCGGGCCGCGCGGCGATGATTCCGATGATCACGCATTGCATCCTGGCGACCCGCGCGCACGGGCTCGAGATCCTCGACGGGCCCTACAGCGACATCAGCAATGTCGACGGCTTCGCGGAGGAATGCGCGCAGGGCCGCGATCTCGGCTTCGACGGCAAGACGCTGATCCATCCGAGCCACATCGATGCCTGCAACGCGATCTTCACGCCGCCCGAGGCCGAGGTCGCCGAGGCGCGCAAGATCATTGCCGCTTTCGAGAAGCCGGAGAACGCCTCGCGCGGCGCGATCCAGCTCGACGGCCGCATGGTCGAGCGCCTGCACGCCGAGATGGCCAGGCGCACGATCGCGATCGCCGATGCGATCGCCGCGATGGGGCATTAGCCCAGCGAAGCGTCTTCCTTCTCCCCCCTGTGGGAGAAGGTGGCGCGAAGCGCCGGATGAGGGGTTGTCTCCGCTTCTGGGATTCTCCCGTGGGAGAGAACCCCTCACCCGGCTTCGCTTCGCGAAGCCGCCCTCTCCCACAAGGGGAGAGGGTGCAGCGGTGTTTGCGTTACGCTCCAAATCTCTCCGCCGCCCACGCGTAGAGGCTGCCCGGGATCGGCGCCTCCTTGCCGCGCCCTTTCGGCGAGATGTGCAGGCCGATGATCCCGGGATCGTTCAGGTAGCGCGAAAAATCCGACGGCTCGAAGAACAGCTTCGGCTCGGCATGCACGGCGTAGAATGATCGCTTCGGCAGCGCGTGCTGCAATTCGCCTGCGCGGCGCGCCAGCGCGGTGAGCGCCGCCGGGCCGTAGATCGCGACACGGATGTCGGCGAGGCGATTGGACTTGCCGCGCAGCCGGCGCATCGCGAAGGTCAGGCGATGGCGCAGCGCCAGCCAGTCCGGGATCAGCTCGTCCTGCTGCATCAGCGCCTCGAACGCGCGCACGATTGGATCGTCGGTCGGCAGATACAGCACGGAGTTGCCGAGCTGCCGCGGCCGCTCCCAGGCAAAATAGGGCTTGGCCGGATCGAGCTCGACGCCCTTCAGCAGCAGCACGTCAGCGTCGAGCCAGAGACCGGCGCGCCGCGCCATCAGCCGCATGCGGAAGAAGTCGCTGAACTGCAGCATGGTCCAGTCGCGCCACGAGCCGTCGGGCTCCGCCGGGCGCAGCTTCTCCGCGAACGAATGCGGCAGCACGGCTTCGGCTTCGGCATTGCCGATACCGTCGGGCAGGCCGGGAATCGGATCGAAACTGTAGACGGTGACCTTGTGCCCCGCCGCCGCCTGCGAGCGCAGGCAGGTCTGGCGCAGCGCGTCCATCGAGCCGTGCCAGAAGGTGACGATATCATGCAGCATGCGCGTCAGCTATCAGCGGGTTTGCGGCGAGCGAATTCGGCAAAGAAAAGCCCCGGCGCTTGACGGCACCGGGGCACGATGATGCGCTGAGCCTCAAGCCCAGGCGCGTTCCCTAAGCTTCGTCTCGTAGCTGTCGATCGACGATTTCTTTTCCATCGTCAGGCCGATGTCGTCGAGGCCGTTGATCAGGCAGTGCTTGCGGAACGGGTCGATCTCGAACTTGACCTTGCCGCCGTCGGGACCGCGGATCTCCTGGTTGGGGAGGTCGATGGTCAGCGTCGCGTTGGCGCCGCGCTCGGCGTCGTCGAATAGCTTGTCGAGGTCCTCCTGCGACACGCGGATCGGCAGGATGCCGTTCTTGAAGCAGTTGTTGTAGAAGATGTCGCCAAACGAGGTCGAGATCACGCAGCGGATGCCGAAGTCGAGCAGTGCCCAGGGCGCGTGCTCGCGGCTCGAGCCGCAGCCGAAATTGTCGCCGGCGACCAGCACCTTCGCGTTGCGATAGGCGGGCTGGTTGAGGACGAAATCCGGGTTCTCGCTGCCGTCATCCTTGTAGCGCTGCTCGGAGAAAAGCCCCTTGCCAAGGCCGGTGCGCTTGATGGTCTTGAGGTATTGCTTCGGAATGATCATGTCGGTGTCGACATTGATGATCTTCAGCGGCGCCGCGACGCCTTCCAGCGTGGTGAACTTGTCCATCGGTGCTCTTCCCGGGCAAAAAATAGCGGATATCGGCCGGATGTTTATCGCGAATGTGACAGCGGTAAAAGGGCCATTTCTGCAGGGCTAGCCCGCATCGGCCTCAATCGCCTCCATATCGGCGTCGGAGAGGCCGAAATGGTGCCCGATCTCATGGATCAGCACGTGGCGAACGATGTGGCCGAGGGTCTCGTCGTGCTCCGCCCAGTAATCCAGGATCGGCCGGCGGTACAGCCAGACCAGGTTGGGCAGCCGGGCCACGTCGCTATGGCTCTGCTGCGGCAGGCCGATGCCCTGAAACAGGCCGAGCAGGTCGAACTCGCTCTCGGCCTGCATCTCGTCGAGCACCTCGTCGGTCGGAAAGTCGTCGACGCGGATGATCAGGCCCTCGCAGAGGGCCCGGAACGTCTTGGGCAGGCGCTCGAAAACCTCGTGCGCCATGGCCTCCATCTCGGCCAGCGAGGGGGCTTTTTCTGTGGTCCACATGACACTCCTTTAGCGCGAGTGCTATCGGCGGCGCCAGCGCAGTTGACCTTGGCGGCGCAATGGGAGACCGTGCCGCCCACGAACGGGGCTCAAGAATCGAGCTTGGGTGGGCGTAATGAAACGGATCGTGGCGACAGCGCTGTTGGCTGTAGCAGTCGGGCTCTCGCTCCCGGCGACAAAGGCGCAGGCACAGAGCGCGGCGGCTGAGGCGCGCGTCGGCGAGGCGGCACCGGTCGCGCGCACGCGCGTCGTCGAGCGCCGCCGGCTGAAGCGCGTGCCGATCTACCGGTCCCGGCCCGATCATTGGGAACCCGATGTCATCCCGCGCTACAACCCCGGTCCGAACGCCGTGCGCGACTGCACCGCGACCTATGTGCAGGAGCACCGGCCGAGCGGTACCGTGATCACGCCGCGCATGAACTGCTTCTGGCGGCCGGGCTAGTTACGCGTATGTCGGCGCGTTGCGCCGATCATCGCAACAGCCGCGATCAAACCTGTCGCCCATAAACCGCCGCCGCCATCAGCATCCGCGTGCGATGGCTTGCGGTGCCGATGTCGTCGCCCGGTCCTTGGCGGCGAGCGCGACATCGCCGAGCATGATGGAACAGCTGAGCGCCGCGAGGGCTGTTCGAAGCAGCCACCTGCGTGCGCGTTTGTGTCATGGCAATCCTGCAACGGACAGAACGCGAGATACGACCATCGTCTATGTCGTTTGCACACCAACGCGAAAAATCGCGCGCAGTGCCGGAACCTGAAGCGCGCCGGCAGCATTCATGTTCGTGGCGCAGTCATTCACTTCCCATTCACGTCGTCCGCATTCTGCTAGCGATCTGCGTCGCGGCAACGGCGTCGATTCGAAAGCTGAAGCGTTTTCCAGCGGAGCCTGTCCCGCGCGTGATGCGGGACGGACACCGGTTCGCGTGAGGAAAACGCGTCAAGCAGAAGTTCAAGTCGTCGCTGCAAGACGTGACATCAAAGGATCAAGGAGACAATTCATGAAGGCGATGAAGGTTCTGGGGCTCGCGGCTGTCGGTGCCGTGTTGGTGTTGGCGGCGCCGGCCGAGCGTGCAAGCGCGATGTCGCTCGCCACGCCGGGCACAGCCGCCACGGTTCAGGACAACGCGAACCAGGCGACCACGCAGGTACGCTGGGGTGGGCGCGGGTGGCATCGTGGCTGGCATCGCGGACATCACCGCGGCTGGGGGCATCGTCGCCACTGGCGCCGTTGATCGCGCGGCGTATTAGCGCAGTTGAGACACAGGCCCGTGAGCAGCGGGCCTGTTGTCGTTCTCAGCCATCAAACCGGCAGATTCGCCCACGCGAGATGATATCCATCGCAATCTGCAGGAGTTGATCATGATGAGATGGATCGGTGTCGCGGCTGTCGCTTGTACATTCGCGTTGACGGCGCCGGCATCGGCAACCGCCGCGGCATCAGCCCAGCCGCAGGCCGCGGCACCGCAGCGGCAAGTAGGCAAGGCAACGGATATCAGCGCGCAGCGCTATCATCATTACCATCGTCGCCACTATCACTACGGCTACCGTCCTTATTACCGGCCGTACTACCGGCCCTATTCCTATTATCGGCCGTACGGCTCCTATTATTACGGGCGGCCCTATTACTATCGGCCGTACCCCTATGCTGCGCCGGCGCCATTCACCTTCGGCTTCGGGTTCGGCCCGTTCTGGTGATGCACGCAGTCGCGCCGTGCGCGACATCAGCCGTGCAACAAGAGAGCAGCTCCGATCGGAGCTGCTCCGTCCGTCTCAGGGCGCGAAGCCCTTCGCCAGCAGCACAATGCCCTGCGCACCCGCCTTGCGATCCCTGGAGATCTCGACATATTCGGGCGACTCCGACCAGGCACGGAATGCGGCTTCGTCAGGGAATGACATCAGCACCAGCTTGTCGCGATCCCAGCTGCCCTCGATCACCGCGGGCTGTTCGTCGGCCGACAGCAGGCGTCCGTTGAACTTCCTGAATACGTCGAAGAAGCGCGCCTGATACCGATCATAGGCGGCGCGATCGGTCATCTTGAGTTGCACGATCACATAGACAGTCACTGACGTTTCTCCCGGACGTTTCGCCGCAGCGTTTTGCGCGTTCATGGCGCATTCACTCAGCGATTTCTAGCGTCATGCCGGGAGCGACTGCAATGAACGCAATGAAACCGGCTGCCATGCAGCTTGGTGCTCGTTGCCGTTGTCAGGGAGGTTCAGAGATGAGGGAGAGCTATTTGCGGCGCGGATTGGTGCGCCGTCTCGGCGTTGCGGCGGCCGCTGTCTTCGCATTGTCGGTTGCTTCGCAGCAGCGCGCCGAAGCGCTGTCGCTGGCGAGCCCGGCCGCCGCGCTCGCGGCAAGGTCTGCGGCCGATGCCATGACGACCCAGGTCCGGCACGGCGGTGGCGGCCACGGCGGCGGAGGTTTTCATGGTGGCGGCTTCCGCGGTGGTGGATTCCACGGCGGCGGATTTCACGGCCGCGGCTTCCGTGGTGGCGGCTTCCGCGCCGCGCCGGCGTTCCATGGCGGCTATCGCTATGGCGGCTTCCATCGCCATTATGGTGGCTACCACCGCTTCTACGGCGGCGGTTACCGCTACGGCTATCGGCCCTATTACCGCCGGCACTTCCATCACCGGCGCTTCTTCTACGGATCGTCCTACTATTACCCGGCCTACTACCATCACCGCCGTTGCCGGGTGGTCTGGACCTATTACGGACCGCGCCGGATCTGCCGGCCGTGGTGGCACCACCGCCACTACTGGCGGCCGTATCGCGTCTATTGGTAAAGTTTGAAATGACAGCGGGCGCCTCACGGCGCCCGTCTTGTTGGGTCCCTCTCTTCGCGCGCTGGAGCGTGTTCGAACGAAGTGGGCGCCGCTTCGCGTGAAGAAAACGCGTCAGGAAAGGGGCGTTAGTCCCAGTTCTTCAGCTTCCAGGACTTTATCTTCCACGGCGTCAGGTTTTCCATCCGCCATTGCGTCCAGCGCTCCGGCGGCCAGTGGCTGAGGCGCGAGGTTTCCTTCACCTCGGGAAGCGGATCGATGATGCGCGCCACGGCACGACGGCGCTTCTGGCGCGTCGCGTCGCTGATCATGTCGACGAATTCGGGTTTATCGGCCACGGCACGCGCTCCTTGCGAAGGCTTGTTTTCGCAAGGAGGCAGTTTGCGTGCGCCCCGTTAACGAGCCGTTTCCGAAACGGCTCGAGCTTGAGACGAAGCAATAGCGTTTTCGAGCGAAGTGGCCCCGGTTCGCGTGAAGAAAACGCGTCAAAAAAGAATCTGGCGCGTACCTTACCGCCAGTCGCGGACGTCGACGAAGTGTCCGGCGATCGCGGCGGCCGCGGCCATCGCGGGCGACACCAGATGGGTGCGGCCCTTGAAGCCCTGGCGGCCCTCGAAATTGCGGTTCGAGGTCGAGGCGCAGCGCTCTTCCGGCTTCAGCTTGTCCGGGTTCATCGCAAGGCACATCGAGCAGCCTGGCTCGCGCCAGTCGAAGCCGGCCGCAATGAAGATCTTGTCGAGGCCTTCGGCTTCCGCCTGCTCCTTCACGATGCCGGAGCCCGGCACGATCATCGCGTTGACATTGCCGTTGACGGTTTTGCCCTCGGCGATCTTCGCGGCGGCACGCAGGTCCTCGATACGGCCGTTGGTGCAGGAACCGATGAAGACACGGTCGAGCTTGATATCGGTGATCTTCGTACCGGCGGCCAGGCCCATATATTTCAGCGCGCGATGCTTGGAGATGCGCTTGGCCTCATCGGCGATCTTGTCGGGATCGGGTACGAAGCCGGTCACCGAGATGACGTCCTCAGGGCTCGTGCCCCAGGTGACGATCGGCGGCAGCTTGGCCGCATCGAGCCGGATCTCGTGGTCGAAATGCGCGCCCTCGTCGGAGCGCAGCGTCTCCCAGTAGCGCATCGCGGCGTCCCAGGCGGCGCCCTTCGGCGCCTTCGGGCGGCCGCGCAGGAAGTCGAACGCCTTCTGGTCGGGCGCGACCAGGCCGGCGCGTGCGCCGCCTTCGATCGACATGTTGCAGACCGTCATGCGGCCTTCCATCGAGAGCGCACGGATCGCCTCGCCGGCATATTCCAGCACGTAGCCGGTGCCGCCGGCGGTGCCGATCTCGCCGATGATCGCCAGGATGATGTCCTTGCCGGTCACGCCTTCGGGCAATTTGCCGTCGACGATCGCGCGCATGTTCTTGGCCTTCTTCTGGATCAGCGTCTGCGTCGCCAGCACGTGCTCGACTTCGGAGGTGCCGATGCCGTGCGCGAGCGCGCCGAACGCGCCATGCGTCGAGGTGTGGCTGTCACCGCAGACGATGGTGGTGCCGGGCAGCGTAAAACCCTGCTCCGGGCCGATGACGTGAACGATGCCCTGGCGCTTGTCGAACTCGTTGTAATACTCGATGCCGAATTCCTTGGCGTTCTCGGCCATCACCCGCATCTGCTCGATGCTTTCAGGGTCGGGGTTCGGCTTCGAACGGTCGGTGGTCGGGATGTTGTGGTCGACGACGGCGAGCGTCTTCTCGGGCGCGTGCACCTTGCGGCCGGCTGCGCGCAGCCCTTCGAACGCCTGCGGCGAGGTCACCTCGTGCACCAGGTGGCGATCGATATAGAGCAGGCAGGTGCCGTCGTCGGCCTCGTGGACCAGATGGTCGTTCCAGATCTTGTCGTACAGCGTGGTCGGTTTGGACATGAGCTTCAGCTCCAGAAGAAATTCAGTGGTGGGATGACATGAGCGCGTCTTAAGCGCGCGATCAGGCGAAAGCGTCCAGGCAGCGTTACGCTGCGCGTCTAAGCTCAGACGTTGCCGACGTCGCAAAGCGACCGAAGAAGCGGCCGGGCAGCCGCGAGCGATCGTCGATCACGACGCGCTTGCAGGTCTGACTTGGACAGCGCTTGCTTGCTTGATCCGGAACCATTCTAAATTTCTAACACAGGGCTCGCGCCCACGACAATCGATCCATGCGCGGGCCTGCACGTCAGATAGGTATGCCGCAACAAAAAAGCGCGGGGCAGGCCCCGCGCTTTTGGTCACATCCCCTGAGGGAAACGTTACTCGCCAACGGCGGTCTGGCGGTCCTGCTTCTCGACGATGCGGGCCGACTTGCCGCGCAGGTTGCGCAGATAATAAAGCTTGGCGCGACGAACCTTGCCGCGACGCACGACCTTGATCGAGTCGATCATCGGCGACATCACCGGGAAGACGCGCTCGACGCCTTCGCCGTAGGAGATCTTGCGCACGGTGAAGCTCTCGTTGAGGCCCTGACCGGAACGACCGATGCAAACGCCCTCATAGGCCTGCACGCGGGTACGCTCGCCTTCGACCACCTTCACGTTGACGATGACGGTGTCGCCGGGGCCGAATTCCGGGATATCCTTGGTGGCGGCGAGCTTGTCGAACTGCTCTTTTTCGAGCTGCTGAATAAGGTTCATTGAAATCTCCATCGGCGGCGCGCCCAGCCTTTCGCGGGCTGCGCAAACGTCCATCTATCCTGCGCGGGTGCGGATTTGGCCGCCCGTATAAGGCAAAGCGCAGGGTTTGTCACCCGTCTGTCTTGTTTTTTGTCCCTCGCGGAGCGGCTTTTTGGCCGGCCTTGCGGGCCCAGAGATCGGGCCGCCGGGCCGCCGTCAGGGCCTCGGATTGGGCCAGCCGCCAGGCCGCGACCTTGGCGTGATCGCCGGAAATCAGGATTTCCGGGATTTGGCGGCCCTCGAACTCCTGCGGGCGGGTGTATTGCGGGTATTCCAGTAGTCCTTCGGAAAAGCTTTCCTCGGTTCCCGAGGCCTGCTTGCCCATCACCCCCGGCAGCAGGCGGACGCAGGCGTCGATCAGGGCCATCGCGGCGATTTCGCCGCCGGACAGCACATAATCGCCGATCGAGACCTCCTCGAGGCCCCGCGCCTCGATCACCCGCTGGTCGATGCCCTCGAAGCGGCCGCAGACGATGAGGGGGCCGGGGCCGGCCGCAAGCTCCGCGACCTGGGCCTGGCTCAATGGCCGACCCCGCGGGCTCATCAGCAGGCGCGGGCGGTCAGGCACGATATCGGCGGCGTCGATCGCCGCCGCCAGCACATCGGCCCGCAGCACCATGCCCGGACCGCCGCCGGCCGGCGTGTCGTCGACGCTGCGGTGCTTGTCGGTCGCCGAGGCCCGGATGTCGCGCGCTTCCAGCGCCCAGAGTCCGCCAGCCAGCGCCTTGCCGGCGAGGCTCACGCCGAGCGGCCCCGGAAACATGTCCGGGAACAGGGTCAGCACGGTGGCGCGCCATGGTGTCGCCTGGGCTGTGGTGTCTTGCGATGTCATGGCCTCTGGTTACGGCACCACGGCCGTGAGGTCGAGGCTCTGCATCATGGCGGCCGCGTCCACCGCGCGGCGGAAGTCGGCAAGCTTGAAGGTCGCGACATTGATCTTGCGCAGGTCCAGCAGGCCTTCGGCGGCGAGGCCGGCGAGCTGGCCTGGTGCCGTGCGGTCGTACATGAACTGCCCGACCACCTCCCAGTCATTGGCCAGCATCTCGCGGAACGAGAGTTCGAGCGGCACCTCGGCGCTGCCCATCAGCACCATCCGGCCGCCACGCCTGAGCGCGCGCAGGGAGGACAGCGTGGTCGAGGTGCTCTTGGCGGCGCCGAGCAGATCGAGCGCGACATCGGCGCTGCCGCCAGCGGCGCGGCGGATGACCGCAAGGTCGGCTGCGGCATCGCCGCTGACGACGGCGGGAATGACGCGCGGGCCGAACGCGTCGCGCAACTGCTCGAGCGCGGCCTCCTTGCGGCCGACGGCGACGACGCGGCCCGCGCCCATCGCGACCGCGAGCATCACGCCGCCCGAACCGAAATAGCCGGTCGCGCCGTTGACAATGATGGTCTGCCCGCCGCGCAGGCCGGAGCGCTGCAAGCCGCCGAACGGCACGATCAGTTTTGCGAGCCCGATCAGCTCGGTCGCCCGCTTATCGTCGAGATTGGCAAGTGGCGTAACGCAGGCGGCCGGCCAGTGCGCGATCTCCGCGAATACGCCGTCGCGCCAGCGCGCCTGCAATGCGAGCGCCTCCGGCGTCGTCACCGTGGCGGTAGGCCGATCAGGATCTGCGGCGGATCGCGATCCGGCACGTCGCCGCGCAGATGCGGGCTCAGGAACACGCGGTCACCGCTTTGCACGTGCGTGACGTTGTCGCCGGCGGCGACGACGCGCGCGATCGCGTTGGTGCCCGGCACGAACGGCATTGGTGGCAGGCTGTAGGGCAGTGCGCCGGACAGCAGCCTGTTGGTGTAGGACAGCACCATGCCGGCTTCGATCCGCACCACGACGCCATCGGGCGCGGGCATCGGCGTCGTGACATCCTCGAAGCGCAGATCGTTGTGGCCGTGCAGCCGCCAGGCCTTGTGCGTGCTTGTCATTGGGATGCTCCGTGAGACCATTGCTTAAGTAGCCCGGATGGAGCGAAGCGCAATCCGGGAATCACGCAAGCAATGACGAGCGGCCCCGGATTGCGCTGCGCTTCATCCGGGCTACGGGCTAACCCACGTTATGGTCACGCCGTCGTCGGATCGTCAGCGAGATGCCGCGCGAGCGCGACGGCAAGCGGACAGATCGCCAGCGCCGTGAGCGCGGTTGCTGCGGTCGCGAGCGACGGGCCGAGCGCGTCGCCAAGCAGGCCGTAGATAACAGGCGCGACGGCGCCCGATCCGATGGTACCCGTGTAGAACAGCGCGAAGGCGCGCTCGGTCTGGTGTGCCGGCGTGAGCTCGGGCACTGTGCCGTAGAGCACCGAGGAGGTGCCGTTGAGCATCACGCCGAGCAGCGGCAGCAGCACGATGGCCGGCGCCAGCGGCAACACCAGCACGGCCACGATCAGCGCCGCCGTACCACCTTCGGTGATCAGCACCGTGCGCAGCGTCCCGACCCGCGCGCCGAGCCATCCGCAGGTGAATTTTCCCGCCGCGCCGCCGATGAAGACCAGCGCCAGCGCAAGGCCGTTGGTCGGCAGCGAGGCGCCCTTGTCGCGCAACAGGAACGGCAGGAAGGTGAGAAAGCCCATCCTGACCGCGGTGTCGAGAATTCCGATCGCGAGCAGCCAGTGAAAGCCGCGGCCTGTGCTGGCGCCGCGCGATGCTGATGCCGCCTTGTGCTCGGCGCCCTTGCCGACGGCCGGCATCCAGAGCGCAATGCAGACCGCGACGAGCAAGCCTGCGAGAGCGAGCACGAGCAGCGCGTGCCGCCACGACATGATCACCAGCAGGATCGAGGTCAGGGCCGGGATCGCCGCCTTGCCGAGATCGCCCGAGAAATTGTAGATGCCGAGCGGCCCGCGCGCCGCCGCGCCATAGGCGCGCGACACTGCGGCCGATGCGATCGGATGCTGCGTGCTCGAGCCCGCGCCGGAGAGCGCGAGCGCCAGGCCGAGGCCAATGACACCGCCGGAGAATCCAGCAAACGCGTAGCCGAGCGCCGACAGCGCCGTGCCCGCGATCAGGATGATCTTGCCGTCGATCCGCTCCGCGATGCGTCCGACCGGAATCTGCAGCCCGGCCATGGCGCCGGCATAGAGCCCGCGCAGCAGCGCCAGCAGGCCGTAGCTCAGCGCGAATTCGGCCTGCCAGACCGGCAGCAGCACGTAGATGACGTCGGTGTAGCCGTCGTGGAGCGCGTGGTTGAGCCCGGTCACGGTCAGGGTGCGGGTTGACCGGGCACGGTCGGGCCGCGCCGTGCCAGTTTCGGCCGACACGCTCATTGCCGCCCTCCTGTGCAAGAAAATCTAAAGTTGGGGCGGGCGGGCATCAGGCGGGGACCTCAGAAAAGAAAGCCGTACAAGTAGCTTGCATGGCAGTATGCGCCGCCAAGGCTGTTGTCACAAATCAGTAATAATCGGATCATGCGTTAGAAAATCTTGTATTGAGGGGTCAATGTTCGTCCCACGCCGCAGCCTGCCACCGCTCAATGCGGTCCGCGCCTTCGAGGCCGCCGCACGGCTCGGCAGCTTCAAGGAGGCCGCCGCCGAGCTCAGCGTGACCCATGGCGCGGTCAGTCAGCAGATCCGCCTGCTCGAGGAATGGCTGGGGGCGCCGTCGCTGTTTCGGCGATCGGTGCGGCGCGTGGTGCTGACGCCGGCAGGCGCGGCATTGCTGGCAGAGTTCGCGCCCGCGCTCGACCGGATTTCCGCCGCCGTGCAGCAGCATCGCGAGCGGCGCGGCGATCTGGCGGTCGCGGTGTTGCGCGTCAATGCACTCGCGACCTTCAGCCTCCGCTGGCTGCTGCCGCGGATGAGCCGGTTTCGCGCCGAGCATCCCGATATCGAGGTGCGCCTGAGCACGTCGAACGATCCGGTGGATGCGTTGTCTGAATCATTCGACGTCGTGATCCGCGGTGGCCCCGACACCTTCCACGGCTTCTCGTCACGCTTCCTGGTGTCGGAGCGGAGATTGCCGGTATGCAGTCCGTCGCTATTGGCGCAGCTGCCGCTCAATGAGATCGCGGACCTCTCCAGGCACACGCTGCTGCATGTCACGTCGATGCCGCGGCTGTGGCGCGACTGGCTCACCGAGGCCGGGCAATCCGCGCTGGAGCCGGCGGCCGCGCTGACCTTCGATCACTTCTATCTGACGATCCAGGCCGCGCTCGATGGTCTCGGCGTCGCGATGGGACCGACCGCGCTGATCGCGGACGATCTCGCGGCCGGGCGCCTGGTGACGCCGTTTCCGGATGTCAGCCTGCCGGCGCGGAGCTACTTCGCTTACTTCCCGGCGGGGCGCAGCAACGATCCGCACAGCGCGGTGTTCTGCGACTGGCTCGAGCAGCAGGGCCGGATGACGCGTTGAAGATTATTTTCGATCAGGCCGCCGACGGATCGTCGCCGTCGATTTCCTTGGGCAGGTCGATCACCACGCGGCCGCCGTCGAGATCGACAGTCGGCACCACGGCATTGGTGAACGGCAGCAGCATCGTCGCGCCCTGCGGCGGGGCGATCTCGATGATGTCGCCGGCGCCGAAATTATGGATCGCGATCACCTTGCCGAGCGGCTGCTCCGTCGTCGTCACCGCGGCGAGCCCGATCAGATCGGTGTGGTAGTATTCGCCGTCGTCGGTGTCCGGCAGCCGGTCGCGCGGAACGTAGAGCTCGAGCCCGTTGAGCCGTTCGGCATCATCGCGGCTGGCGACGCCCTTCAGCGTCACCACCAGATGGTCTTTGGCCTCACGCAGATGCGTGACCTCGAACTGGCGCGTGCCGTCCTTGGTCATCAGCGGACCGTAGTCCTTCACGGCCAGCGGATCTTCGGTGAAGGTCCAAAGCCTGACGGCGCCGCGCACGCCATGCGCAGCGCCGATACGGGCGACACAGACCGGTGCAGCCACCGTGGTCGCCGTTCAGCCTTAAGCCTTGGCGGCGGCTTCGGCCTGCGCCTTGCGCTCCTTGCGCGGCACGGCCTTTTCCGGGTTGTTGCGCGGCGCGCGCTTCTTGACGCCGGCGGCGTCGAGGAAGCGGGTCACGCGATCCGACGGCTGCGCGCCCTTGGCGAGCCAGGCCTTCACCTTGTCCATGTCGAGCTTCAGGCGCGACTCGTTGTCCTTCGGCAGCAACGGGTTGAAGTGGCCGAGACGCTCGATGAAGCGGCCATCGCGCGGGAAGCGCGAGTCGGCGACGACGACGTGATAGACGGGACGCTTCTTGGTGCCTGCGCGAGCGAGGCGGATAACAACGGACATTCAGTTCTCCTTCAAAGGTCGATGTGTTCGATTGATTGGCATTCCGCGTCGCGCCGGCCGTATACGAGCCGTCGCGACGAATTCCTCATTTCTTCTTGCCCGGGAAACCGCCGAGGCCCGGCAGCATCGGCTTGCCGGAAAGGCCGGTTAGGCCCGGCACGTTCGGCAAGCCGCCGCGCAGCCCGGCCGGCAAATCCTTCGGCAGATTGGGCAGGCCGCCGCCGGCGCCGCCCTGCATCTTCTCGGCGAGCGCCTTCATCTCCTCGGCCGAGGGCGGCTTCATGCCGCCGCCGAATCCCATCGCCTGCGCGATGCCGGCGAGCGGGCCGCGTTTGCCGCTGCCCATGGCCTTCATCATGTCGGCCATGTTCCGGTGCATCTTCAGCAGCTTGTTGACGTGCTCGACGCTCTGGCCAGCGCCTGCCGCGATGCGCTTCTTGCGGCTCGCCTTCAGGATGTCCGGGTTCTTGCGCTCCTGCCGCGTCATCGAGTCGATGATCGCGACCTGGCGCTTCAGGATCTTGTCGTCGATGCCGGCCGCCGCGATCTGGTTCTTCATCTTGGAGATGCCGGGCATCATGCCCATCAGGCCGCCGATGCCGCCCATATTCGCCATCTGCTGCAGCTGCTCGCGCATGTCGTTGAGGTCGAACTGACCCTTGCGCATGCGTTCGGCGGTGCGCGCGGCCTTCTCGGCGTCGATATTGGCGGCGGCCTTCTCGACCAGCGAGACCACGTCGCCCATGCCGAGGATGCGGCCGGCGATGCGGTTCGGATGGAAGTCTTCCAGCGCGTCGGTCTTTTCGCCGGTGCCGATCAGCTTGATCGGCTTGCCGGTGACCGCGCGCATCGACAGCGCGGCGCCGCCGCGGCCGTCGCCGTCAACGCGCGTCAGCACGATGCCGGTGAGGCCGACGCGCTCGTCGAACGAGCGCGCGAGGTTGACCGCGTCCTGGCCGGTGAGGCTATCCGCGACCAGCAGCACTTCGTGCGGATTGGCGGCGGCTTTGATCTCGGCCGCCTCCTTCATCATGTCTTCGTCGAGCGTGGTGCGGCCGGCGGTGTCGAGCAGCACGACGTCGTAGCCGCCGAGCTTGCCGGCCTCCAACGCGCGCCTTGCGATCTGCGGCGGCATCTGGCCGGCGACGATCGGCAGCGTCGGAATGTCGAGGTCGCGGCCGAGCACCGCGAGCTGTTCCATCGCCGCCGGGCGGTAGACGTCGAGCGAGGCCATCAGCACCTTGCGCTTGTCGCGCTGGACCATGCGGCGCGCGAGCTTTGCGGTGGTGGTGGTCTTACCGGAGCCTTGCAGACCGACCATCATGATCGGCACCGGCGGCACCGAGTTGATATCGATGGTCTGGCCGTCGGAACCGAGTGTGGCGACGAGCTCGTCATGGACGATCTTCACCACCATCTGGCCCGGCGTCACCGACTTGACGACGGTGGCGCCGATCGCCTGCTCGCGGACCCGGTCGATGAAGCTACGGACCACCTCGAGCGCGACGTCGGCCTCGAGCAGCGCGCGGCGCACCTCGCGCATTGCGGCATCGACGTCCTTTTCGGTCAGCGCACCGCGCCCCGTCAGACGATCGAGAATGCCACCAAGCCGTTCCGACAGATTGTCGAACAATGCCGTTGTCCTCTTTTACCTCTCCCCGTCTGCGGGGAGAGGTCGCCACGCACTTGCGCGGCGGGTGAGGGGGTACAGGGCTATCCACACGCACAGTGCGCGGAGAGAGCCCCTCACCCCGACCCTCTCCCCGCAAGAGCGGGGCGAGGGAGAAGGAAATCCAAACACTTTCGCGCCCGAGGGCGCATCGCGCTGTCGGGCGTTGGCCTCTGGCCTCCAGGACCAGTCGGCGGGTCGAAAAGACGGAGCTTTCCGAGAAAGTAGCCGCGTTAAACGCCGCCGGGGCGGCAAAGTCAAGGAAAGTTTCGCTGAAATCCGCTCAGCTTGGACAGTAAGGTGCTGAAATCACGTCGATTTGCCCTATTAGTTCCGAATTCGCCGCTGCCACCCATATAACCGGAGCCTGCCTCCTATTCCGGAACCCGCGTGCTGATCACCCGCCGCCGCCTTCTTGCAACCTTGACCGGAGCCGCCGCCGCAATCGGCGTGCCCTCGATCTGGATGACTACCATGAAAACCTACGACGGCCCCGTGTCCGATCATTTCGACGGCCTGCACTTCTTCGATCCGGACGGCTCGCCGCCGAAATCGCTTGGTGAAGTGCTGCGCTGGCAGTTCGGGGGCGGCCGGAAGCGCGCGGTCTGGCCGGAATGGGCGCCGAGCCCCCATGCCGATACGCCGCCGCCCCGCGTCGAAGGCGACAAGGTGCGGCTCTGCTTTGTCGGCCATGCCAGCTGGCTGATCCAGACCGCGGGCCTCAACATCCTGTTCGATCCGGTCTGGTCGATGCGGGCCTCGCCGTTCAGCTTCGCCGGGCCGAAGCGGCACAACGATCCCGGCATCGCATTCGATAAACTGCCCAGGATCGATGTCGTGCTGGTGTCGCACGGCCACTACGACCATCTCGACGTCGCGACGCTGTCGAAGCTCGCGGGGGCATTTGGTCCTCGCGTGATCACGCCGCTCGGCAACGACGTCACGATGCGGGCATCCGATGCCGCGATCAAAGCCGAGGCGTTCGACTGGCATCAGCGCGCCGAGCTCGGCAATGGCCTTGCCGCGACACTGGTGCCGACGTCGCGGCCTGTTCGATCGCAACAAGGCGCTGTGGGCGAGTTTTGTTTTGGAGACGCCGGCCGGCAAGCTCTACATCGTCGGCGATTCCGGCTACGGGGACGGGGGGCATTTCCGCCGGGTGGCCGAGGCGCACGGCCCGCTCAGGCTCGCGATCCTGCCGATCGGCGCCTATGAGCCGCGCTGGTTCATGCGCGACCAGCACATGAACCCGGAGGATGCGGTGAAGGCGCTGGCCGATTGTGGCGCCGCCCAGGCGCTGGCGCATCACCACGGCACATTCCAGTTGACCGACGAGGCGATCGACGCGCCCGCGATCGCGCTTGGCGAAGCGCTCGATGCGGCGAGCGTGCCGCGCGAGAAGTTTGTCGCGTTGAAGCCCGGGCAGGTGTTCGAAATCTAAATGCTGTCGTCCCGGCGAAGGCCGGGACCCATTACCCCAAATATTAATTGTTGCGCGACGCTGGGGCCACGATTCCGTTCACAACTAAACTCGGTGGTAATGGGTCCCGGCCTTCGCCGGGACGACGTCAATTGGCTGCCTTGAATTACTTCTCCTTGATCGCCCAGGAGACGCTGACATTGACCGTCAGTGTTTCCTCGCCTTGCGCCACCGGCGTCGGCGCGGCGAAGCCGGCCGTTGCCATCTTGGGACGGAACACCGGGACCGGCGCCGAGCCGACCTCCGCGATATTCAACGGCGCGCCGAGCGTGACGCCGGCGGCCTTGGCGTAGATCTCGGCCTTGCGGCGGGCGTCGGCGATCGCCTTCTCGCGCGCCTCGTCGAGCAGCTTCGAGGCCTGCGACACCGAGAAATTGAGCCCGCCGATATCGTTGGCGCCGGCACCGACCAGCACGTCGATGACGCTGGCGACCTTGCTCACATCGTGCAGCCTGATCGTGACGCGATTGCTCGCATGGTAGCTGACGATGCTGGGCGGGGCGTTCGGCGACGACGGCCCACGATTGGCGAATTGCGGCTGCAGCGACAGCCGCGAGGTCTGAAAGTCCTTCTCCGCGACCCCGGCGCCCTTCAGCGCGGCCAGCACCTTGCCCATCGTCACATTGTTGGCTTCGGCGGCTTCGCGTGCGGTCTTGGCGTCGGTGGTGACGCCGGCGTCGAGCTGCGCCTGGTCGGGCGGCGCCGACACGGTCGCCTCGCCGGTGACCGAAATCGCAGGCGGAAAGTCGTCATTCGCCAGTGCGGGCGCAGCCAGCAGCGTGGTCGCGATCAGGGTGGCGGCGAAGGAGAGGCCAACGGGGAGGCCAAGGAGAAGGCGATGGGTCATCTGGCTCACTTCAGGGGTACGTAGACGTTGATCACAAGCTTGTCCTCCGCGGTCTTCAGCGGATCGGTGATGTATTCCTCGACAAAGGTGTCCTTGGCTTCGAGCTTCTTGTCGTCGAGGTGGTTGGTGATCGCCTCATAGGTGTTGTCCATGTTGTCGTAGGAACCGCGATGGACGAACTTCAGCGCCTTGCCGTCGGGCGAATTGCCCATGCTCATGTTCTTGCCGAGGTTCTTGACGTCCTGATCGACCGGGATCTCGGCGATGAAGGTGAAGCCGGTGTCGTCGGTCGAGGTGTAGACGATCATCGGATTGCCCGATGCCTTGACGCCGTCCTTGTCGAGCAGCGCGGTGAGCTGCTTGAACGCCTCGATCAGGGCGTCGAAGGCGGAATCCCAATTGGCCGTGCCCTTCAGCATCACGACCTTTTTCGGCTCCAGCGTGAACGGCTCGCCGAAGGGATCGGCGGTCTGCACCGGGGCGGCCGGCGCCGGCGCCGGGGTCTGCGCTGCGGCCGGGCTGTCGGCCGGCGACTTGGTCTCGGCCGGCGGGGGCACCGGTGTCGCCGACGGTGCAGGCGCAGGGGTCGGGCTCGCTGCGGGAGCGGGCGAGGCTGACGGCGACTGGGCAGGGGCCGGGCTTGCCAGTGCGATCGCGGCCAAGGGCAGCAGCGCGACCAGGGCCGCGCGGAGCGTGTTGATACGGTTCATTGGTTTTTCTCCATCCCCTGCCTCGAACGGCCGCTCGATCTGTCCCGGCGCGCGGTCCGCGAGGTGCGATATTCCTAACACGCAAGTTCTGCATTCGTCCCATGACAGATGTGTCATGGGGCCATTCAGGCTGGCTAACTGGCCACCACTCGCCATATAACCGGGCAGAATTTGGGAAAATCGATGAGCGCGCTCGCCAATCACGCATTCGCCAAGATGAACGGCATCGGCAACGAGATCGTCGTCGTCGACCTGCGCGATTCAGCGGTACAAGGTCGGGCACAGGTGTCGGCGGCGGAGGCGCGCGCCGTGGCTTCGCCGGCGGGCGTGCCCTATGACCAGCTGATGGTGCTGCAGCCGCCTCGGCTCGACGGCACCGAAGCGTTCATCTCGATCTACAACAATGACGGCTCGGAGGCCGGGGCCTGCGGCAACGGCATGCGCTGCGTGGTGCGGCGGATTTTCGAGAAGACCGGCCAGACATCAGCGACGTTCCAGACCCGCGCCGGCCTGCTCAATTGCTGGCAGGGGCCGGCGCCCGATCTCTACACCGTCGACATGGGCGCGCCGAGGTTCGGCTGGCAGGACATTCCGCTGGCTGAGGAATTTCGCGACACCCGCTACATCGAGCTGCAGGTCGGGCCGATCGACAATCCGGTGTTGCATTCGCCCTCGGTGGTCTCGATGGGCAATCCGCATGCGATCTTCTGGGTCGATGACGTCAATGCCTACGATCTCGAACGTTTCGGCCCGCTTTTGGAAAACCACCCGATCTTTCCGGAACGCGCCAACATCACCCTCGCCCATATCGTCGATCGCGACCACATCACGATCCGCACCTGGGAACGCGGCGCCGGCCTCACCAGAGCGTGCGGCTCGGCGGCCTGCGCGACAGCGGTCGCGGCGGCGCGGCTCAAGCGTGCCAATCGCAGCGTCGAGATCACACTGCCCGGCGGCAAGCTCGGCATCGAATGGCGCGAGCGCGACGATCACGTGCTGATGACCGGCACCGCCGATTTCGAATATGAGGGCCGCTTCGATCCGGCGCTGTTCGCCAGCGTTGCTTGATCGGGCGTGAGATCGGTTATGGGCGTCGATGTCGTCACCTTTGGCTGCCGCCTCAACGCATTTGAGTCCGAGGTGATTCGCCGCGAAGCCGAGCAGGCGGGGCTTTGCGACACCATCGTCATCAACAGCTGCGCCGTCACCAACGAGGCGGTGGCGCAGGCGCGGCAGTCGATCCGCAAGCTGAAACGCGAACGCCCGCATGCGCGCATCGTCGTCACCGGCTGTGCGGCGCAGACGCAAAGCCGGATGTTCGCCGAGATGGCCGAGGTCGATCGCGTCGTCGGCAATGACGAGAAGATGCGTGGCGACGCCTGGCAGGCCACGCGCGCCGCGTTCGAGGCGCCGTTCGGCATCGACACAAGCGAGAAGGTCGCCGTCGCCGACATCATGGCGGTGACCGAGATGGCGCCGCATCTGCTCGACGGCTTCGAGCGCGGCCTGCCTCGCGTATTCGTGCAGGTGCAGAACGGCTGCGACCATCGCTGCACCTTCTGTATCATCCCCTACGGACGCGGCAATTCGCGCTCGGTGCCGATGGGCGCGGTGGTCGATCAGGTCCGCGCGCTGGTCGAGCGCGGCCATGCCGAGATCGTGCTGACCGGCGTCGATCTCACGAGCTATGGCGCCGACCTGCCGGGCGCGCCGAAACTCGGCCAGTTGACCCGGCAGATCCTGCGCCATGTGCCCGAGCTGAAGCGGCTGCGCATCTCGTCGATCGATTCGATCGAGGCGGATCGCGACCTGCTCGATGTCATCGCCGACGATGCGCGGCTGATGCCGCATCTGCATCTGTCGTTGCAGTCCGGCGATGACATGATCCTGAAGCGGATGAAGCGCCGACATTCACGCCGGGACGCGATCGATTTCTGCGCGCAGGTCCGCCGGCTGCGGCCGGACATCGCTCTCGGCGCCGACATCATCGCGGGCTTCCCGACCGAATCCGAAGAGATGTTCGCGCGTTCGCTCGATCTGGTCGCGGAATGCGATCTCACCTTCCTGCACGTGTTTCCCTATTCGCGGCGTCCGGGCACGCCCGCCGCACGGATGCCGCAGGTCGATGGCGGCGCGATCAAGGAGCGCGCCAGGCGGCTGCGCGCGGCCGGCGAAGCCGCGCTGCTGCGCCGGCTTGATGCGGAAGTCGGCGCGACGCGCGAGGTGCTGATCGAGAGCGGCACGCAGGGCCGCACCGAGCACTTCCTGCCGGTCGCGATCGAGAGAGATGTGCCGGGCATGGTGCGCGCGATGACTATCCGCGGCCATGACGGTGCGCGGCTCATTGCATCGGGCCGCTGAGAAAGTTCGCTCCCATTGTCGTCCCGGCGCAGGGACCCATTACCCCAGATCTCAATTGCTGCGCGACGCTGGGGCCGCGATCTCGCACGGTCGCCGAATGCGGTGGTTATGGGTCCAGGCTTTCGCCACGACGACGAATGTGGGGAGCCGCGCATGGCGGGTCCGGAGCAGCGGATCACCTGCATTTCGCATGTGATGATACTGAACGAGCTATTTGACAGGTTGAATCTCTACATGCGCATCGTGCATGACGCACTCAGTGCGTGCGCCCGCCCAGCCTTGCCGGCTGCGACGCGCGAACCTGCCAGAACCGCAGCAGGCGATCGGCGTTTTCGCGGGTCAATTTCGTGAACTGGCTCTTCGCATGGGCGAGTTCGACCGGTCCCATGGAGCCGGTGGTATAGCGACATTCCATCACGGCGGCGGCGGTATCCCAACTCAGGCCTGCCGCCCGGCACGGCACCAGCAGGCCCTCACTGCGCAGGCTTTGCATCAGGGAGCGGATCACCTCGATGTTCGACTGCGCAAGATACGCCAGCGCAACGATGGTCTCTTCATATTTTCGCTGCCTGGCGAAACCGAGCAGTGAGGCTTCGTTGAGCTCGCCGTCGTCCTTCAGCTTCGCGACGTGGTGCTTGGCCGCGGTGAAGTCGCGGACTTGCGACATGTCGCGCTCGACGCCGGCGGCGACCGCTGCGATCGCATGCCGGATTTCTTCGAACAGATAGGGCGGGGCGCGTTCCAGCAGACGGCCGCGAACCTCTTCCGTCGCGCGGCGCAGGAGCTGAAGGCGGAGCTCCGACGGCAGGTCGGCGCGAATGCCGGTCTCGACCGCAAGGACCGGATCGTGCTCGGCCTGCGCGAGGATGACGGCAAATCCGCCCGGCGATACTTTGGCGCCGGGATTGGTGACCAGGCGGTGGCTCACGCTCGCAAAGCGACGCGCCAGAAGCGCGTCAGTGACGACCTCCTTCAGCCACCAGCGGCCGGAGACGGCGAGCAGATGCTGCTCGCTCTTGGTCCGTGCGATCTCGACCAAATCGTCCGCGCTGAGCCGCGACGATTCCTGCAGGATCGGCCGCGCGATCCTGATCTCGTCATTGCTGGCGAGACGGCGAATGATCGCGGGCGGTGCCTGGGCGACCGGTGCGAGCTGCTCGCTGATGTCGGTGAGCGCCATCCGGGCGCTGATGTCAGCGAGCGCGCGCAACTCGATGGTCTTCACCAGACGCTCGAGCACGTTGTCGAACAGCTCGATCTGTTCGCTGTTGAACTTGCCGGCGGATGCGAGGAAGAGGCTGGTGACGCGCCTTGCCGTGGCCAGGCATTTATCGGCGGAGCCGGCGCGTATCGCAGCCTCGACCTCGTCGACAATTGCTTGTCCATCATTCAGCATTGCTCGTCCTGAGCCGTCGCAGCGCGCTTTTCTAAGCTGCCTTCAGGACTAGCGGATGGGCCTGAATGTTCCGTAAAGGATAATTCTCCGTAAAATCACGGAGGCTAAAGCGCGATGAGGTTGGGCTGGATCGTCATCGCGCTTTAGCTCTTTGTTTGAGCATAATCTTTTCGGAAAACCGCTTCGCACTTTTCCGGATCATGCTTAGTCGCCGTTCCAGCCGCAGGCCCTGAGCCGCTCCCGCATGTGTTCGGGTGCCGGCGCGACCACATGCACCGGGTCCTTGTTCCTGGAGATCGGGATGCCGATCTCGCGGGAATGCAGATGCAGGGTCGGCTCACCGAAGCGCGGACCATTGCCATAGATATTGTCGCCGACGATCGGCCAGCCCATCGCCGCCGAATGCACCCGCAGCTGATGGGTGCGGCCGGTGACCGGCTCCATCGCGAGCCAGGTGAGGCCATCGCCACGCCCCAGCACCTTCCAGTTGGTGATCGCCTTCTGGCCATCCGGGTCCGGCTTCTGCCACCAGCCGCGCTCGGCGTTGAGCCAAGTCGGATCGTAGCCATGTCGTTCTGTGAGCCAAGGAGTTGAGTGTTATAGTTGTCTTCTTATGACCGCTTG
>NZ_JAUMTJ010000008.1:0-192948 GCF_032654765.1 Bradyrhizobium sp. 33ap4 | reverse complement strand
GCCTCCTCGACCACGTTGAATCTCCCTTAATATGCGATTCTCAACCCTCCAGATCGCGGCTTTCTGACTCAGTAAGACTAGCGTCCCGTGAACTGAGCCTTGCGTTTCTCGACGAAGGCCTGGCGGCCTTCCTTCGCGTCGGCGCTCTCGCGGATCACCTGCTGGAGCTCGATCTCGCGGCGAAACTGATCGGCGTAGCTGGCGTGCTCGCTCTCCTCGAGCAGCTGTCGCGTCGCGACCAGCGCGCGCGTCGGTCCGTCCGCGAGACGACCGGCGAGCGCCTTCGCCTCGTCGAGCAGTTTGGCATCGTCGACCACGTCGCGCACCAATCCCCACTCCTTGGCCCGCTCGGCCGGCAGCGGCTCGTTCAGCAGCATCAGGTCGAGCGCGCGTTGGCGGCCGATCAGGCGCGGCAACAGCCAGGTCGAGCCGAGATCGGGCACCAGGCCGATCCGGCTGAACACCTGGATGAAGCTCGCCGAGCGCGCCGCCAGGATGATGTCGCCGGACATCGCGAGGCTGAAGCCGCCGCCGGCCGCGACGCCGTTGACCGCGACCACCACCGGCACGCGGCATTCGCGCAAGGCCTGCATCGCCGGCCAATAATGCCTCATCACGCCGGTGTAGATATTGTCGCCGAGCGACTGGAACGCCTTGAGGTTCTGCCCGGAGCAGAAGCCGCGTCCCTCCCCGGTCAGGACCAGCGCGCGGATGTCCGGATCGAGGCTCATCTCGCCGACGGCGCGCGCGAGATCGCCGAGCAGTTCCGGCGTCATGGCGTTCAGGCTCGCGGGATCGTTGAGCGTCAGGATGCCGACCTTGCCGTCCCGTTCACGCTTCACACCAGTCATTTTCCGCTCCCTGAAATTGGTTCTTGTTGTTGCACTGACAGTGCCATGCTTGGCATGCTACGCCAACGTGTCCCACCCGCAACAAGAACAGCGAAAGCAACGCCATGTCCGACCAGTTCTCCAACTCGCAAGTGATCCGCAAGCCGGCCGTCAGCGCCAAGGGTGGCATCGTCGCCGCACAGTCGCGCCGGGCGGCCGAGGTCGGCGCGGAGGTATTGGCTGATGGCGGCGATTGCGTCGACGCCGTGATCGCAACCACCTTCGCGCTTGGCGTCGTGGAGCCCTGGATGAGCGGCGCCGGCGGCGGCGGCGCGATGGTGCTCTATCGCGCCAAGGAGAACCGCGTCGAGGTGATCGACTACGGCATGCGCGCACCCGACGGCCTGCGCATCGAGGATTATCCGCTGACTGGCGGTGCGGCCTCCGACCTGTTCCCCTGGGCGCGGGTCAAGGACGACCGCAACCTGCACGGCCCCGGCTCGATCGCTGTGCCCGGCGTCGTTGCCGGCATGGAGGAAGCGCATCGCCGCCACGCCAAAATGGCGTGGAAGGATCTGCTGGCGCCGAGCGTCAAGCTCGCCGGCGACGGCCTTTTGGTCGATTGGTGGACCACCGCGATGATCGCAAGCTCCGCGGCCGATCTGCGGCGCTATCCCGCCAGCGCGGCGGCGTATCTGCAAGATGGCCTGCCGCCGAATGCGCAATGGGGCATCAGGTCGGTGGTCCGCATGCCGCAGGACAGGCTGAAGGCCACGATGGCGCAGCTCGCCGCGGCCGGCCCGCGCGATTTCTACGAGGGCGATCTGGCGCGCAGCATCGCCGACGACATCCAGGCCGCCGGCGGCGCGCTGTCGGTGCGCGACCTCGCCGCCTTCCGCGCCCATCTGCGCGAGCCGTTGAAAATTCCGTATCGCGGCGGCACGGTCTATGCGACGCCGGAGCTGACCGCGGGTCCGACCATGGCGCGCACGCTCGGCCTTTTGCAAAAGGCGCTGGCGCCCGCGCAGGGCGGTCCGGATGCGGCGGCCTACGCAGCCTATGCCGAGGCGCTGCAAGCCGCCTATCGCGAGCGCCTGAAGGACATGGGCGACGTCGATGGCCGGCGCGCGCTCGGCGCCGAAGCAATCGCGCCAAGCTGCACCACGCATTTCTCCGCGGTCGACCGCGACGGCAACATGGCCGCGGTGACGCAGACGCTGCTGTCGACCTTCGGCTCCAAATTCGTGACGCCGAACACCGGGCTGACCATGAACAACGGCATCATGTGGTTCGATCCGACGCAAGGCAATCCGAACTCGCTCGCGCCCGGCAAGCGCTGCCTGACCAACTACACGCCGGTCGTGGCGCAGGCCGCCGACGGCCGCACGCTTGCCGCCGGCGCATCGGGCGGCCGCCGCATCCTGCCGGCCGTGTCGCAACTGCTCTCCTTCGTGATGGATTTCGGCATGGATCTCGACGCCGCGATCCACCAGCCCCGGATCGACGCCAGCGAAGGCGCCGTGGTGATCGGCGACAAGCGCCTGCCCGCGAGCGTGCGCGAGGCGCTGCGCGGCCGCTTCGACTTCGAGGAAGCCCGCATCCAGACCCTGCCGATGAAGTTCGCCTGCCCGAGCGTCGTGCTGCGCGACGGCGCCACCAACAGCGGCGTCACCGAGCCGTTCCAGCCCTGGGGCGATGCGGTCGCGGAGGGGTGACGGCAAGTCGCGCGGTTCATTGAGGTCGTCGTCCCTGCTCCCGTGCGCAATTGCGCACTAGGCAGGGACGACACCGAGTTTATTGCATGAGCCAGACGGGCTGATACTTTTGGACCGACAACAATTGCGGTGACCGGCTTGAGTGAAGCAAGCGCAGACGTGCCGCCCGGCGCGCAACTTCTTGGGCGCGAGTGGCTTGGCTTCGACGGTGAAATCGCCACAGTCCGTTTCGAGGCGCAACCCTTGTTCACCAACCGCCATGGAACGATCCAGGGCGGTTTCCTTGCCGCGATGCTGGATTCAGCCACCGGTCTCGGCGCCCTCGCAGCGCTGCCCGCAACGCGGACCGTCGTGACGAGGACCCTCACCACGCGGTTTCTCAAACCGGCGCGCGTCGGCCCGATCACGGCCAAGGCGAAGGTCATCTCGCAGACCGACCGCGACATGATCGTCGAAGCCGATCTGATCGACGCCAGCGATGTGACGGTCGCCAGCGCCACGGCCGAGTTGCGGATTCTGGACAAGCGATAGTCCGCAGCCCGATCAGCAATCCCTACATCGCGCCAGCAGGGTGACTTCGTTCAGTCCGTAGCCGTCGACGGTCTCGACGGTGCAGCCAAGCTCGCGTTCGCAATAATCGATCCACGCCTCGGGGCTGGTGCAATAGAGCTGCACCGGCGACGCATCGGCGGCCGCCGTGCCTTCCGTCCCGCCGGTAACGAAGTTGACGCTGAAGCCGCGCAGGCTGGCGCGGCGCAGGTCGGCCAGCATCCCGGCGACAAATGCCTCCCAGGATCGGCGGCAGCCGCCGACATCGACATTCATGACGCCGCTCGCGACCGAATAGGTCGCGCGACGCAGGCCGCCCTTGCCGACCTTGAAGCGGCGCCCCGGCGCCGAGAAACGGCGGCGCGCGCGGCTGACCATGGCGAGCGACAGGTCGATCCCGAGATAGTCGATCTCCGCTTGCGGATGGCGCCTTGCGACATAGGCGCACAGCGCGCCGTATCCGCAGCCGATGTCGTTCAGGCTGAACGGTGCGGAGAAGTCGCAGAGCTTCAGCAACTGGACGAAGCGCAGGTCCTGGGTGGCCTGGCAGGACCAGTCCACTCCGCGCGGGGTGGCGCCGTATTTGGCGACCCGCGCGCTGTAGTAGGATTCGACATCGGCATAGAGGTCGGAGAACCGCGCCCGGTCGCCTTCGGCGCCGACACCTGCGGTCTCCGCTGCGATGCTCACGTCTTGCTCATTTCTTGGCTTTGGCCCGCCGCTGCTTCGCCATCGCAGCAAGCTCCTTGCGGGCGACCTGGCTTGGCTTGGTCGGGATCGACAGAACCCGATACGACTGGGTCGAGTAGATCAGCGGCGTATGGCCATCGGCTGCAAACGTCACCTTCGGATTTTCCTTCATGGCGTGAACGCTAACCAGCACCGGCAGATACGGACCCTGCGTGAGCGCCTGTCGGAACGCCTGGACCACCCGCTTGTATCCACTCACATTGGGCTGATCGGAAGGATAGTCCTTCAGCGTGCCGAGGAAAGTATACCAGCGCTTCCGCTCGACCCGGTCGGCCGGCTCGATCCCGATCAGCCGGAACGACTGTTCGAGGGGATGATTGGGAGAGAAGATGTCGAACTCCTTTTGCAGCTCCACCATCTCCATGATCCCGCTGGGACCAAACCGCTTGTTCAGCAGATCAAGGACATCGCGCGTCGTATCGTCTTGAATCATCCGTCCCATTAAAACCCCCTCAGTACCTTGTTTCCAGAAATGAAAAATCGTCGCGTCTAGCGTCGCTCAAGATGCAATCGAAGCTGATCGAGTTGTGGTGTGAAATAGACTGCCCCCGAGACATCGAGCAGATTCTGAGCGCCGCCGACAATCTCGTCAAGCTCCTCATGTGACGTGCTGCCCAAGGCGCAAATGATCAGGCCGCGCAGCACGGTCGCGTGCAACTCGGCGACGCGATCGGTCCTTCGCCGCGCGACCATTAGCGCCTCGTCCACCGCTTGCAGGGCCGCATGGTGGTCGGCGGCGCGATAGAGCGCCTCGGCCAGATCCGCCAGCATGCGCGCCTCGAATTCGAGGCCGGCTCGCGCAGAGCGCGCAAAGTCGATCGCTTCCTGAAGCTGGGCGGCGGCAACCTTGAAATCGCCCGCGGCGCCGCTGGCGAGGCCGGCGCTGGCGAGCGCCGCGACCCGCAGATAGGGCGTGCCGGACTGCTCGGCCAGTTCGGCGATCCTCGCCGCATGCGGCTTGGCCAGTTCCGGCCGGCCGCGGCTCCAGCCCATCTCCACCATCGCAAAATGCGGAATGAACTGCACGACGGCGGCGAAGCGCTCCGGCTCGGCCCGCAGCACCTCGGCGATCCGCCGTTCGGCTTCGTCGAACCGGCCGAGCCGCACCAGAATTCTGGTGCCGAGACACCTGATCCAGTGCTCGACGTCGAAGCCGAGAATCTGGTTCGGGTTGAGGCCGAGTGTGACGTTGTTGTGAAAACCGCCCTGCTCGGCAATCGCGGCAACCGCCACCTGCCCGGCGTCGAGCGCCTCGGCAAGACGACCCGACAGGAAGAACGCCTGGCTCAGCATCGCATTGACCGTCGCAAACCGTCCGACGTCCCCGGTGCCGGAAGTGAGCTTCAAGGCGTCCTGCACGAGATTGACATAATCGTCGGCGGCCGCGGTCGCGGCCAGGATCCTGCCGTAGGCGCCGAGCAGGATCGGCTCGTGCACCGGGTCCGCCGCGCGTGCGTATTTGATAGCCTCTTCGGCGTAGGGCTTGACCTCTTCGGCGGACATCCCCTCACGCCAGCCGAAGTTGAGGATCTGGCCGCTCGACATCGCTCGCAACCGATCGACATATTCGGACGGGGGCTGGTCCTGCAGCAGGGCGCGAACCTTTTTCCAGCTTTTCATTGCCTCGGCGGAGTTGGTCTTGCCGATCCAGCGCGCCGCACGCTGCAAATGGGTGACCGCCTCCAGCGGCTGGCCCGCGGCCTCGTAGTGATAGGCGAGCAGCCCGGCAAACTCGTCGAGCTTGCCCCAGTCGAAGCCCTCGATGGCCTTGGCGACAGTCGCATGCAGCGTGGTCAGCCGCGACCGCAACTGGGTTGCGTAGGCGACCTCCTGGATCAATGGATGGCGAAACGCCAGCAGTCCCTTGTCGTAGGGCGGCAGGTCGTACAGCAGTTCAGCCTGGCGCAGCTGCGCGATGGCGTTCTGCAAATCGTCGTTCGGCAACGCCGCGACCGGACGCAGCACCGACATCGCGACCAGCCGGCCGATCACGGCCGCCGTCTCCAGCACCTGCTTGGCGATATCCTCGAGGTGATCGATGCGGGCGGCCACGACGGCCTGCACCGTCGCGGGCAGCGGCACCGCATCGACGCCATGCTTGAGCCGGTAGTTGCCGCGTTCGCCCTCGACATTGCCGCGCTCCACGACGGTGTTGGCAAGCTCCTCGATGAAGAACGGATTGCCCTGCGCGCGTTCGATGACGTTGCTGCTCAGCGAGGCGAGCGAGGGATGCCTGCCGAAATGCTCGCGGAGCAGCTCGTTCGAATCGGACCACGGCAGCGGCGGGATTGCGATCTGACGGTAGTGCGACCGCTGCATGAAAGGTGCCGTGAAGCCCGGCCTGAAATTGACCACCAGCAACGTCGCGGTGCCGACGATGGCATCGACCAGCGTCTCGACGAACTCTTCGCTCGCGGCGTCGATCCAGTGCAGGTCCTCGATCATGACGACCGCCGGCGTGTCGCCGGGGCGCGCATGCACCAAGGTTCGAACGAGATCGAGCAGTTGCAGCCGCAGCGCGCGCGGATCGAGCTTCGGTGCCGGATACGCCGGATCGGCAAGCCCGAGGAATTCGAGCAGCACCAGCAATTCCTGCTCCGACGCGGCCATCTCGGCAAAACGGTCGATGACGCGACGCCGGGATGTCTCGATCGGCTCCTTGGCGCGGATGCCGAAGATGTCGCGCAACAGCTCGAGCACGGGCTGGAACGGTGTTGCGCGGCCATGCGCCAGCACGCGGGCCTCGTAGACGCGAATGCCCTTGCGGCGGCAGTTTTCGGCGAACTCGAAGCAGAGCCGGCTCTTGCCGATGCCGGCGTCGCCGACCATGCCGACGACCCGGCCGTCGCCGCCAACTGCACGCGACAGCTCATGCTCCAACGCCGCCATCTGCTCGGTCCGGTTGACCATCGAGGTCAGGCGGCGGCCGCTGCGAAAAACGTCGCTGGCGGGCGCGCTGAGCAGCCCGGTCAGCCGAAAGACCTCCACCGGCATGGAGATGCCGCGAATGGTCTGCATGCCGAGCGGCATGACCTCGACGAATTGCCTGGCGCCGAGATAGGTGTCCCGCGTGATGAGGATCGCCCCCTCATCGGCCATCTGCTCCATCCGGTTGGCGATATGGACGTTGGCGCCGGCGGCGTCGTAGGTCTGATAGATTGTGTTTTCCACCGTTTGAACGACGACTTCGCCGGTGTGCAGCCCGACCCGGATCTGCATGCCGGGATCGGCGAGCCTGGCCACCGAATCCTGCATGGCGAGCGCGGCGAGACAGCCGCGGACCGCATGATCTTCATGCGGGCGCGGCGGCGCGCCGAACAGCGCCATGACGCCGTCACCCTGGATCTTGTTGACGATGCCGTCGTAGCGGTGGACGGCTTCCTTCATCAGGTCGAGCACCGGCTCCAGCCGCCGCATTCCGAGTTCGGGATCGCCGAGGCTGTCGATCAGATTGGTCGAGTTGCGGATATCGGCAAACAGCAGAGTGAGGTTCTTGCGTTCGCCGCCCTTGGTGCTCAGCGAACGCAGCAGCCGCTGCGAGGGCGCGTCGGGACGGACGCTGCCCGCGGCGAGCGCGGTGCCGCAGCGGCCGCAGAAGCGGCTGGAGGGCCCGTTCACATGCTGACAGGAGTCACATTTGAGGCCTAATGGCGCACCGCAATCTTCACAATAATCGTTGCCAGCCCGGTTTGCGCGGCCGCATCGCTCGCACTGCATGAACAGCCTTTCAGTAAAGACTGCGAATATATCCGACGCGCGAGATTAGCCCAGCACATTCTGTAATTGTGTTAAATGCCTCACACACCAAGGCGGTCCCGCACCCGGCCGGTCAGCACGGCCGTGATGACGCCGACCCGCCAGAAGGCGTGCATCGGGATCGGCTTGATGCCGGTCACGGGCATGTCGATCTCGGCCTTGGGGCCGCCGATCAGCCGGCGCGCCAGCTGTGCGCCCATCGCGGTCGAGAGCGCGACGCCGCGGCCGTTGCAGCCGAGCGAGATCAGCAAATTCTCCGCGGGCTCATGGACATGCGGGTAGTGATCGGCAGTGATGGCAAGACGGCTGTTCCAGCCGTGGGTCCAGCTGACGCCCTTGAGCTGCGGCCATAGCCGCTCGGCGTAACGGATCAGATAGGCGACGTCGGTCGGCTTGCTGATCCAGCGCATCGGGCCGCGGCCGCCCATCAAGAGCCGATTGTGCTGGTCGATGCGGTAATAGACCGTGATGTGACCGCTTTCGTAGAGCACCGGCCGGGTCGGCATGATCGCGCGCGCGATCGCCTCGGACAGCGGCGCGGTCGCCGCGATCGACGAGAACACCGGCACGATGCTGCGGCGAAGCGCCGGCCAGAGATCATCGGTAAAGCCGTTGGTCGCGAGCAGCACCTTGTCGGCGAGCACGACCGCGCGCGGCGTCTCGATCCGCCAGCGGCCGCCGTCGCGGCGCAGCCGCAGCGCCGGGGTCTCGCCATGGACGGCGACGCCGGCCCCGATCGCGGCGCGCGCAAGCCCGCGGGCATAGCTCAGCGGATGCAGGTCGCCGCCGCGCGCATCCAGCATGGCGCAGAGGTAACGGTCGCTGCCGGTCATCTGGCGCATCTCGGCGGCGTCGAGCAGCTTCACCGGCATGCCACGCCGGATGCACTGCTTCGCCGTGGTCGCGATCGCCGCTGCGCTGGCCTCGTTGTAGGCGGCGCGCAGCGTGCCGTTCTGCCTGGCCTCGCAGGGGATCTGGTAGCGGCGGATCAAGTCATGCGTGAAGTTGGTGGTGCCGTAGGAGAATTCGATCATGCGGCGGCCGAGATCGGCGCCGAAATCCCGTTCGATCTGATCCGGGTCGTGCTTCAGTCCCGGATTGGTCTGCCCGCCATTGTTGCCGGAGGCGCCCCAGCCCGGCTCCTGCGCTTCGAGCACGATCGCCAGCACGCCCTGCTCGGCGAGGTGCAGCGCGGTCGACAGGCCGGTGAAGCCGCCGCCGATGATCGCGACCGACACGCTCTTGTCCGACGTCAGCGGAGGCGTCGGCGTCGCCTGCACCGCGGCGTCGGCATAGAGGCTCGGTGGCAGCGGCAGGCGGATTGGCGCGTTCATTTCAAGTGACCTGATCACAGCGGATGCAGCACGCGGCGCAGGAAATCCTGGGTGCGCGGGTGCTGGGGTTGGTTGAGGACGGATTTGGCGGCGCCCTGCTCGACGATGACGCCGCCGTCGATGAACAGCACGCGGTCGGCGACGTCGCGGGCAAAACCCATCTCGTGGGTGACGACGACCATGGTCATGCCGTCGTCGGCGAGCTTGCGCATCACCGACAGCACCTCGCCGACCAGCTCCGGATCGAGCGCGGAGGTCGGCTCGTCGAACAGGATCGCCTTCGGCTGCATCGCCAGCGCCCGCGCAATCGCGACGCGCTGCTGCTGTCCGCCGGAGAGTTTTGGCGGGTGCACCTCGGCCTTGTCGGCGAGCCCGACCTGCGCGAGCAGCGCGCGGCCGCGGGCAATCGCCTGCTCGTGCGGCTCCTTCTTCACATAAAGCGGTCCCTCGATGACGTTCTCGAGGGCGGTGCGATGCGGGAACAGGTTGAAGCGCTGGAACACCATCGAAACCTGGGTGCGGATCGCCACGATCGAGCGGTCATTGCTGTCGACGCGCGCACCCTCGACGCTGATCTCGCCGCGATCGTAGCTCTCGAGCCCGTTGATGCAGCGCAGGATGGTCGACTTGCCGGAGCCGGACGGGCCGATGATGCAGACCACCTCGCTCCTGGCGACGGAGGCGGTGATGCCCTTCAGCACCTCGACCTTGCCAAAGCTCTTGTGGACGTCGCGGAGCTCGATCATTTGCGGTTCGCCTTGTTCTCGAAGTGCCGAACCAGCAGGATGAGCGGGATGCTCATGGTGAGGTACATCAGCGCCACCAGCGTGAACACGCTGGTGTTCTTGAAGGTCGAGGAGGCGATCAGCTTGCCCTGCAGCGCCAGCTCGGCCACCGTGATGGTGGACGCCTGCGAGGAATCCTTCAGCATCATGATCATGATATTGCCGTAGGGCGGCAGGATGATCCTGACCGCCTGCGGCAGCACCACGCGGCGCATGGTGAGCCACCAGCCCATCCCGATGGTCTGCGCCGCCTCGATCTGCCCCTTGTCGATCGCCTCGATGCCGGCGCGGAAATTTTCCGCCTGATAGGCCGAATAGGCGATACCGAGCCCGATGATCGCGGCCTGCAACGCCGACAGCGCGATGCCGAAATCTGGCATCACGAAGTAGATGTAGAACAGCAGCACGATGATCGGGATGCCGCGGATCACGTTGATCAACGAGGCGCTGAGCCCGACCAGGACGCCGATGCCGGACACCCGCATCAAGGCCCACACCAGCCCGAGCACGGTCGAAAGGACGAGCGAGCCGACGGTGACGACGATGGTCAGCCAGACACCCTGCAGCAGGATCGGCACGAACTCGACGGCGTCATGAAAGAATTTTTGCATCGGCTAAATTTATCCCGTCCCGACACACGCTCGAATATTGTTCCCGAGGAGCGCGTCTCGAAGGGTCGACGGCCACCAGCCGGGCCGTGCATCCTTCGAGACGCGGCGAAGACGCCGCTCCTCAGGATGACGGGTCACCTAAAGGCCCCTCGACGCAATGGCTTTCACGACCCGCCGGCCTTCTGGCCCCACTTTTCCAGGGTCTTTGCGATCGTGCCGTTCGCCTTCAGCTTGGCGAGCGAGGCATTGATCTTCGCGAGCAGCTCCGTGTCGCTCTTGCGGACACCGATCGCGACGGTGCCGACGGTGACCGGCTTGTAGCCGTCGACCAAACGGACGTCGGCGAAATTGCCCTGCTGCAGATTGTAGGCGAGGATCGGATAGTCGGCGAAGCCGGCCTTGAGGCGGCCGGCATTTACGTCGCGCAGGATGTCGGGAATGGTATCGTAGACCTTGACCTCGCTGAACAGCCCGGTCTTCTTCAGCGCGTCGACAAAGGCAGTACCGACCTGGGCGCCGACCACGGTGCCCTTCAGATCCTCCTGCGAGGCATAGGCCTTGGTGTCGGCCTTCGGCACCACCAAACCTTCACCGTAGGTGTAGACCGGCTCGGAGAAGTCGATCACCTCCTTGCGCGCGGCGGTGGCGAACATCGCGGCCGCAATGATGTCGATCTTGTTCGCGGTCAGCGAGGGAATCAGCGCCGAGAACTGCATCGGCTCGATCTGCACGGTAAAGCCGGCGTCCTTGCCGATCTCGGTGGCGAGATCGACCATGATGCCCTGGATCGAGTTGGACTTGGTGTCGAGGAAGGTGAAGGGAATGCCGGTCGGGGTCGAGCCGACCTTCAGCACCTGCTGCGCCCCTGACGGCGCGATCAAGGCAAGGGCAAGCGCCGCCACCGCGGCCTGGACGAGACGCTGAAACGACATCGCAACACCTCCCGAAGCTGGCCTTGGCGCCGCATCGCCCGCGCGGTTTCGGGCTTTTGGTTGCGGTCGACGCCGTTCCGGCCTATTTTCACCAATATGAAATTGTGGTCACGAAACCGCGGCCAATGCAAGCGGTTTTCATGCACATGAAGGAAGCGAACTGACGTGAGCGGCGGCAACAGAATGCGTAAAGGCGCGGCAGCAGGGCCCGCGACGGCACGCCGCGCGGCCAAGAAACCGGCCAGGAAACCGGTGAAGAAACCGGCCGGCAAGCCGGCGGAGCCGGCGATGGATCTCGCGGTCGGACGCCGCATCCGCGACGTGCGCCGCAGCAAGGAAATGTCGCTGGAGGTGGTCGCCGCGCGCACCGATTTGTCGATCGGCTTCATCAGCCAGATCGAGCGCGGCCTGTCGTCGCCCTCGCTGCGCGTGCTGGCGACATTGGCCGACGTACTCGGCGTCGGCATCGCCGCGCTGTTCGGCGCGACGCCGAAGGATGACAGCGCCGGCGGCGTCGTGACCCGCGAGGTCCAGCGCGCCGAGCTGAAGCTGTGGCGCACCGGAATTTCAAAGCAGCTGCTGAGCCCGGCCGGCAGCGAGAGCCGGCTCAACTTGTTCCTGGTGCATCTCGAGCCCGGCGGCAACACCGGCGACGAGTTCTATACCCATGACGGCGAAGAGGCCGGCCTCGTGCTCCAGGGCGAGATGACGCTGACGGTGGACACGGAGACCTGGACGCTAAAGCAGGGCGACAGCTTCAGATTCGCGAGCCGAAGGCCGCACCGGTTCTCCAATCCCGCGCGCGATGCGAAGGCCGTGGTGCTGTGGGTGAATTGCGTGACGGCGGCGGGGTGACGGCCCATCTCCCTCCGCCGTCGTCCCGGCGAAAACCATCCAGCGTCGTCGCGGCCTAGTGCGCAATTGCGCACGGGGGCCGGGACCCATTACCACCAATCTTGATTGTCGAAGGGGAAGCGGCCCCAGCGTCCTGCCATAACTCACATTCGTGGTAATGGGTCCCGGCTTTCGCCGGGACGACACCTGTTATTATGGAGCCCTCACGTCGAGCCGCATCACCTCAACCCCATCGCCACTTCCTCGATCTTGATCGGGAAATTCCGCACGCGGATGCCGGTGGCGTGGAAGACGGCGTTGGCAACGGCGCCGGCGCTGCCGGTGATGCCGATCTCGCCGACGCCCTTGATGCCGAGCGGGTTCACATGGGGATCGTGCTCGTCGACCGTGATCACCTCCATCGGCGGCACGTCGGCATTCACGGGCACATGATACTCGGCAAGGTTCGCATTCAGGATGCGGCCGGACCTCTTGTCCATCACCGCCTCCTCGTGCAGCGCGAACGAGAGGCCCCAGATCATGCCGCCGCGCAGCTGGCTCTGCACCATCAACGGATTGATGATGCGCCCTGCGGCGAACGCGCCGACCAGCCGCGTGGCGCGGATCTGGCCGAGCTCCGGATCGACCTTCACCTCAGCAAAGACAGCGCCATGCGCGTGCATCGCATATTGCGATTGCGCCGCCGGATCGGCCGCACCCGTGCCGGAGGCCTCGACCTCGGCAACGCCAGCGCGCGCCAAGATCTCGGCGTAGCTTTCGCTGCGCGCGTCATCGTCGCGGCGATGGAGCCGCCCGGCCCGCGCCACCACGCCGGCATTGCCGGCGCCGAACAGCGGCGAGCGCTCATCGGAGGTCGCAAGCTCGGCGAGTTTTGCGATCACCGCCGCACCGGCATTGTGGATCGCGGCACCGACCGTTGCGGTGTGCGCGGAGCCGCCGGCGATGCCGGCATCCGGCAGGTCCGACGTGCCCGACAGGAACGAGATCTGCCCGAGATCGAGCGCGAGCGCATCGGCCGAGATTTGCGTGAGCGCGGTCCAGGCGCCCTGCCCCATGTCATGCGCGCCGCTCTCCATCACGCCGCGTCCGTCGGCGCGGATCACGGCCCGGGCATTGCCCTGGAACATCAGCGCCGGGAAGGTCGCGGAGCCCATGCCCCAGCCGACCAGAAAGCCGTTCTCGTCGCGCATCTGCCGCGGCTGCAGCGGACGCCGCGCCCAGCCGAAACGGTCGGCGGCCTTGGCGTAGCACTGCCGCAGCGCCTTGGAGGAAAACGGCTTGCCGGTGGTCGGCTCGACCTCGGCATAATTCTTCAGCCGGAATTCCAGGGGATCGATGCCGCAGGCGAACGCCGCCTCGTCGATCGCGCTTTCCAGCGCGATCGATCCGGTAGCCTCGCCCGGCGCGCGCATGAACAGCGGCGTGCCGGTGTCGACGCGCACCGCCTCATGCGCGGTGCGGATCGCCGGGCTGGCATAGAGCGTGTGCGAGGCGTCCGCCGCCGGCTCGTAGAAATCGTCGAAGCTCGACGTCGTGACGCGCGCCTCGTGATCGAGCGCGGTCAGCAGGCCGTCGTCACCGGTGCCGATCCGGATGCGCTGGCGGGTCTGCGGACGATGGCCGACCGGGCCGTACATCTGGCTCCGCCGCAGCACCAGCTTAACCGGACGCCCGACAAGCTTCGCCGCCATGATGCCAAGCACCTGCGGCCCGGAGACCAGGCCCTTGGAGCCGAAGCCGCCGCCCAGGAACGGGCTGTTGATGTGGATGTTGCCGGGCGGAACGCCGAACAGGCCGCCGATCCGCATCTGCGCCATCGCCATGCCCTGGCTCGGCGTGTCGAGGAACAGGCGGTCGCCGTCCCACACCGCGACGATCGCGTGCGGCTCCATCGCGTTGTGGTACTGCGCGGGCGTCTCGTAAGTTGCGTCGATCCGCTTCGACGCAGCGGCAAGGCCAGCATCGATATCGCCGTGCCGGACTTCGGCGGGATTACCGATGCCGACCACCGGCGGCGCGTAGGCTTCGCCGGCGTCGAGACCGACACGCGCGATCTCGACCTGATAGCGCGGCGACAGCAGCGCGGCGCCTTCGGTGGCGGCCTCCAGCGTCTCGGCGATCACGACCGCGATCGCCTGGTTGGCGTAGCGCACCTCGTCGCTCTGCAAGAGCTCCATGCGGAAGGCGAACGGATTGCCCTTGGCGTCGGGGTCTTCGGCGAGCTCCGGCTTGTGCGCCGGCGTCATCACGTCGATGACGCCGGGGTGGCGCTTGGCGGCGGCGACGTCGAGCGCGGTGACGCGGCCGCGCGCGATGCAGCTGGTCGCGATCACGGCATAGACCATGCCGGGCGGATGATTGTCGGCGGCATAGCGGGCCTTGCCGGTCACCTTCAGCGTGCCGTCGGTGCGGGTCAGCGGCTGGCCGATATTCGAGCCGTGCCTGAGATGGGCGGGGTCGCGGGTCAGATTGAGTTCAGCCGTCATGCGTTACGCTCCTGCAACGGATGAGAAGGGAGAGCCCGGCAGCGCGGGAATGCGATCCGGCGTGCCTGCAGCAGCAAGGGTGAGCGCGCGCACGACGATGCGCTGCGCGAGCTCGATCTTGAAGGCGTTGTCGCCGGACGGTTTTGCGCCCGCGAGCGCGGCGCGCGCCGCCTCGCGATAGGTCGCCGCATCCGGCGCGGCGCCCGCGAGCACCTGCTCGGCCTCGCGCGCTCGCCACGGCTTTGCCGCGACGCCGCCGAGCGCCAGCCGCGCCTCGCGGATCTTTCCATCCTCGATGCGCAAGCCGGCCGCGGCCGAGACCACCGCGAACGCGTAGGACGTGCGCTCGCGCACCTTGATGTAGCGGGCATGCCCGGAGAAGCCTTGCGCTTCGGCCGGTAGCCGCAGCGCGACGATCAGGTCGCCGCGCTCCAGCGCGGTCTCGCGCTCCGGCGTCTCGCCCGGCAGACGGTGCAGCGCCTCGAGCGGCAGCTCGCGCCGGCCGGTCTTGCCCTCGATCTCGACGACGGCGTCGAACGCGACCAGCGGCACGCAGAAATCCGACGGATGGGTTGCGATGCAGCCCTCGCTCCAGCCGAGCACCGCGTGCAGGCGGTTCTCGCCCTTCAGCGCGTCGCAGCCGGCGCCCGGCCAGCGCCGGTTGCAGGCGCTGCCGGCGTCGTAGAAATAGGCGCAGCGCGTTCGCTGCATCAGGTTGCCGCCGACGGTCGCGGCATTGCGCAGCTGGGCCGACGCGCCAGACAGCAACGCCTCGGCGACCGCCGGATGGTCGCGCGCAAACTCCGCGTCATGCGCGAGATCGGCATTGCGCACTAGCGCGCCGATCCGCAAGCCGCCGTCGGCCAGATGCTCGATGCGGTCGAGCCCCGGCAGACGCGTGACGTCGACGAGAAGGCTCGGCCGGCTGACGCCGCCCTTCATCAGGTCGAGCAGATTGGTGCCGGAGGCGAAATAGCTCGCGCCCTTCTCGGATGCCGCCGCGATCGCGTCCGCGACGCTGGCCGGCCTGACATAATCGAAGTTCATCATGCGGAGCGCCTCTGCTTGGTCGCGTTGATGTCGGCCTGCGCCTCGAGCACGGCCTCGGTGATTCCTTGATAGGCCCCGCAGCGGCACAGATTGCCGCTCATGCATTCGCGCACGCGCTCCGGATCGTCGCCGGCCTGGCCTTCCTGGATCAGGCCGATGCCGCTCATGATCTGGCCCGGCGTGCAGAAGCCGCACTGGAAGCCGTCATGGGCGATGAAGGCGGCCTGCACCGGATGCAGCTGGTCGCCGCGCGCGACGCCTTCGATGGTTGTGATCTCGGCGCCGTCATGGCTGACGGCAAGCGCGAGGCAGGAATTGATGCGGCGGCCGTCGACCAGGACGGTGCACGCGCCGCACTGGCCGCGGTCGCATCCCTTCTTGGTACCGGTGAGGTCGAGCCGCTCGCGCAACAGGTCGAGCAGGGTTACGCGGGGGTCGTCGAGGGCAATTTCCCGGCGGACACCGTTGATAGTGAGGCTGAGTGGGAGATTCATGCAGGGCTCCGATCCGTGTATGGTCGGTTTGAATCGAGGCAACGGAAGCCCGTGGCCGCCGATGCAGGATCGGCGCGCCTTGTCAGGCCCGTTGCTGGTCGCCATATACGGAGGCATCCTCCGTTTACAAGGGAGGGTGAAAAGAAAAAGCGATGGCCGCTCGATCACCAGAAATTGCACGCAAGCCCCGCGCCGACGCCGTGCGCAATCGCGAGCGCGTGCTGGAAGCGGCCAAGGCCGTGTTCTCGGCCGGCGGCAGCGAGGCGAGTCTCGAGGCGGTGGCGCGCCATGCCGGCGTCGGCATCGGCACGCTCTATCGCCACTTCCCGACGCGCGAAGCGCTCTATGAGGCGGTCTACCGCCGCGAGGTCGAGCAGCTCGGCGATCTGGCCGAGCAACTGCAATGCGCGCCCGAGCCGGTCGAGGCGCTGCGGCGCTGGCTGCGCGCTAACGTGGAATTCGTCGCCACCAAGAAGGGCATGGTCGCAGCACTGGCGCTGGTCGCTCACGGCTCGACCGAGCTGCACGCCTATTCGTTCGACCGCCTGACCAAGGCGATCGGCACCCTGCTCGCGCGCGCGGTCGCGGCCGGTGCGATCCGTGGCGACATCAGCGCCGAGGACGTGCTGCGGGCGCTGATCGGCATGTGCTACATGCACGACCAGCCCGGCTGGCAGACCACTGCGCTCCGGCTGTTGGACGTATTCGTGGACGGCTTGCGGGTGCAGCCGGTCGGCACAACGGCAAAGCCTGCGAAGAAAGCCAACCCAAAGCCGTCGCGCTGACCTTACCCATCGTAGCCCGCATGCGCGCAGCGACATGCGGGACCGACTGCCCCGGATGTCGCGGAGCCTGTCATCGGCGGGCCATCACGCGACCCGTTGGCTCAACGGGCTATGCTTGTTCAGGCCTCCATGTTGAAGAGGATGCCGAGCGGCAGCCGGGGTCCTGCCGGATTGACATGAAGCACCGCATCGATGGTGCGCGCGGCGGGGGATGACGGCTTCATCCAGTCAAGATGACCGGCGAGCCAGGATCGCGGTTCCGCAGCCAGCACGATCGCCGCCCCCCAGTCATCCAGCGGATTGTCGCGGGCCAGCGCCTGCTCGCGGCCGGGAATGGTTGTGCCGGCGGCGCCCATCAGATGATGCAGCACCGCCTTGGCAAGCAGGTCGTCGAAACGTCCGTCATCGACCCGTTCGCTCCCGACCGCATCGATTGCGAACAGCGCGTCGGCTTCGGCGCGACTGACCGAATGTCCGGCGCGACCGGCGGCACAGAGGATGCGCGCACATAGCGCGGCGTCGGCGGCGTCGATCGTTCGCGAGAAATGCGCCCGGCCGGCCACCGTGGGTCCCTCGCCCGCGATGATGTCGCAATACACCAGCGCGAGCGCCGCGGCGCTGCGGGCCGCAGCGTCGGACGTTGACCTCGCGATTTCGGCAACAAGATCCTCCGCGCCGCGAGGCGCATGCGGGGGCAGCTCAAACTCATGGGCACGCATCGATCGCTCTGCTGTTGATTGCCGCCCGCCCCACGATGGCGGCGGCCACCGCTCAAGGACGTCCGGTGCGTGGCCGCAGCCACCGCATGATGATTTCATGCGGTGTTCGACGGCTGCTGCGCGGCAGGTCGTGCCGCTGCAGCGACGCCGTTGCAAAGGCGGCCGCCTGCTCGCTGGATTGCCGTTTCTCGCGCGCCAGCAACATCCATTCGCGGATCACGGCGCGTCGCACCTTGGACATGGTGATTTCCCCTCGCGATAAGCCGCGTTCAGCGCGTCAGGCCGCAAGCTGCAGCGGATGGGCTTGCGACCTCCGTGCCGACAGCGCGCAGCCGTACTGATGCACGATGCCCTGCTCGACGACGAAGCCGCGCCGCTCCAGCGACGCCCGCAGGCTTTGGTTGGCCGAGGGCTTCTGGGCATCGACCCACACCACCAGCACCGCACGGGCGCTAAGGACATTCGTCAACCAGTCCAGCGCCGGCTCGAGCGAGAGAAGCGTGCGCCGCCGCCAATCGACCAGCGCAACGTCGTACTGACCGGCGGGGCGGCCGCAATTGCCCGACGCCGCCGCGCGCGCGTAGCCGCGCCGCTGCAGCTCGAACATCAATTCCATGCTCCTCGTGCCGGCCACGACGATGCGCTGTTGCGTCGTGCAGCCGGCAAGCGCGATCATCGGCTCGATGATCCGGTCGCCGATAGCAATCTGAAGCGAAGACATGACATCACCTTTCGGTTCGCTGCCGCGCTCGCGGCCGAACCTCAACGGTCTGGCCTGCACGCGAGAGCGTCTGCGTCGGGCTCAATATCTTCAGGGCGGGATATGAATTCGAGAGCGCCGCGGGCTCTACGGCATATGAGCCGCATAAGCCCGCGCCGGATGCGATGGCTGCGGTCGCTGAGCACGGTGGCCGCGCAAGTGTGCTAAAGTGCACAGACGATCAGGTTGGCATTCGGTTAGATCGTCGCATTGCCAAGCCTGGTACATACATATCTGTTCATATTCGCGATCCAGCCCGGCCATCGCGCCGGGCTCTTTCGTCGCCGAACGCGACCGTAATGAAAAACCCCGCGCTGAGGCGAGGCTTTCGCGATCATCGCGGATTGGTCCGCGTTCCGCTGTTGTTGCCGGGAAGGTTTGAGGTCCCGGTCCCGGTCGCGGAATTGTTGTTTGGGTCGGTCCAGTAGTTCGGCGTCGAGGTGCCTGGGTTGTTCATGTTCCCGGTCGTGCTGCCGGGCGGATTGCTCATTCCCGAGCCGGTTCCCATCCCGGTGGTGCCGCCGGTGCCGGTTCCTGTGCCGGAGCTTCCGGTCCCCGCGCCTGCACTCGCACCGCCGGCCGATCCGCCACCGGCGCCGCCCCCACCGCCGCCGCCACCCTGCGCGAAGGCGAGCGATGTCGACAGCATCACGGCCGCAGCCAATCCGATCGTTGCCAGTTTCTTCATGTGAGGTCCTTTCCTGGTTCGACCGGAAGCAACGTGGACCGCAAGGCGCACGTTCCTGCACGGCGGGACACACATCCGGCGCGGGCTCGCGAGGAACATGATGCTGGCTGTCCTGTTGAGCGGAATAGCGTTCCCGGAGGTGCGCGATGAAGACGCTTCAAATGCAGCACGAGATCACGGCCGAGCTGGAAAGACGATCCGGTGTCACTGGCCTGAAGCTGATCCGGCTCAAGGGCTATACGCCGAGCTGGGATCTCGGCGGCACCCGCGAGACCGCCCTGGACGAGGCGAAGGAAAAGGAACTTCGCGACATCGTGACCAGGATGCAGGACGAGTTCGACATCGCCTAGGACCGCTGCACGAGCAAGTTGCATTGGACAAGCCGCGGCTGAACAATCATAACGCCCCCTCGTGGCGTCGAGCCAACCGCGCGCGCAATAATATGTCGTCCCACGACATATTCTGCGCCAGCGACATTTTTGACGCTTCCCAAACGGCGATAACGGCACGCGAATTCCGGCCATTGAACGAACGTCGAATGTGCGATCCGACGTTTCCATTCGCGCGGCATGCCCCGGAATGATTATGCTGGCAAAAAACAGGTAGACGCGGAGGCAGCTCCGCGATCTGCCGATTGGCCATGGCGAGGAAAACGCGCGTTCGCGCTCGAGCTTTCGAGGACGACTCCCGACCTTCGGGAAAAGATGCGCCTGCCGTTCATTTGGATCGCAGAAATGAACGAGAGCATCTCATCTCGGTTTATCCGCTACCCGATCGGCACCTCGCTGCTGATGGCCGGCATTCTGTTCGTCGGAATGGTCGCCTATCCCCTGTTGCCGGTCGCGCCGCTGCCGCAAGTCGACTTTCCGACCATCCAGATCTCCGCAAGTCTGCCCGGCGCCAGCCCGGAGACCATGGCCTCCTCGGTTGCGCAGCCGCTGGAGCGGCAATTCGCGCAGATTCCGGGCATTGCCCAGATGACCTCGACGAGTTCGCTCGGGTCGACCGCAGTCACCATTCAGTTCGATCTGAACCGCAGCATCGACGGCGCCGCCAATGACATCCAGGCGGCGATGAATGCCGCAGGTGGCCAGTTGCCCAAGAACCTGCCGACGCCGCCGACCTATCGCAAGGTCAACCCGGCGGACTCGCCGATCCTGCTGCTGTCGGCGACCTCGGACACCCTGCCCCTCATCACCGTGAGCGACGCGGTCGACGCCCAGCTCGGGCAGCAGATCAGTCAGATCTCGGGCGTCGCCCAGGTGTTCATCGGCGGGCAGCAGAAGCCTTCGATCCGCGTGCAGATCGATCCCGCCAAGCTGGTCGCCAAGGGGCGCTCGCTGGAAGATATCCGCGGCCAGGTCGCGATCACGACGGTCGACAGTCCGAAGGGCAACATCGACGGCACGAGCCGTGCCTACACGATCTACGCCAACGATCAGTTGCTGGATGCCAAGGACTGGAATGGCGTGATCATCGCCTACCGCAACGGCGGCCCGTTGCGGATTCGCGACATCGGCCAGGCCGTCGCCGGGTCGGAGGACATGAAGCGGGTCGCCTGGGCGGACGGCAAACGCGGCGTGTTCCTCGTCATCTTCAAGCAACCCGGCGCCAACGTCATCGGAACGGTCGACAGGATCAAGGAGCAGCTTCCAAGGCTCGTCGCCGCGATTCCGCCCGCCATCAAGATCAAGATCATCAGCGACCGGACATTGACGATCCGCGCCGCGGTCGAGGACGTGCAGATCACGCTGCTCATCACCATCGTTCTGGTCGTCATGGTAATCTTCCTGTTCCTGCGCAGCTTCTGGGCGACGGTGATTCCCGCCGTGACCGTGCCGCTCGCGCTGCTCGGCGCCTGCGCGCTGATGTGGGTGTTCGGCTACACGCTCGACAACCTTTCGCTGATGGCACTGACGATCGCCGTCGGCTTCGTGGTCGACGATGCCATCGTGATGCTGGAAAACATCACGCGATACGTCGAGCAGGGCGCGCTGCCGCTCGCCGCGGCATTGCAGGGCGCCGGCGAGATCGGGTTTACCATCCTGTCCATCAGTATCTCGTTGATCGCGGTGCTGATCCCGCTGCTGCTGATGGGTGGCGTGATCGGCCGACTGTTCCGCGAATTCGCGGTGACCCTGGCGATGGCGATCTTCGTCTCCCTGGTGGTGTCGCTGACGCTGACGCCGATGATGGCATCGCGCTTCCTGCGCGCGCATGGCGAAACCAGGCACGGCCGGCTCTACCAATGGAGCGAGGCGGCATTCGACAGGATGCTGCATGCCTATGAGCGAGGGCTTGATCGGGCGCTGAGCTGGAGCCGGACCACGCTCTGCATCTTCTTCGCGACGGTCGCACTGTCGGTCTATCTGTTCCTGATCATTCCGAAGGGATTCTTCCCGCAACAGGACAATGGCTTCCTGAACGCGGTGTCGGAGATGGCCCAGGATATCTCTTTCGCCGACATGGAGCAGCACCAGGAAGAACTCAGCAGGATCGTTCGGGCCGATCCCGCGGTGGAGAGCATGGCCGAGTTCATCGGCGGCGGCGGCACCGCGCTGAATTCGGGTCGCATGTACATCACGCTGAAGCCGCGCGAGGAGCGCGACGCGAATGCGCAGCAGATCATCGCGCGGCTGCGGCCGAAGCTCGAGGCGGTCGAGGGAGCACGTCTCTACATGCAGGCGTCCCAGGACGTCCGGCTGGGCGGCCGCGCCACGCGGACGCAGTTCGAATACACGCTGCAGGATGCAAAGCTCGACGAGCTGAACGAATGGGCGCCGAAGATTCTGGCCAGGATGAAGACGCTACCGGAACTGCGCGACGTCGCCACCGACCAGCAGACCGAGGGAACGACGCTGACGCTGACCATCGATCGCGACACCGCGTCGCGCTTCGGTATCCAGCCGCAATTGATCGACGACACGCTGTACGACGCGTTCGGCCAGCGCCAGGTGACCCAATACTTCACCCAGCTCAACAGCTATCACGTCATCCTGGAGATCCTCCCCGAATTGCAGGGCAAGCTCGACACGCTCAACAAGCTCTACATCAAGTCGCCGACCACGGGGGACGAGGTGCCGCTCTCCGTGTTCTGCAAGTGGACCACTATTCCGGTGCGCCCGCTCGCGATCGCGCACCAGGGACAGTTTCCTGCGACCACGATCAGGTTCAACCTCGCGCAAGGGGTGGCGCTCGGCCAGGCCACCGATGCGATCCAGAACGCCGTCGCCGATCTCGGTGCTCCAGCCACGCTCAGCTCGAGTTTCCAGGGCACCGCGCAGGCCTTCCAGCAGTCACTGAGCTCGGTGCCGCTGCTGATCCTGGCCGCGCTGGTCGTGGTCTACCTGATCCTCGGCGTGCTCTATGAGAGCTACATCCATCCGCTCACGATCCTGTCCACGCTGCCATCGGCCGGGGGTCGGCGCGCTGGCGATCCTGATGGCGTTCGGGTTCGATTTCAGCCTGATCGCGCTGATCGGCATCATCCTCCTGATCGGGATCGTGAAGAAGAACGGCATCATGATGGTCGACTTCGCGATCGCCGCCGAACGCGAGGAGCATCGGTCGCCGCGTGAATCGATCCGGAAAGCGGCCCTGCTGCGCTTCCGCCCGATCGTGATGACGACGATGGCGGCGCTGCTCGGCGGCGTCCCGCTGATGCTGGGCACCGGAACGGGATCGCAAATCCGTCAGCCGCTCGGCTATGCGATGGTCGGCGGCCTGATCGTGAGCCAGGCGCTCACGCTGTTCACGACGCCGGTCGTGTATCTCTATCTCGACCGATTCTCGAATGCGCTGTCGAGCTGGACGGCAACGAAGCGCGACGACGATGTCGAACCGTCCGTGACCAGGAACGCCGCCGAATAGTGACTCGCGTGCGGCAATGGGGCTTACCCGAACCTGACATCGTAGCGCTTGATCGACAGCTCCTTGGTGTCGATCTCGGGCTTCTTCCCCGAGAGCATGTCCGCCAGCACCCGGCCCGAGCCGCAGGCCATGGTCCAGCCGAGCGTGCCATGACCGGTGTTGAGGTGCAGATTGGCAAAGCGCGTGGCGCCGATCACCGGCGGGCCGTCCGGCGTCATCGGGCGCAGCCCGCACCAGAAGGTGGCCCTGGGAAGGTCGCCGCCGCGCGGAAACAGGTCGGTCAGCGAATGATCCAGCGTCGCGCGCCGCGCGGCGTAGAGCTTGGTCGAATAGCCCGAGATCTCGGCGGTGCCGCCGACCCGGATGCGATCGCCGAGCCGGGTGATCGCGACCTTGTAGCTCTCGTCCATCACGGTCGATTCAGGCGCGCCGGACGCGTCCCTGATCGGCACGGTGATCGAGTAGCCCTTGACCGGATAGACCGGCAGCGAGATGCCGAGCGGCCGCAGCAGGATCGGCGAATAGCTGCCGAGCGCCAGCACATAGGCGTCCGCCGTCATCATCCCGGCGCTGGTCGCGACGCCGGTGATCCGGGTCGCGTCCGCATTCAGTCCGTCGATGCCGACATTGAAGTTGAAGCGAACGCCGAGCTTCTCGGCTTCCAGCACCAGGGCCTGCGTGAACATGTGGCAGTCGCCGGTCTCATCACGCGGCAGCCGCAGCCCGCCGGCGAACTTTTCCTTCACGCCGGCCAGCGCGGGCTCGGCGGCGATGCAGCCCTCGCGGCCGAGCACCTCGAACGGCACGCCGTACTGCTTCAGCACCGCGATGTCGTCGCCGGTGTGATCGAGCTGGGCCTGCTCGCGAAACAGCTGCAGCGTGCCGCGCGCACGCTCGTCATAGCGGATGCCGATCTCGGTGCGCAGCGCCTGCAGGCAGTCGCGGCTGTATTCCGCGATCGGGATCATCCGGCTCTTGTTCACCGCGTAGCGCGCAGTCGTGCAGTTGCGCAGCATCTTCAAGAGCCAGAGCCACATCACAGGATCGAGCTTGGGGCGGATCACCAGCGGGCCGTGCTTCATCAACAGCCACTTCACCGCCTTGACCGGCACGCCGGGGCCGGCCCACGGCGATGAGTATCCGGGCGACACTTCGCCGGCATTGGCAAAGGAGGTTTCCAGCGCGGGCTTCGGCTGACGGTCGATCACCGTCACCTCGTGGCCTGCGCGTGCAAGGTAATAGGCAGAGGTGACGCCGATCACGCCACTGCCGAGAACAAGGACCTTCACTTTTCCTCACATCCTGCAGCGAAAACGCAATCGCCGCTGCGAAACCAGTCTGCTTCGCAACGGCGACAGCAATTTGTGGAGCTAGCTAATATCTAGCTAGCAATTATCAGGCCACGCGCTTGATGGAGTCGCCGAGGATCGAGACGATGTCGTCGATGTGCGACTTCTCAACGATCAAAGGCGGCGACAACGCCAGCGAGTCGCCGCTCATGCGGAAGTAGAGGCCGCGGTTGAAGCAATCGACCATGATGTCGTAGCCGCGCGCGCCGACGACACCATCGCGCGGCGCGACTTCGACCGCACCCATCAGGCCCTGGTTGCGGATGTCGACCACGTTCGGCAGGCCCTTCAGCGAATGCAGGGCATCGCGCCAGTAGTCGGCGAGCGAGGCGCCGCGGGTCAGCAGAGCTTCGTCCTTGTAGATGTCGAGCGTGGCAAGACCCGCCGCGCAGGCCACCGGATGCGCCGAATAGGTGTAGCCGTGGAACAGCTCCATGGCGTTGTCCGGGCCGACCATCAGCCCGTCGTGGATCTGACGGCTGGTGAACACCGCGCCGCACGGCACGGTGCCGTTGGTGATACCCTTCGCGGTCGTCATCATGTCGGGCGTCACGCCGTAGAAGTTGGCGGCGAACGGGGTGCCGAGGCGGCCGAAGCCGGTGATGACCTCGTCGAAGATCAGCAGGATGCCGTGCTTGGTGCAGAGCTCGCGCAGGCGCTGCAGATAGCCCTTCGGCGCCGGCAGCACCGCGGTCGAACCCGGCACCGGCTCGACGATCACCGCCGCGATGGTGTCGGCGCCATGCAGCGCCACCATCCGCTCGACATCGTCGGCGAGTTCGGCGCCGTGCTCCGGCTGATCCTTGGCGAAGGCGTTGCGGGCGAGATCGTGGGTATGACGGATGTGGTCGACGCCGGGCAGATGGGTCGCGAACTGGCGGCGGTTGGCGACCATGCCGCCGACCGACATGCCGCCGAAGCCGACGCCGTGATAGCCGCGCTCGCGGCCGATCAAGCGGGTGCGGCTCGGCTGGCCGGCGGCACGATGATAGGCCAGCGCGATCTTCAGCGCGGTATCGACCGATTCAGAGCCCGAATTGGTGAAGAAGACGCGATCCAGCCCCTTCGGGGCGATCTCGGCGAGCCGCTCGGCGAAATCGAACGCCAGCGGGTGGCCCATGTTGAACGAGGGCGCGAAGTCCAGGGTCGACAGCTGCCGCTCGACCGCGGCCGCGATCTGCGGGCGGCCGTGACCGGCGTTGACGCACCACAGACCGGCGGAGCCGTCGATCACCTGCCGGCCGTCGACCGAGGTGTAGTACATGCCCTTGGCGGAGGAGAACAGCCGCGGCGCCTTCTTGAACTGCCGGTTGGCCGTGAACGGCATCCAAAACGAGTCGGTCTTGATGGTGTTCGGAATCTGATGAACGGTCACGGCGGCGCTCCATTGCTGACTGATGCTAGTCGGACCACTCTTCCAGGCACTCAACAAGTCCTTTTCTGCCGCACCGCAAGCCATTGATCTTGTTGAGGCGGTCTGCCAAGGTTTGTTCGATCCGCAACACCTGCAACAGGGATTTGCCAAGGGGACTGCCATGAGCGTCGACATCGGCGGTCGGCTTCGATTCATCCGCGCGCGCCACAAGCTGTCGCAGCGCGAGCTCGCCAAACGCTCCGGCGTGACCAATTCGACGATTTCGCTGATCGAATCCAACCAGATGAACCCGTCGGTCGGCGCCCTCAAGCGCATCCTCGACGGGATCCCGATGGGGCTCGCCGAATTCTTCGCGATCGAGCCGGAGCGGCCGCGCAAGGCGTTCTATCGCGCCGACGAACTGACCGAGATCGGCAAGAAGCCGATCTCCTATCTGCAAATCGGCGACAGTCTGTTCGGCCGGGCGTTGCAGATCCTGAAGGAGCGCTACGAGCCCGGCAGCGACACCGGCCGCGTGCCGCTGGTGCATGAGGGCGAGGAAGGCGGCATCGTGGTCTCGGGCCGGCTCGAGGTCACGGTCGACGACGAGCGGCGGGTGCTCAACGCCGGCGACGCCTATTACTTCGAAAGCCGCCGCCCGCACCGCTTCCGCTGCATCGGCGCCAAGCCGTGCGAAGTGATCTCGGCCTGCACGCCGCCGACATTTTGAACCCGGCGCGCGCGGCGGGCGACCCAAGCCGCAGGGGCCGCATGGCGCGGCCGTGCGGGTGACGTCGATGCCTTGCTCTCCACGGTTTGCGGCCGCCGTCGCGGCCATCGCGGTCCTTGCATCCGGCCCGTCCGTTGCGTTGGACGATGATCTGCGGGCATCAAGCAGCGGGCCGACCGCGATCAGGCTGTGCGGCGATAGCGGCGACAGCACGATCAAGACCGCGGACTGCAGGAAGGCCGGCACCGACAGGCTGGTGACGCAGATCGACAGGGCGTTCGACGTGGCGCTCGGCAAGATCCCGGCGAACGTCAAGCCGCTCTTGAAGCGCGACCAGGCCTGGTTCAACGAGATGATCATCGACGCCGCCGAGGTGCTGGCCGATAGCGACGCGGACGAATTGAAGGAGAGCTTTGCGGAAGCCCTGCGGCGCCGCGCCGCCGCACTTGAGGGAATGGCATCCGGCCGTTCCGGCATCGCCGGCAACTGGGTCAATGCTTTCGGCAACATCACGCTGACGCCTGCCGACGGCGGCGCCTATCGCCTCGCCGCCGATCTGCGCGGCGACTATGGCGGCGACCGCAGGCGAAGCTGCAAGCTCACCGCCGACCTGAAGCCTGCGGGGAGTGGCTGGCTCGCCGGCACCGTGGTGATCAATACGGACACGGCGGCCGACAAGCCGAAAGCCGACGCTGCGGCCGCTCCCGCCAGGCCGCCGTCACTCAAACTCCGCCGCCAGGGCGAGACCTTGCGGATCGTCGGCAGCATCGACGACGAGGAGTGGGACGGCTTCGCCGACTGCTCGTCGATGTGGCAGGTCACCGGCAGCTATTTTGCCGCCGGCAAGGATACGGCATCCGACCGGGCGGACACCGCCTTCGTCGTCCCGACCTTCGACTGCACCAGGCCGGAGACGGCGACCGACGAGGAAATCTGCGCCGACCCTGATCTGGCCGACAACGACCGGCGGCTGAACCGCGCCTGGAAGGCATTGCAGCCGCACCTCGACGAGGCGACGCGGCGCGCGCTGATCGACGATCAGCGCAGCTGGGTGAAGAGCCAGACGCAGCAATATCCCGAATTCCTGCACCCGGCCTGGAACAAGCAGAGCTCCCAGGTTCACTTCACCGTCGATGGGCGCGACCACGTCGACGAATTGCAGCGCGAACGCCTTGCGCTGCTCGAAGGCTTTGACGACAAGCGCAGCGGGCTTGCCGGCATCTGGCTCGCTCATAACGCCATCATCAAGATCACCACCGAGAGCAACGGTACCTTGAAGGCGACCGGATGGAAGTGGGACCAGGGCGACTGGAAGGCCGGCTGCGACTACGAGATGACGGGCAAGATCGTCGGCGGCACGTTCCGCTCCGACGAGCAGCGCAAGAACCCCGACACGCTCGAGCGCGACCACGCCATGCTGATCGTCAACCGGCAGGACGATCTGTTCGCGAAGAAGCGCTACTCGAACAAGGACGGCACCGAGAGCAAGGACGCCGACGAAGCGAAATGCAAGCGCCGGCTCGACAACTCCTCGACCGCGCGGCTGTTTCCCGCCCGCCCCTCGCCGGACATCGATAATTTCAAGGGCTCGATCAGATAGAGCGTCTTCAGGCGAAGTGGATACCGGTTCGCGTGACGAAAACGCGTCAAGACAACGATCCAGAGAGCCATTCCGATTCAATCGGACCGGAATGGCTCTGATCACACGACAGTATCACAGATCGCGCGTCTGCCGGTCGCCCCACGCAATGACGGCGGCAATGGTGGCGAACATCGCTGTGACCGCGATCATGACGAGGATGGTGTCGAGAGGCATGGGTCGTCTCCTGCATGTGATGGAGAGACCTAGCGCGCCTGCGCGCGCATCGCCTTGTGCTGGATCAAAAAGCCGACGCCGAAGCGTCAACTCGCGCCGCTCAGCTTAAGCCGTTCGAGGTCGAGCAGCCGCACGCCATCGGGCACGATCAACACCACCTTCTCGCGCGCAAGGCGGGTCAGCGTGCGGCTCACCGTCTCGATGGTGAGACCGAGATAGTCGGCGATGTCCTGCCGGCTCATCGGCAGCGGCACGGTAACGGACACGCTTCCGATCCGGGCGTATCGCGTCTGCATGTGGAGCAAGAATGCAGCGATCTTTTCCTCGGCACTGCGCCGTCCGAGCAGCAACATCTGGTCCTGCGCCAGGCTCAACTCGTGCCCCGCGAACTCATGCAGGCGGCGCAACAGATGCGGCTTGCCGTCGACATAGGCGAGGAACGCCGATCGCACGAAACGGCAAACCGCGACGTCGTTGACCGCCTCCGCGGTGACGCCGTAGCGGTCCTGAAGCGCAAGTCCGAGGAAGTCGCCCGGCAGCGCGAAACCCACGATCTGGCGGCGGCCGTCGGGCAATGATTTGTAGAGCCGCACGACCCCGTCGGTGACATTGAACACGCTGCCCGCCAGCGCACTCTGCTCGAACAGCGTCGTTCGTGCCGGAACCTGCTTTGCCTGGCTGATCCGGTCGAGCTCCTCGAGTTCGGACGGCTCCAGCGCAGCGCAGACGCTGAACAGCCTGACCTTGCAGTCCTCGCAACCATTCGTGGCGCGGCCGTGCCTGCAGTCGGAACGCGTCGCGCCTGCACAGGAATCCTGCAGTGGCTCGGCAATGCTCATGGCTTCGGGTGTCCGCTTGGTTGGGTGCGTGGCACTATCAACCCCGATTTGATCTGGATCAACCGCCGGCGGCATTGATGCAGATCAATGCTGCGCCGCGCTTTCCCCAGCAGTTTCGCCATCATCGGGGAATCCGGCGATGAACGAGCAATTCCAGGCACTTCCGATCGACCATCAGCATGCGATCGTGGCCTATCCGCTGGTGTTCATGCATGATGCCAGTATTACCACGGATCAGTGGCTGCGGTTCGTGCGCCGGCGCTGCCGCGGCAGCTCGCCCGAGACCGGGCTGATCGCGATTCGCGATCGCCGCGGCGTGATCCATGCCCTGTTCAGTTACCGCATCGACAACGACCTGCGCGTCCGCAAGCGGCTCAGCATCGGCGACCTGATCGTCGCGCATCTGCCCGGCTCGCGCATCGACGACGCGGTGTCGAACGTCATCGCCGAGGTTTCGGCGCAATACGGTTGCCAGATCGTCACCATCGAGCAGCCATTCGCAACGCGTCATGCGCGGCACGCCGGATGCCCGACTGCCGAGGCGCTGCGGCACCATCGGCGCGTCAACTGACATCGCGCTGCGTGGCCGTTCGGAGCCAGCCGCCGAATGCGCCTGCTCCGTTGCCGCCGTGGTCGTGCGGGAGTAGCCTTGCGGCGGCTGGAAGGTCGACTGTCGACGGTGCCACCGCATGCGCATCATCCTGATGTTCGTCGCTATTCTGCTCGGCTCGCTCGCTCCCGCAGCGGCCGACGACGTCGGCGCCGCGCAGGCCGTGATCCGCGCGCAGGAGCAGGCGTTCGGCCGCGACGACGCCGCGGCGGCCTATTCGCATGCCGCGCCGGCGATCCGGCAGATCTTTCCGCAAGCCGACATCTTCATGTCGATGGTGCAGAACCAATACGCGCCGGTCTATCGGCACAGGAGCTTCGAGTTCGGCGAGGCGCGCAGCGACGGCGACCGGATCGCGCAGCGCGTCCATATCGTCGACGCCAATGGCGAGGCGTGGGAGGCGCTCTACACGCTGGAGCGGCAGGCCGACGGCAGCCTGAAGATCACCGGCTGCTCATTGCTCAGGGCCGGCCAGTCGGTGTGATCGAGAATTACGCAGCGCCACCCGCTGCCGCGAGCGCATCATGAGCAGCAGGATGATGCTGACATTGAGCAGGTTCCAGGCGAGGCCGTTGGCGAAGGCGGCGGCATAAGAGCCGGTGGCGTCGAAGATCACGCCCGAAATCCAGCCGCCAAAGGACATACCGAACACCGAGGCGAAGATCACGATGCCGATCCGCGTCGCGGCCTCCGACGCCGGCATCGCCTCGCGCACGATGATCGCGTAGCTCGGCACGATGCCGCCCTGGAACAGGCCGAACATCGCCGAGATGATGTAGAGCGAGGTCAGGCTGTCGAAGAACAGATAGAACAACAGCGCCGCGCCTTGCGCGATCGAGCCGATCAGCAGGGTGCGGATGCCGCCGATCCGGTCGGCGAGGAAGCCGGAGCCGATCCGGCTGATGATGCCGAAGCCGAGCATCAGCGACAGCATCTCGGCGCCGCGCGCCACGCCGTAGCCGAGATCGCCGCAATAGGCGACGATATGGACCTGCGGCATCGACATCGCCACGCAGCAGGAAATCGACGCGAGCGACAGTATCGCGGTCAGCGCGTTGGTGGAAAGCTTGAGGTCGACCCGGGGTGGCGCCGCGTTGCCATGGCTGCGCCTGGTCGCCGCGCCCATCAACACGCGCAGCACCATGAGTGCCAGCAACATCGCGATCGCGGTGAAGATGCCGATTGCAATATGGGTGGTGCGCCAGCCCACACTCTGCATGCCGAAATTGACCAGCGGCGGCCACACCGTACCGCCGACGTAATTGCCGCTCGCGGCGATCGCGACCGCGAGGCCGCGGTAGCGCTCGAACCAGTGCGACGCCTCCGCCATCAACGGGCCGAAGGTCGCCGCCGACGACAGGCCGATGGCAAAATGCAGCAGGATGAAGGCCCAGATCGACGGCGCGTAGCCGGCGCCGACATAGCCGAGGCCGAGGATGCCGATCCCGGCGCCGATCGCCGCGACGATGCCGTAGCGGTCGCTGATCTTGCCGGTCACGACCTGGCCGAGGCCGAAGCCGAGCATCACCATGGTGAAGGCGAGCGAGGCCGTTCCGCGGGTCGCGCCGAAGTCGGTCTGCACCACCGGCAACGCCACCACGACCGACCACATGCCGACGCTGCCGAGCGAGCCGATCACCACGGCCACGACAAGGCGCAGCCATGCCCGGCGCGAGTCGGGAATGAACGTAGCGACTTCAGGGGAAAATTCAGAAGAAATTACCACGGCAGGCGGAACTTCGTCGGCATTTGCCTCCGGGTCAAGCCACATTGCCGAGAGATTAGGCATGCGCCAGCAAGGGGACGCCGCCCCTTGAAACGGCACGCTCCGCGGCGGATTCGCGCGCGGCTAGCGTCGCATCAATTCCCGAAGTTCGGGTCCTGCGACTGGAACGGGCCGCATTTGGCGCGTTTCGCAAACCGCTGATCGAAATCGACCGTGCCTCCGCCCACCGGAATCTGTGTCGGCGGCAGTCCCCTTGTGTACTGGTCGACGGTCACCGTCTTCTTGTCCGCGCTCATCGTGACGCGAACCGGCTCAAGCGGCTTGCCCTTGTTGGCCTCGGTCAGGTCGAGCGCGTAGTAGCCGATCACCGTCTGGCCGGCGCGCAGGCCTTGGCCTGCCAATGCAACCGATAGCGGTAGATAGACCTCCATCCTGACGCCTTCGCCGTCGCACGCCAGCATGCGCATCATGGCGGCGTCCTGGCCCGGAGGCTTTGCGGCAGCGCCCGTCGCGACGGAAAGGGTGACAGCCGCGACAGCCCCGAAACCACCAATCCAGGGTTTGCCGGTCGTTGCCGCCGCACGGTCTCCTTGGCTTGTCATGGATCCCCCGACACGAAGCGACTTGCTCGGTATTTCGTCTGACGTCGAGGCTTGGACGTTCAAATCCCGGTCCGTCCTCCCTCCCCGATCGGCGCCTCCGTGCGCCGCCGCGGCGATGTTTGGGCGATCGGGCGTCAGCGCTTCCTGTACCGCCGGACCGGTTGCTGCTATGATCCCGGCCTACTTGAACTGATCCGGTTTTTTTGAAGCGGAAAGCATTCTGAAGCGCCTGCATTGATCACCGACAGTCATATGGAGGTTTGCCATGGCTTCTGACTGGCGTCTCGAAGGCGAATGGATCAAGAACTGCAATTGTGCATTTGGCTGCCCCTGCGATTTCAATGCGCTGCCGACGCATGGTTCCTGCAAAGGCATGGTCGGCATGCGGATCACCAAGGGGCATTTCGGCAGCACCAAGCTCGACGGCCTGGTGTTCGCGGCAACCGTCGACTTTCCCGGCGCGCTTCACGAGGGCAACGGGCAGATGCAGCCGATCGTCGACGAGCGCGCCACGGCGGAACAGCGCGAAGCGCTGTTCAACATCCTGTCCGGCAAGAATTCGGCCGAAGGCACGCTGTTCCAGATCTTCAGCCTGATCGTGACCAAGATCCATGATCCGGTGTTCGTGCCGATCGAGTTCTCCTTCGACAAGAACGGGCGCGTCGCCAAGCTCGTCGCCAAGGGCGTGCTGGAGACCGAGGTCGAGCCGATCAAGAATCCTGTCACCGGCACGCCGCATCGCATCCAGGTCGTGATGCCGGAGGGGTTCGAGCATAGGGGGGCCGAGGTGGCCTCCTCCAACATCCGCTCGACGGGGGCGATCAAGTACGAGACCAAGGGCTCGCACAGTTCGCTCGCCAACGTCGTGCAGACGCCGGACGGCGTCGCGGCCTGACACAGCCGGGCGCGGATCGGCCGTTTGGCTGCTGGGATCCCAACATGAGCGAGACATCGGCGCTCGAAAACGTCCTGCGGCATGACCGCCTGATCTTTGCAGGCGGCATCGCCGCGGTGATGGCGCTGGCCTGGGCCTATCTCCTGGCCGGCGCCGGCATCGACATGAGCATGGCTGATATGCCGATGGATCCGACGCCATGGACGCCTTCCTATGCCGTGCTGGTGTTCGTCATGTGGTTGACGATGATGGTCGCCATGATGATCTCGAGCGTCGCGCCGATGGTGCTGCTGTTCGCCGCCCTGAAGCGCAAGCAATCGGCAACGCCCTCTCCCTTCGCTGAGGCCTGGATCTTCCTGTGCGGCTATCTCGTGATCTGGGCCGGCTTTAGCCTCGCCGCGACGCTGGCGCAATGGCAACTCGACCTCGCCGGCCTCTTGTCGATGGCGATGGCTGCTACCAGCGCGACGCTCGCCAGCGGCGTCCTGCTGCTGGCCGGGCTCTACCAGTTCACGCCGCTCAAGCGCGCCTGCCTGCGCTACTGCCAGAGCCCGGTGCTGTTCCTGAGCCGGCACTGGCGACCGGGCACGGCCGGTGCGCTGCGCATGGGGCTGCGGCACGGCCTTTATTGCCTCGGCTGCTGCTGGTTCCTGATGGCATTGCTGTTCGTCGGCGGCGTGATGAACCTGCTCTGGATCGTCGGCATCACCGTCTACGTCGCCTGCGAGAAGCTGCTCCCGGTCGGCCACCGCCTCAGCTATGCCGCCGGCGCCGCGTTGATTGTGGCGGGACTGATCGTGCTCGTGCATACGACTTGAGAAAGTGTCCGGACGTGTAGGAATATCGATCGCGCGACGGCGATCATCCTGTCGAAGAAGATCGAAAGCAGTGCGAGCTGGTTCACACTTGCCAATCGTCATCCGTGCCAAGATCGTTCGGACGGTGGATTGTGCGTCGCAGGCCGGCAGCGCTGCTTGTGACGGAACTGACGAGCGACAGACGCTCGCGTGCTGGCGTCAAGCCAGATGCCCCACGCCCCCGGCCGTCGCACCGAGAGAACCGCATGCATTTCATCGGAGGTACATCATGCATACCTTGCCCGCAGAATGGCTACCCGTTTCAACTGCGCCAGCAGACCGGGATCTCGAAGTCTGTGTCCTGGACTATGATGGAATGGTCCATGCGCTCGTGTTCCCCTGCCACAAGGACGGCGCCGACTGGGTCGTTGGTTCAAATGACCACGTCCATGTTCAACCGACGCATTGGCGCAGTTGGACTGAGCCCGCCTAAAGCGGGCCTCTGCACCGCCGGGCGGACCCGGCGCAGGGCCGCCGGGGACGCTCCATGGCGCCCGGACGAGTTACCGCCATCGCGCCGCACGGGCACGAGCCCCGGTGCGGCGTCAATCTCGCGCCAGCCCATGAAATCGGCTAGACTTGTCGCGTGAGGTTCAAGGGTGGGCCAGGAGGCTCGTCATGGAATCACACGTGATCCCCTTTGAAAATCGCTGGACCAACGGCAAGCATGCCTGGGAGTGGCACTGCGAGCTCGAGCGGCTGGGCGTGCCGACGGTCCGGACGATGTACTGCGAGCATGAAACGCACCGTCGCAACAAGTCGGCGGTGGTGTTCGACATCCCCGCGGGCTTTGTCCACGACTGGCTGGCCTTTCATGACCGGCGCGCCGCCCGGCAGCAGTTCTTGTGGCGCGCCAGTGTCATCACGCTCGGCATCATCGCCGCATCGGGCGTCGTGCTCGGTGCGCTCAGATAGAGGCCGCAAGGCCTGCGGCCTCATCCGTGGCCATCCTTCGAGACGCCCGCCTTTGGCGGGCTCCTCATCAGGATGACGCGTTGTTGCGGGGCAAAATCCTGGTCTGGACCGGTGAGGGCGGCGCATCTTGACCACGAGGCCCTCTCACCCCTACTTCCGGCCGCGAATCCCCCTGCCGGCGCCTGCGACGACCCGTGCGGTCGCGCGAAAGCCCTTATTAACCCTTTGCTAACCATACACCCGGCAAGAATTGCCGAGTGAAGTCGAGTGTCGTCGAACGCGTCTAACGGGCGGAGATCCCCGTGAACGCCAGCGCGGTGCCTCACTTTCGGAACGGCGGCCCTGCGGCCGTCGCGCAGACGCTTGGCGGCCGCAGCCGCCAGTCGCGGGGGAGAGCGGCTACCATGGTCGACGTCACGGCGGGTCAGGGCACGGCAGGCAAGAGCGGATTGCCGAGCCTCGGCGAGATCGGCGACATCCTGAAGCGCGGCGATATCGCGCTGGCGATCGGCGTCCTCACCATCCTGGTGGTGCTGATCCTGCCGCTGCCCTCGATCGTGCTCGACCTTTTCCTGGCGGTCTCGATCACGGTCTCGATCCTGATCCTGATGACCTCGCTGTTCATCCAGGCGCCGCTGGAATTCTCGTCGTTTCCGACCATCCTGCTGATCTCGACCATGCTGCGGCTGTCGCTGAACATGGCCTCGACCCGGCTGATCCTGAGCCACGGCCATGAGGGCACGGCGGCCGCCGGCCACGTCATCGAGGCGTTCGGCAACTTCGTGATGGGCGGCAACTTCGTGATCGGCATCATCGTGTTCGCGATCCTGGTGATCGTGAACTTCGTGGTCATCACCAAAGGTTCGGGCCGCATCGCCGAAGTCGCCGCACGCTTCCAGCTGGACTCGATGCCCGGCAAGCAGATGGCGATCGACGCCGACCTCTCCGCCGGCCTGATCGACGAGAAGGCCGCCAAGGAGCGCCGCAAGGCGCTGGAAGACGAGAGCGGTTTCTTCGGCGCCATGGACGGTGCCTCGAAATTCGTCCGCGGCGATGCCATCGCCGGTCTTTTGATCGTCGGCATCAACATCGTCGGCGGCATCATCATCGGCGTCGCCCAGCAGGGCCTCTCCTTCAGCGAAGCCGCCCGCACCTACACCGTGCTGACGGTCGGCGACGGCCTCGTCACCCAGGTGCCCGCGCTGATCGTGTCGACCGCCGCCGGCCTCCTGGTCTCCAAGGCCGGCATCACCGGCGCCGCCGACAAGGCGCTGATGCGCCAGCTCTCCGGCTATCCGCAGGCGCTCGGCATGTCGGCCGGCGTGATGCTGGTGCTGGCGCTGCTGCCGGGCATTCCGACGCTGCCGTTCCTGGCGCTGGGCTCCGGCGCCGCGGTGCTAGCCTGGAACGCACGCAAGCAGAAGCGGGCTGCGAAGGCGGCCGAAACGGCAGCCGCCGCCGCCCCTGCTGCAGCCGCGGCCGCCGCCGCTGCGGCCGCGGAGGAGCCGATCGCCGCCGCGCTCAAGATCGACGACCTCAAGATCGAGCTCGGCTACGCGCTGCTGCCGCTGGTCAACGGCCCCGACGGCACCGACCGCCTGACCGAGCAGATCAAGGCGCTGCGCCGCTCACTGGCCATCGAGATGGGTTTCGTGATGCCGGCGGTGCGCATCCTCGACAACGTCCAGCTCGAAGCCAACAGCTACGTCATCAAGATCAAGGAAGTCGACGCCGGCACCGGCAAGATCTGGCCGAGCCAGTTCATGGTCATGGACCCGGCCGGCAACCAGGTGCAACTGCCCGGCATCCACACCATCGAGCCGACCTTCGGCCTGCCGGCGACCTGGGTCGACGCCGGCCTGAAGGAAGAGGCCGCGCTGAAGGGCTACACCGTGGTCGACGCCGCCACGGTGCTGTCGACGCATCTGACCGAGCTGCTCAAGACCAACATGGCGGACCTGTTGTCCTACGGCGAGGTGCAGAAGCTCTTGAAGGACCTGCCGAAGGAGCAAGGCGAGCTGATCAAGGACATCGTGCCGGGCCAGGTCACGGTGTCGGGCATCCAGCGCGTACTGCAATTGCTGCTCGCCGAGCGCATCTCGATCCGCGATCTCTCGACCATCCTCGAAGGCATCGCCGATGCGCTGGCGTTCTCGCGCAATCCGGCCACCATGGTCGAGCACGTCCGTGCCCGGCTGGCCCGCCAGATCTGCGCGCAAAACACCTCGCCGAACGGCTATTTGCCGCTGATCGCGCTGTCGGCGCGCTGGGAGCAGGCGTTTGCGGAGTCGATCGTAGGCACCGGCGACGACCGCAACCTGGCGATGCAGCCCTCGAAACTGTCGGAGTTCATGACCGCCGTGCGCAACGCCTTCGAGCAGGCGGCGCGCGAGGGCGAGGCGCCGGTCCTGGTGACGTCGGCCGCGATCCGGCCGTTCGTTCGCTCACTGGTGGAACGGTTCCGCTCGCAGACCACCGTCCTGTCGCAAGCCGAGATCCATCCCAGGGCCCGGCTGAAGACGGTCGGCAGCGTCTAGAGCCTGTTGTTCCGGAGCGTTTTCTGCACGCGGGACGGGCGTCCAGCTCGCGCGAAAACGCGCTAGCGGCCGCAAATCACTTGGGTTTTCGTCTGTGCTTTCTCGCCACAGGCAACTGATTTATGCAGACAGGTCCGGAACGGCCCTATCTGGGATGCAGCATCCCAGCACAATCCCAAGACACTGATATTAAATCGCTTTAATGCGCTTTGGATTACCAAAGGGTCATTTTTGATCGCGCACGATCACGTCTCATCACGGCCTTGTGATGGCCTCTAGGGAACGGAATCGGCAAATCCTACGTTAGCGGGGCACGAGACGTTGAACCGGACAACAGACCGAACCGACAGATTTACTGAGAGCAGGAAGGCGGCAGGAGACTTCCATGAACCACTCGATCTACAGCGCCGATCGTATGACGCACCTGAAGATTGTGGTCGTGGCGTTGTTCGCCGGTATCTTGGTCGCGGGTTTCGGCATCGCGGCACATAATTCGTCGGATGAGGGATACACGCAGACGGCGCGGGTCATGAAGGCCGGCAAGCCCGTCGCGATCACCAGCTCCAGCAACTCGCTGGTCCGCTAACAGGAGAGTTTCACGAATTCACGTAGTGTTCTTTACAGCCCCCCAAAGTCGCTGCGTGGATATTTAAGACCCCCAACTACCCCCAAGTTGACTATCGAAAACGCCCGCTCCCCACGGGCGTTTTCTTTTTTGTGCGGGTGGCCGACGCGACGTCTTATCCACGTCATTGCGAGCGAAGCGAAGCAATCCACTGTCACCGCTCGCTCGGAAGCATGGATTGCTTCGCTGCGCTCGCAATGACGGACGGCCACCATCGGCAACCTCTGACGATGGGCGGCTGGCCTATCGCGGCGGCGAAGCCGACGCGCCCGGCACGGTCTCGATCAGCTTGCCGGTGAAGATCGGCGCCGAGGTCGGCTGGCCGTTCGGTGAACCGCCGGCCTGCTCGACGGTCACCGCATAGGTGGCGCCGTTGATCACGTCGGAATCGTAGCCCGACAGCACCGGCCGCGCGGTGAAATCATCGGCGCCGATCACGCCGAGCGAGCGCGGCTGCGGCAGCTTGTCGGAGATCAGCCAGAGCTCGAAACTCTTGCCGGGCTCCGACGGGGCGCCGACCTTGCGGACGGTAAAATTCTTGGTGGCGCCGTCGATGGTCATGATGAAGGCCGGCCCGCCATTCTGCCCCTGCAGCAGCGCGACATACTGCGCGGACGGCGTCAATGCCGGCGCCGGCGTCTTCACTTCGACGGTCTGGATGCGCGGCTTCGGCCGGATCGCATTCGGCAGAGCGTCGGGCTTGTAGATCTGCAGGCCGAGCGTCACCAGCAGCGCGGCCGCGATCGCGGTCGCGGCCGACGCGATACCGCGCCAGCGCTTCACGCGGCCCGTCAGCGCGGTCACGTTGCGCTCGTCGAAGATGACCCGCGGCGGTCGGGCCTCGGGCAGCCTCCGGGGCTCGGGCGACTGCGCAGGCTCCGGATCGAACGCCGAGCCGAATTCGGGATCGTCCGTGATTGGCGAAGGCGGCGGCGTCTCCGTCGTGGCCGGCGTCTCGGGCAGCACCAGCGGCGCCTGCGGCGCGCTCGTGGGGCCGATCGCCGCCTTGATGTTGTCCCAGACCACCGGACGCGGCTCGACCAGGCCGACCATCTGATTCAGCGGCCCGAGCCTGAACTGCCAGCCCTGCACCAGCGCTGCGAACTCGCTGTCGACGGCCATCATGGTCTCGACCTGCGCGCGCTCCTCGGCATCGAGCGTACCGAGCGCATATTCCGCGGCGAGCGCGATATGGTCTTCGCTATAGGCCATCAATCAGAGTCCAAGACACTCCCGGATATCCATCAGGCTGCGGCGCAGCCAGGTCTTCACCGTGTTCACCGGCGTCTCGAACTTTGCGGCGAGTTGCTCGCGGCTCCAGCCGTTGTAATAGGCGAGCAGCACGAGCTTCTGACGATCCGGCTCCAGACGACCGACGCACTCCAGCAATCGCTTCAACTCTTCCGTCATCTCCCGTCGCGCCAGCGGATCGGGCTGGTCGGCTGCGACCTCCATCGCCGCCGGCTCTTCCTCCAGCGAGGCCTCGCCGCGCTTGCGCACCACGTCGATGGCGCGGTTGCGCGCGATCGACGTCATCCACGTGATCGGGGACGACAGGGCTGGGTTGAACTGCCCGGCGCTGTTCCAGATCTTGACGTAAGCCTCCTGAATGACCTCCTCGGCGAGGTCCTGTCGCCGCAAGATACGGAGCACGACGCCGAAGAGTTTCGCGCGGGTCGCGGCGTACAGCCGCTCGAAGGCTGCCTCATCCCCCTTGGCGACGGCGGCGATCAGCCAGACCAGCTCAGCCGGCGTCAGCATCTTGCGCCCTCCAAGCCCCGATCCCCCATCGCGTCATTGCCACCGTGCTGCCGATCATCCGTCCTGACCGGTGGTAGCATATTTTGGGACACCACGATCCGCCAAGGGGCTAACAAGTGGCCGGCAAGTCGGCGGCTTGTGGACAGCGCCCAGCAAAAAGCCCGGGCGATCGGCCCGGGCTCTCAATCTGGTCAGCGGAGGGAGCGAGGGTTCAGGCGATGACGCCGAGACGGGCCCGCATCAGGCCGATCGAATCCATGTCGGCTTGTTCGCGAGCGCTCTCCTCCGCGCGTTCGCGCGCCTGGTCGCGCTCGTCGAGCAGTTCGACCTTCTTCAATTCCTCGAATGCCTCCGACAGCAGCGCCTTGGCGTCGTCGAGCTGGGCGCGCAGTTCGTCGGCCGAACGGGTCAGGTTCTCGCGGCGCTGGATCGCGGCCTTGGCATAGGTCGGATAGGCGAAGTGCGTGGGGTCGTTGATCCCGGCGCGCTCCTGCTCGGTCTGGATCTCGCGCTCGAGCTCGACCGACATGCGCTGGAAGTCGGCGATCATGCCTTCGATCTGGGTAACCCGACGGCGCTTTTCGTCGACCTGAAATTTCTTCAGGCGGATCAGCGTTTCACGTGACTTCATCGACTCATACTCCCCAGAAGTCCCAAATCTGAACGCGGGACAGAGCCGGCTCCCCGCTGGGCCCCGCCGGCATAGCTATGGTGTGCCGGCGATGATGGCCTGACAAAGTTAGCGTTCCGTTTCCAAACCCGACAGGATTTGAGCCAGTTGCCGGTAGCCGTCGGGAAGGCTGGTGGACTCGTCCTTGGCCTGGCGCAGGTAGGCCTCGAGCGGCTCATGCAGCCGGATCGCCTCGTCGACCTCCGCGCTGGAACCCGGCCGGTAGGCCCCGAGCCGGATCAATTCCTCCATGTCGGCATAGGTCGCCATCACCTGCCGCGCCTTGTTGATGTAAGGCAGGAAGTTGGGGTCGGCCGACCGCGGCATGGTGCGCGACACCGACTTGAGGATGTTGACCGCGGGATAGCGGCCGCGCTCGGCGATCGCCCGCTGCATCACGATATGACCGTCGAGAATGCCGCGCACCGCATCCGCGATCGGCTCGTTGTGATCGTCGCCGTCGACCAGCACCGTGAAAATCGCGGTGATGGTGCCGTCGCCGGTGCCCGGCCCTGCCCGCTCGAGCAGCTTCGGCAATTCGGTGAACACGGTCGGCGTGTAGCCCTTGGCGGTCGGCGGCTCGCCCGCCGAGAGGCCGATCTCGCGCTGCGCCATCGCAAAGCGCGTCACCGAATCCATCAGGCACAGCACATCCTGGTCCTCGTCGCGGAAATATTCCGCGATGGCGAGCGTCAGATACGCCGCCTGGCGCCGCATCAGCGCCGGCTCGTCCGAGGTCGCGACCACCACGACCGAGCGCGCCAGCCCCTCCTCGCCGAGATCCTCCTGGAGGAATTCCTGCACCTCGCGGCCGCGTTCGCCGATCAGCCCGATCACCGAGATCGCGGCATCGACGTTGCGCGCCAGCATCGACAGCAGCACCGACTTGCCGACGCCGGAGCCGGCGAAGATGCCGAGCCGCTGGCCGCGGCAGCAGGTCAGGAACGTATTGAGACCGCGCACGCCGAGATCGAGCGGCGGGCCGACCCGCTTGCGCGAATGCGCCGGCGGCGGCGAGTTGCGGTAGGACATCGGCGAGGCGCCCTGCACCAGCGGGCCCTTGCCGTCGATCGGCTCGCCCATCGCGTTGACGACGCGGCCGAGCCAGGCCGGCGACGGCCGCACCTGGCTCGCCGCATTGGCGATCACCGCGCGGCAACCGCGCCTCACGCCATCGAGCCCGCCGAACGGCATCACCACCGCGTTCTCGCCGGAGAAGCCGATCACCTCGGCGGGGATGAAGCGGCCCGCGCCGACGTCGATCACGATGCGGGCGCCGACCGACATCGCGTGAATGGGGCCCGCGATCTCGACCATCAGCCCGCGGACGCCGACCACGCGGCCATAAATATTGACGCCGTCGATGTCGCCGATCTGCTCCGCGAGCGCCTTCATTGCGAAAACCTTAAGTTTCCGCTTTTTTGCTCCGGCCGCTTAACTTCGTGTTTACCCGCATCATTAATCATTGCGTCACTGTCTTTGGTGACTGAGGTCGCTTGCCCATCAGAAGAAGGGCGAGTCGCAAGAGTCGGTTAGGCCCGTCTCTTAATGTGGAAACTGAACGGACGCGGTTAGGAAAAGCTTCTTCTACGCAATATCTTAGGGCGATTCGACAAAAATTGCACGGTTAGAGCTTGCGCGGAGGAATCAGTTTTTGTTAACCATATCTCGTCAGGATCCGAATCAGTTGTTCAAAGGCGTTTTGTGAGTGCCGCAAGTGCGGCCGACCTGACGCCCGGAGCGGCGACTATAGGGGACTGGCATGCGCGTTTTGCTGATTGAAGATGACAGCGCCGTCGCGCAGTCGATCGAATTGATGCTCAAGTCCGAGAGTTTCAACGTCTACACGACGGACCTCGGCGAAGAGGGCGTCGATCTCGGCAAGCTTTACGACTACGACATCATCCTTCTCGACCTCAACCTGCCCGACATGTCCGGCTACGACGTGCTCAAGCAGCTGCGGGTGTCGAAGATCAAAACTCCCATTCTGATCCTCTCCGGCCTCGCCGGCATCGAGGATAAGGTCAAGGGTCTCGGCGTCGGCGCCGACGACTACATGACCAAGCCCTTCCACAAGGACGAGCTGGTCGCCCGCATCCACGCGATCGTGCGCCGCTCCAAGGGTCACGCCCAGTCGGTCATCCAGACCGGCGATCTCGTGGTCAATCTCGACACCAAGACGGTCGAGGTCGGCGGCCAGCGCGTGCACCTGACCGGCAAGGAATACCAGATGCTGGAGCTGCTCTCGCTCCGCAAGGGCACCACGCTCACCAAGGAAATGTTCCTCAACCATCTCTACGGCGGCATGGACGAGCCGGAGCTGAAGATCATCGACGTCTTCATCTGCAAGCTCCGCAAGAAGCTCGCCAACGCCTCCGAAGGCCGCAACTTCATCGAGACCGTGTGGGGCCGCGGCTACGTGCTGCGCGAGCCGCACGAGGCCGACGAGCGCATTCCCGCCTGACCTTCCGGGCCCGCAGAGAACCGCAAGGTTCGCTCCTTTCGACCTGAACCCCGCCGCAAATGGCGGGGTTTTTGTTTGGGATTGAACCGGCTGTCGGCATGCGCCGACCAAGGGAACGTGCAATCCTGCCTCGCGCGAATCCCGACGAACTCCCGGACCGCCCCGACATGATCCTGCAATCCCTCGCCGGCCTGCCGGCGTTCCTGGTCTATTTCTGCACGGCGCTGATCGCCGTGGTCGCCTACCTCTTCGTCTACACGCGCGTCACCCCGCATGACGAATTCCAGCTGATCCGCGACAACGATCCGGCGGCGGCGATTGCGCTGGGCTTAAGCCTGCTCGGCTTCGTGCTGCCGGTGGTCAGCGCGATCGCCCACTCCGCCAATGTGGTGGACTGCCTGATCTGGAGCATCATCGCGCTGATCGTGCAGATCATCGTCTATTACATCGTGAAGATCCCGGTGCCGAACCTGTCGGGGCGGATCGCCTCCGGCGAAATGGCGCCGGCGATCTGGCTCGGGCTGTCCTCGCTGGCCGCAGGCGCGCTGAACGCGGCCTGCATGATCTACTGAGCCGTTGAGCCAAATCATGGCGCGCAAACCGAACGCGGACTTCGGCAAACGGCGACCGGTCGTGCCGGCGGTGCCGACGCCGCCGCGGCCGGATGCGCCATCCAAGCGCTCCAATCACGTCGCGCTGCTCTTGATGGGCACGCTCGCGGTCGGCGGCAGCGCCTACGCGCTGATGCCGCGGCCGAATTGCCAGCCGATGCCGCCGACGCCGCCGGGCGTCACCGCACCGGGCGTCGTCACACCGGTCCCGCCACAACCAGGCGTCGACTGCACAACGCGCAGCTCATCGTCCGGATCGGGCGGCAGCAGCGGCTCGTCGCGCAGCAGCTTCTACAGCGGCAGCTCGTCGTCGAGCGGCACCTCCTCTTCCTCGAGCTCGTCGTCTAGCTTGTCGGTGAGCCGCGGCGGCTTCGGTTCATTCGCGCATGCGTTCGGCTTCAGCGGCAGCTGATGCATGTTGCCGTGTCATCGCCGTGTCATCGCGCTTTCGCTTGCCCGGCGAACGCAGCTGATGGAAACTCGCCATGGCTCCGCAGACGGCAAGGCAGGGATTGCGTTCATGAAACGCTCGCGCCGGGTATGGCTGAAATTGATGGGAAGTATCGCGATCGGCGCGGCGTCGATCGGCCTGACGCCAAGCCATGCCCGCAGCCACCACCATGCAGGACACGGAAGGAAGGGAAAATCGGCGGAACGGTCGCCCTCCGGCGGCTTCGGCGGCGCGCCGCGCACCATCGCCCGCTACGGCGACGACGATCCGTCGCATGGCGGAAGCTGACACCAGGCTGACGAGCGAGCGCGGTTTCCCCTCATGCAACGCATCGCATGTCCCGAACGCGACGATTGGCGGACGACTGCCGAGAACGCCGGCTTCACCTTCCACACCATCGACGGCGAACGGTACTGGGACGAGCGCGCCTATTACGCCTTCACGCTGGACGAGATCGAGCGCGCGATCGAGGCGCCGACCGGCGAAATCGACGCGATGTGTCTCGAGCTGGCCGGACGCGCGGTCAGGGATGAGCGCTATCTGCGCCGGCTGAAGATACCGGAGGCGTTCTGGGATCTGATCGCGGCAAGCTGGCGCCGCAGGAATCCGAGCCTGTACGGCCGGCTCGATCTCACCTTCGACGGCCGCGGCCCGGCCAGGCTGCTCGAATACAATGCCGATACGCCGACCTCGATCTTCGAGGCCGCGGTGTTTCAATGGACCTGGCTCGAACAGGCAATCCAACGCAACATCATCCCGAAGCGCGCCGACCAGTTCAACTCGATCCACGACCGGCTGATCGAGGCCTGGAAAAGGATCGGCGCGACCCACCCGCTGCATCTCACCGGACTGACCGGAAATCCCGAGGACGCCGGCACGCTCGCCTATCTCGAGGACACCGCGGCGCAGGCCGGGCTGAAGACCACGCTGCTCGACATCGAGGAGATCGGGCTGCGCGACGACGGTCAGTTCGTCGACCTCGACGAACGCCCGATCGCGCTCGCGTTCAAGCTCTATCCGTGGGAATGGATGTTCCATGACGCATTCGGCAAGAACCTCGCGACCGCGCCGACGCAGTGGATCGAGCCGCCATGGAAGGCGATCCTCTCCAACAAGGGCATCCTGCCGCTGCTCTGGGAGATGTTCCCGAACCACCCCAATCTGCTGCCGGCCTATTTCGAGGACGACCCGCAGGCCGCCCAGCTCGGCACGTCGTTCGTGCGCAAGCCGATCTATTCGCGCGAGGGCGCCAATGTCGAGCTGGTCAGCGCCGGCGTCACGCTGGTCGCCGAGCAAGGCCCCTACGGCGCCGAAGGCTTCATCCGCCAGGCGCTGGCGCCGCTGCCGAATTTTTCCGGGCAGTATCCGGTGCTCGGCAGCTGGCTGGTTGACGGCACGCCCTGCGGACTCTCGATTCGGGAAGACGAGAATCCGATCACCGGCAACACCTCGCGCTTCCTGCCGCACGCGATTTTGTAGTTCATGAACGTTGAAAGAACGCGGCTCTGTCGCCGTCATCCTGAGGTGCGAGCGCTTGCGAGCCTCGAAGGCTGCACGGCCCCGCTGGTGGCCGTCGACCCTTTGAGACGCCGCTTCGCGGCTCCTCAGCGTGACGGGGTTAAAGCGAGATGTCTCGTCTCACCGCGCAGCGGACGCAACCGCCTTCAGCACATGCAGCGCGGCGCCGGCGCGCGCGACCGGAGCGACGCTCGGCTGATACAGTCCGCGCCGGTCGGGATAGGGCCTTAACAGATTGGTGATGCCGACCACGGATTCCGCCGCGCCAAGCGCCAGCACGCCGTCGGGCTCGAGCATCCGGGCTACCTTGCCGAAGATACCGGCCTTGGTCTGCTGATCGAAATAGATCAGCACGTTGCGGCAGAAGATCACGTCGAAGGTGCCGAGATGCGAGACGTCCTGCAGCAGATTGAGCTGGCGGTGCTGCACCATGCCGCGGATATCGGCGTTGAGCTGCCAGAGCTCGCCCTTCTGCACGAAATACTTGACCAGCAGCTGGATCGGCAGGCCGCGCTGCACCTCGAACTGGCTGAACAGGCCGGCCTTGGCCTTTTCGAGCACCGCCTGCGACAGGTCGGTGGCGATGATCTCGATCCGCCAGCCGGCAAACAGCGCAGTCATCTCCTTCAGCAGCATCGCGATCGAATACGGCTCCTGCCCGGTCGACGACGCCGCGCACCAGATGCGCAAGCTGCGGCGCGCCGCGCGCGCCTGCGCGAGCGCGGGCAGCACCGCTTCCTTCAGATGGTCGAATGGGATCTTGTCGCGAAAGAAGAAGGTCTCGTTGGTGGTCATCGCTTCGACCACCTCGGATGTCAGCAGCTCCGCGCCACCCTTCATCCGCTGCACCAGCTCGGGAATCCCGGCGAGGTTCGACCGGCGCGCCAAGGGCAACAGGCGGCTCTCGACGAGATATTGCTTGTCGGCGGAGAGATCGAGGCCGGAACGCTCTTTCAGCAGCTTACGCAGATACTCGTAGTCCAGCGGCGTCACGAACGGTCTCCCGCAAATACCCGAACAAGCTTCGGTGCGATCTGATTGAGCGGCAGCACCGCGGCGCAGATGCCGGCATTGACCGCAGCACCGGGCATGCCCCACACCACGCTGGTCGCTTCGTCCTGCGCGATCACGCTGCCGCCGGCGGCGACGATGTCCTTGCCGCCGCGCATGCCGTCGGAGCCCATGCCGGTCAGGATCACCGACATGATGCTGCCCTGCCAGACATCGATCGCGGAGGTGAACATCGGATCCACCGCGGGCTTGCAGAAATTGACCGGCGGCCCGTCATCGAGCGCGATCGTGGCATCGACGCCGTGGCGGGCGACGCGCATGTGGCGCCCGCCGGGTGCCAGATAGATCTGGCCCGGCTTGATGCTCTCGCCGTCGATCCCCTCATGCGCCGGCCGCTTGCTGGTGCGCGCCAGATGCTCGGCGAGAATGGTGGTGAAGGTCGGCGGCATGTGCTGGGTGATCAGCACCGGGAAGCGATCGATCACCGGGCCGATCTCGGCGACCAGCGTCATCAGCGCCTGCGGGCCGCCGGTCGACGAGCCGATCAGCAGCACCTTGGGCGGCAGCAGGCCGAACGAACGGCGCGTGGCCTGGGCCGGCGCTGTGTGCGCAGCAGCGGGCGCCAGCGGACGCGGCCTGTCATGACCGGGCGCAAGCGGCGGGCTTGCCATCGAGTGCAGCGGGTTGCGCCGCGCCTTGGCGCCGAGATGACGGATCTTCTGGATCAGGTCGTGGCGGAAGGTTTCCGCGGCGGTGGCCTCGCGCGTGCTTTCCGGTTTCGGAATGTAGTCGGACGCACCGAGCGAGAGAGCCTTCAGGCTGATCTCCGCGTTGCGGCGGGTCAGCGTGGAGGCCATGATGACGACGAGATCGCGCTTCTTCGCCAGCAGCTGCGGCAGCGCCGAGATGCCGTCGAGGTCGGGCATCTCGATATCGAGCACCGCGACATCGGGGTTGATGCGTTCGAGCTGGTTGACGGCGTCGAGGCCGGTGCGCAGCGAGGCGACGACTTCCATGTCGGGCTCGGCGCCGATCCAGCGCGAGATCATCCCGCGGATCACCACGGAATCGTCGACCACCATCACCCGCACCTTGTCGGAACGGGTCGATGTCGGGACCGCAGTACTTGTCAACGCAACACTCATGACTTCACCAGCGACGCAACACGACGCACAACAACCGTTGAGCCGAAGGCTTCTGCCGCCGGATCGAACGAAGAATCTAAGTCAGCATGATCTTCTCGGAAAACCGGTTCCCACTTTTCCGGATCATGCTCTAAATGAGTCCGACTTCCTGGAACTTCGCGGTGACGATGTCCCGGTCGAACGGCTTCATGATGTATTCGTTGGCACCGGCATGCAGCGCGCGTGCGATATGCGCGACGTCATTCTCGGTGGTGCAGAACACGACCTTGGGCTGATCGCCGCCGGGCATGCGGCGGAGATTGCCGAGAAACTCGTAGCCGTCCATGACCGGCATGTTCCAGTCGAGCAGCACGGCTTCCGGCATCGCGCGCTTGCAGGCCTCGAGCGCCTTGGCGCCGTCCTCGGCCTCGACGATCTGGAAGTCGAGCCCTTCCAGGATGCGGCGGGCGACCTTGCGAATGACGCTTGAGTCATCGACAACAAGACAGGTTCTCATCTGCGACCTCTACTTCCTCATCCCCGGTGGGATGTTTCAGTTCTTCAGTTCGGGCGGCCCTGTTCACGCCGCTTTGGCATCGGGCACCAGTTCGAGCACGCGATCGATATCGAGGACGACCATGAGCTGGCCGTCGAGGCGATGGACGCCGCCGGCGAGCTTGGCCATGCGGGGATCGAGGTTGACCGGATTGTCCTCGCGGCTGTTTTCGGAGAGCCGCAGCACCTCGCCGATCTGGTCGATCAGCAGGCCATAGGATTCGCCGCGCTGGTCGACGCCGACCGCCATCGGAGGCTTACCGTCGTCGGCCTTCGGCAGCCCGAGCCGGGCGCGCATGTCGACCACGGTGACGATACGTCCGCGCAGATTGAGCACGCCGGCGATCTCGCTGGAGGCCAGCGGCACCCGCGTCAGCCGCTCCGGCATGAACACGTCCTGCACCCGCGAGATCGGCAGGCCGAACAGCTGCCCGCCGATCACGGCGGTGACGTATTCGGCCATCGCGCCTTCGCTTGTCTCGGTCTTGCTGGTCATCGATCCCTGTCCTTATCCCGTGTCAGGCCGCCCGGCGCAGTTCGGCGGTCTGCTCTTTCAGCGCCGCGATCAGCCCGGGACGATCAAACTTGGCGACATAGTCGTGGAAGCCGGCCTGCCGGCCGCGCTCGATCGCCGCCGGCGACACCATCGCCGACAGCGCGATGATCGGCAGCCCGATCAGATTGTGGTCGCTTCGGATGTTCTCGGCGAACTCAAAGCCGTTCATCTCGGGCATCTCGATGTCGGTCAGCACGACGTCGAAGCTCTGTCCCGAACGCAGCGCGGCGAGCCCCTCCTGCGCGCCGCCCGCGGTCCTGACCTTGTAGCCGGCGGCTTTGAGCACCGGCGCCAGCATGTTGCGGAAGAACGCTGAGTCATCGACCAGCAGCACCGACTGCGCCGAGGCCGACGGCCGCATCTCCTTGCGCGAGAACCAGTCGGCGAACGCCATCGGCAGGAAGTGGCCGACGTCGATCACCTCGGTGGCCTGGCCCTTGATCACGGCCGAACCCAAAATGCCGTCCTGCGAACCCGCGACCTCGATGTTGAGCCGCTCCTCGACGATGTCGATGATCTCGTCGACCACGAGCCCCATCGAGCGGCCGTCGTCGGCGAACACCAGGATCGGCTGCGAGCCCTGCGACTGCACCTCGACGCCGGCCATCTGCACCAGCGGCATCAGCTGCTCGCGGTACTGCACCATGTAGCGGCCGTTCGAGAGTTCGATCTTGTCGGTTGCGATCTCCTCCAGCCGGGTGACGAGGCCGAGCGGCACCGCCTTGGGCTGCGAGGAGCCGGCGCGGAACACCAGGAGCGAGGTCAGCTGCTCGCCGCTTGCGGCGTGGGCGTTCGCATTGTCGTCGGCGAGGTCATGGGCCGAGGAGCCGGACGCGCCGAGGGCTTTTGCAATCCCGTTGGGGTCGATGATCATGATGACGGCGCCATCGCCAAGGATGGTGTTGCCGGAGAACATGTCGATGTGCCGCAGTTTTGTGGACATCGGCTTGACCACGATCTCCTCGGTGTGGAACACGCCGTCGACCACGATGCCGAAGGTCTGATTGCCGACTTGCGTGACCACGATGAAGCCGTTCTCGGCGTCTGACGTGGTCGCGCCGTCGTCGATCTTCAAGAGCTTCTTGAGGTGGATCAGCGGCAGCAGCTTGTTGCGCAGGCGCAAGACTGCGGTGTCCTTGATCCGCTCGATGCGGTGCTCGGAGTTGGCGCGGGCCCGCACCAGCTCGACGACAGACAATTGAGGAATCGCAAAGCGGTCGCCGCCGGCTTCCACGATCAGGGCGGAGACGATCGCCAAGGTCAGCGGGATCTTGATGGTGACCGAGGCGCCCTCGCCGGCCACGCTCTTGATGTCGATGGTGCCGCCGATCTGGTCGATATTGGTGCGCACCACGTCCATGCCGACGCCGCGGCCGGACACCGAAGTCACTTGCGCGGCGGTCGAGAAGCCCGGCGCGAAGATGAACTTGTGGATCTGGGCCTCGGTCATCTTCTCCAGCTCGGCCTCGGTGACGAGACCGTTCTGGAGCGCCTTGGCCTTGATCCGCTCGGTGTTGAGCCCGCGGCCATTGTCGGCGATGCAGATGATGATGTGGCCGCCCTCGTGATAGGCGGACAGGCGAATGGTGCCCTGCTCCGGCTTGCCGGCGGCGACCCGCTCGGCGGTGGTCTCGAGCCCGTGATCGGCGGAGTTGCGCACCATATGCGTCAGCGGATCCTTGATCAGGTCGAGCACCTGGCGGTCGAGCTCGGTGTCGGCACCGTGCATCTCGAGCTCGATCTGCTTGCCGAGTTCGCCGGAGAGGTCGCGGACGATGCGCGGCAGCTTCTGCCAGGCATTGCCGATCGGCTGCATGCGCGTCTTCATGACGCCTTCCTGCAGCTCGGCGGTGACGTTGGAGAGCCGCTGCAGCGGCACCTTGAACTCGGTGTCCTCGTTGCGGCGGGAGATCTCCAGCAGCTGGTTGCGGGTCAGCACCAGCTCGGAGACCATGGTCATGAGGTGTTCGAGGGTGTCGACATTGACCCGGATCGACTGGTTGGCGATCTTGTCGCCTTCCTGGACATCCTCAGCGGCCGCCTTGCGGGCCGGCTTCTTCGCAGCCTCAGCCGGCTCGGCGGCGGGAGCCGCAGCGGCAGGCTTCGCGGCCGGCGCCGGTGCGGCGACTTCGGTCTCGGTCTCGCGGAAGGCGCGCTCGAGCTCGTCGAGCGAGACCTCGCCCGGACGCAGCGGACGCTCCAGCGTCTGCACCACCAGCGCGCCTTCGGTCATTGCCGCCTGCACCGACGGAGCTTCGACGACAGGCACATCTTCATCAGCAGCAACCGGCATCGACTGCGTCGAATCGGACATCGCCGCCATGCCGTGCTCGACCATCGCTTCCAGCTGATCGATCAGGTCACGGTCGTTGCCCTCGGGCTCGGCCTCGGTTGCCTCGAGGCCGCCGAGGATCTCCTTGATGCGGTCGATCGAGGACAGGATCAGCGTCACGGCTTCCGCCTTCACCGGCATGCCGTCGCGGAATTTGCCCATCAAGGTCTCGCCGGCATGCGCCAGCGCCTCGAGCCGCGGCAGCCCGAGGAAGCCGCAGGTGCCCTTGATGGTGTGCACCAGCCGGAAGATGTTATCCAGGATCTTCGCGTTGTTCGGATCCTGCTCGAACTGCACCAGCTGGTTGTCGACCGTATCCAGGCTCTCGCTGCTCTCCGTCAGGAACTCGCGCAACAGATCGTCCATGAAACCAACCTTCGAAAAACGCCGAAAACGCAGCGGCGCGCAACATCGACGCGCCTGACGGAACTCAAGTCAGCTTCTCCGCAAAGCGTTTAAGTTTGGTTGAGCAAATGGAAAGGAACGGGATCAACAAAGAGATAAGGCCGCGCGATCGAATCGCGCGGCCGGTCGTAACCTTTGATTAATGATATCGGCGCGGCCGCGGTCAGGACGCGGCAATGATGACCTTGTCGCCGTCGAGCGCGAGCGTCACTTTCAGCCCGCAGGCTTCCGCCAGCAGGCGGGTGTAGTGCGGTTGCACCGCATGCGCATCGACCGTGTTCGACGAGGTCGCATTCAGGAGATCGACGATGTTCTGCGGCACGCGCGCATTGAGGCCCGCAGCCGTGATGCGGAAGCTCATCGCCTCGCCTTCGCCGACCGGGTCGATGGTGAGCGTGCCGCCGCGCGGAATGGTCTGCTGCGCGATGACCAGCATGTTCAAGAGCAGCTTGACCCGGTTCTTGGGCAACAGCAGCCGCGGCAAATTCCAGGTCAGCGTCACCTTGCCGTCCTCGATATGCCCCTTCGCCATGTTCTGGGCATCGCCGAGGTCGATCTGCGCGCCGGAGGAACCGGCCGCGCCGAACGCCAGCCGGCAGAACTGCAGCCGCGCCGAAGCGGTCTTGGCGCTCTTGCGAATCAGATCGAGCGCGAAGTCGCGATCTTCGGGCTTGGGATTGTCGTCAAGGACCTCAAGCCCATTGACGATCGCGCCGACCGGACTGATGAGATCGTGACAGACCCGCGAGCACAAGAGCGCCGCGAGTTCGAGCGCATCGGGAGCGGGACCGGGAGACGAAGTGCCAGACATCAATTGTTTCCTGGAAAGCCGCACGCCGACCGAGGAGTGCGAATCACGCATGCCTGTCGGCTTGATACACCGCGCAGACGGATGCTGCCAGCTTGCGGCGGGACTGATAAAGCATGATCCGGAAAAGTGGAAACCGGTTTTCCGAAAAGATCATGCTCAAACAAGGAGATGAGATCATGATGCGATGCTCCGTCATCGCATCATGATCTCAGGGAACACAAACAGGATATGCGACCCGCTGACATGAGACCCGCACATGAATAAGGCAAAGCCGTCCCTGATCGGCTGCGAGGCCGCCGCGACGCTGCTCGAATCACTGACCGAACTGGTGATCCGCGCCGGCGACGCGATTCTTGCGGTCAATCGTTCGACGATGAATGTTGCCGGCAAGGACGATGGGTCGCCGGTCACCGAGGCCGATCTCGCCGCCGACCACATCATCGTCGAAGGGCTGACGCGGCTCGCGCCGCAGGTGTCGCTGCTGTCCGAGGAGCGCGTCCATCTGGCGACGCCGCCCTATAAAGACAGTTTCTTCCTGATCGATCCGCTCGACGGCACCAAGGAGTTCGTTGCCGGCCGCAATGAATTCACCGTCAATGTGGCGCTGGTCACGCAAGGCGTGCCGCTGCTCGGCATCGTCGGCGCACCGGCGCTCGGGCTGATCTGGCGCGGCATCGTCGGCAAGGGCGCGGAGCGGTTGACGCTGCAGGGCGGCGCGGTTTCGCAGGCGGTGCCGATCAAGACCCGTCCCTGCCCGCCGCGCGGCGCGCCATGGACGGTGGCAGTGAGCCGCTCGCATGGCGATGCGCGCACCGAAGCCTTCATCGACGCGCGCGGCAACGCGGTCCGCGCCGTGCTGGGCTCGGCGGTCAAATTCGGCCGTGTCGCCGAGGGCGAAGTCGATATCTATCCCCGCCTGTCGCCGACATCGGAGTGGGATGTTGCGGCAGGTCACGCGGTCGTCGTAGCGGCCGGCGGCAAGGTCACCGATTCGAACGGCAGCCCGTTGCATTTCGGGCTCGGCCGCGAAGACTTCCTGGTGCCGGAATTCATTGCCTCGGGCGATCCGGCCGCGGCGCCGTGATCACTGCGCGAGATTGTCTTCCAGCTCCGGCCAACGCGCCGCGGCTTCCTTCAAAAAGCGCGCGGGATCGGCGGCGAACACGTCACGGCTGCGTTCCCGGTTGAACAGGTAAAGCCTGTTCCCGACGACGGCCCAGAATCGCGGATTGCCCGCGCAGGTGACGCCCCGCACCAGATCGGTCGGATCGTAACCGCCGAATTGCGGGCCATAGATTTCGGGATGCGCCACGAACGAAGCGCGGTTGCCCTCGTTGCGGAAACGCCAGACCACGCCGTTCTCCGCCGCCTCGAATTCCGGCCGCCCCTGGGTGGCGGCGGCGTCGGTGAAATAGGCGACGGGATCGAATCCCTCGATCGCCAATCCGGAGTAGCGGTTCGTCACCACGCGCTCGGTTGTGGTGGCCTGAACAGGCAAGGACGGCCAGATGGCCGCCAAAATGCCCGCCAACAGGCCGAAAAACGCCATCCCCCGGCACGATCCATATCTTTCCTGCCGTTGTGCCGTCATAGTTGATACCGATAACATCCGAGTCGAGGGGACACCGGGCGCAACCTAGAGCCGTGCCTGTTGGCATCAGGTTAAAGGGCAGCGCCCGGATTTCGATAGCAGGGGTTCTTAATGACTTTCGCATCACGCCTTGCCGCGGTCGCGTTTGCCGCGCTGATGTGCTGGAGCGCAGGGGCGTCCGCGCAGCAGGGCCCGCCACCGCAATATCCGCCGCCACAGCGTGAGCCGACCCCGTATACTTACGGGCCCGACGAATTGGTCAATGCCGGACACAAGTTCTTCGGCAATGTCTCGCGCGGACTCGCCTCGGTCATCGAGCGCGCCGTCAGCCAGTGGGGCCTGCCCAATGGTTATGTGCTCGGCGAGGAAGGCTCCGGCGCCTTCGTGGCCGGGCTGCGCTATGGCGAAGGCACGCTCTACACCAAGAACGCCGGCGACCTCAGGGTCTACTGGCAGGGTCCCTCGGTCGGCTTCGACTGGGGCGGCGACGGCGCGAGGACCATGACGCTGGTCTACAACCTGCCTTCGACCCAGGCGATCTATCAGCGCTTCGTCGGCATCGACGGCTCGGCCTATATCGTCGGCGGCTTCGGCATGACGGCGCTGACCGCCAACAACATCGTGCTGGTCCCGATTCGCTCGGGCATCGGCTTGCGGCTCGGCGCCAGCGTCGGCTATCTCAAATTCACCCCGCGCGCGACCTGGAACCCGTTCTAGAGCGTTTCCAGCCAAGCGGACGCCGGTTCGCATCAAGAAAACGCGTCAGGACAGAATCCAGAGCCTCGTTCCGATTCAATCGGAACGAAGCACGAGGTCGCAGCCCTGATCGGGCGATGAGGCCGGCGCTCCGGCACGGTTAGCAATTCAGGTTAACGCGGCAATCGGGCTGGCCTTTGGCCGGCCCGCCGTGGCATTGTGATTAACAAATTCCTTCTTTTCTTGGAGTGACCCTTCATGATCGAGCCGATCATGTACGCGGCGATCGGTTTCCTGATCTCGATGCTGTGCGGCCTGATGATCGTTCCGCTGGTGCACAACCGGGCGGTGCGGCTGACCACGCGCCGCATGGAGGCGGCCACCCCGCTGTCGATGGCCGAGATCCAGGCCGACAAGGACCAGCTCCGCGCCGAATTCGCCATGTCGGCTCGCCGGCTCGAGATGAGCGTCGACCAGCTCAAGAGCAAGACCACGAGCCAGCTCGCCGAACTCGGCAAGAAGACCGATGCGATCAACCGCATGAAGATCGAGCTCGGCGAGAAGAACGCCGCGATCTTCGCGCTGGAAGCGCGCGAAAAGGCGATGAAGGATCAGCTTCGCGCCACCGAGGAAGAGTTCTCGGCCAAGACCGAGCTGTTGCGCAACGCCGAGCAGGCGCTGACCGACAAGCAGGGCGAGCTCGGCAAGATCAACGCCGAGCTCAACGACCGCGCGATGACCGCCGACAGCCGCCAGATCGAACTGGTCGCGGTGCGGACCCAGGTCGAGGAGCTGAAGAACCGGGTCGGCGATGCCGCCAGGGAATTCGCGGCAACCGAAGCCCGCCTCGCCCAGGAGCGCAGCCAGTCGGAAACCGCGACGCGCGACCTCACCGACGCGCGCGGCCGGGTCGAAAATCTGAGCCAGCGCGTCACCGATCTCGACCGCCAGCTCGTCGCCCAGGTCAAGGAAGCCGAGATGCTCGGCAACCGGGTCAACGACCTTGAGACGCGGCTTGCGACCCAGGGCAAGCTGCTTGCCGAGCGCGAATTCGAGAACGGCCAGTTGAAGCAGGCCAACGCCGCCGCCGAGCGGACCGTGCAGGAGCTGCGCGAGGAGATCGCGGCAGCGGGCGGCGGCAAATCCTCCGCGCTCGACAAGCTGCGGCAGGAGAAGGCTCAAGTCGAGGAGCAGCTGCGCACCGTCAGCGACGAGCGCGGCAAGCTGCAGCGCGACATCAACGCGATCCAGCAGCAGGCCGAGAGCTCCTGGGCGACCGAGCGGATGGAGAATGCGCTGTTGCGCGAGCGCATCAACGACATTGCCGCCGAGGTGGCCAAGCTCGCGATCCAACTCGAGGGCCCGAATTCGGCGATCGAGGCCATGCTGGCGGCGGAGCCGACGGTGCCGGCCAAGGCGGCTGCCAAGCCCGCCAACGGCGTCTCGCCGGGCAGCGGGTTACCCGAGGGCGGCGGCACGCTCGCCGAGCGCATCCGGGCGCTGCAGTCACACGCCTCCCGCGCCCGCCAGCAAGGCGCCTGATTCCCGCAGGGTTTGGCTTGACACCCCTACCCGGCACTTCGTAAATCGCACGCTCTGACGAAGCGCCTTAATCGACCGGCCGCCGACCAGCGGCCTTTGGCACGTCACATCCCGGACGCATAGCTCAGCGGGAGAGCGTTCCCTTCACACGGGAGAGGTCCAAGGTTCGATCCCTTGTGCGTCCACCATCCTGCCTCCTGAACTCTGCCAGATGCGAACGATTGTCGACATTCTGCTGTCCTCCGGGACCGCCTCACAAAAATGTCGAAAACAACCCCATGCAAAGTAGCCGAGGCGAGCCGGATCAACGGGTTACGCCATTTCCGAATTTTGATTAACTCGTCGCGCAAAACACCGGCAGGCCAGCGGCGCCGATCTCGGCGATGCGGCCCGGCATTCCGGCTCACTGCCGGCGGCGCTGCGGTGCGGATGACGGCTTGGCGTTGCGCCGGCTGAGCTCGCCGAGCAGGTCGCGAACGGCGCCGTCGAGTTCGTCGGGTGGTGGGATGGCGTGATCGGCGTGCTGCGTGCCGGCCCGCCGATACCAGCCGGAGGCGGAGCTGTCGTCATTCGCGGCGCGAACCTGCGGCGCACGAACGTGAGCGCGCGAGGCGGATCCCCGCCGCCGGCGCGAGATCAGCTCGCGTGCGCCGTACCCCGAGATGAAACCGATCCCGGCGACGAGAGCGACAATCAGAAGCTCAAGCATCGTGTTGCCCCCAATCACCGTGCCGCAATGCAATATGCGCGACAATGCGGCGGCGGCTTGACCGGGCCGGTTCCTTTTCACTGTATCGAGCACAACCCTGCCCCTCGGAATCGTACGGGTTTTGTTTGCAGGCCTCCTCGGCTACCTTCCCGGAACTCGCGGGGGCCGGAGTCTGGATGCGCAAGGGCAACGACTACATTTTGAAGCTGCGGCCTTGGTCGTTGTCGACATTCGTCGTCGCCCTGCTTGCGGTGGTGCTGGCCACCGCGACCCAGGAGATGTTCTCGAGCTTCGGCATGCAGTTCTATTTCGCGGGCTTCGTGCCGGCGATCCTGATCGCCGGCCTGATGGGCGGCGCGCCCGCCGGCGCGTTTGCGACCATCATCACGGTACCGATCGTCTGGTGGGCGTTCATGCCGCCCTATTTCGAGTTCGGCTGGCCGACGGCCGGCGACTATGACAGCCTGGCGATGTTCCTGCTGTCGAGCGCGCTCTTGGTCTGTTTCTCGCAGCTCTATCGGGAAGCGCTGGCAATTCTGCGGAAATAGCGGACGACCCAGGCCGTGGCCCGGCCGCCGGCGATAGCGCACCGGTTGCCTTGTCGTCGATCGTTCGCTCTCAGATCCCGAACATCCAGATCGCGACGATGGTGGCCAGCGTTGCCACGCCGCTGATGGTCCAGCCCGCCGCGTAGAAGGTGTCCTCGGGGGCGGTGTCGAGCACCGTATTGGTGGTTTCCGTCATTGACCGCCAGCGCATGGCGTCTCTCCTCGGAACTCCTGCCGGGCCAGATAACGCGGCGCCCGGTTCCCGGTTCCGCGGCGGCCATACCGTTCACGCAGAGCTCACGGATTGCTGATCGGTGCCGCGGAACCCTGCGACATTCTGTCCCGTTGAGGCTCGCCGGAAACCAACTTGGGAGAACATCCGATGCGAACACTGATCCTCGCCGCCACCGCCCTTGCCTTCGTCTCGTCCACCGCGCTCGCGCAGGACAAGGCGGGCGGGAGCCCGGCCCCCGCTGCGCAAAGCGGCGACACCGCGACCAAGGGCGAGGCGGCCAAGGCGCCGAAGAAAGCGAAGAAGACCGCCAAGAAATCGAGCGCCAAGACCGGTGCCAAGACCGGCGCCGCCACGACCGGCAGCGATGCCACCAAGCAATAAACAGAAACAATCGCGCTCGGTGATCTACTTGGCGATCACGTACTTGGCGATCGCGGACTTGGCGATCACGGAAAAGGCCGCCCGAAGGCGGCCTTTTTTACTGTGTCGGTGCGGGTGCTGCTTCGGCCCGTCGCGTCGCAATCAAGTGCGCCGACCACCTCGGGTAGTGGAAGTTGGCGCGTTGGAAGCTGGGGCAGTGGAAGTTTGATCAGGGCAAGCTGGACCAGCGAAAGTCGGACCAACGAATTCAAGTGCGGGAGGGGGAGCGAAAGAGTTGCGGAGCTGATAATCCGCACCGCCATCGGATCGTTCTGAAAATTGACCACCAGCTCCAGGAATTGCTCCACCTCCCGCACCTTCTGTTGTGCCGCGCGTGCAGGGGCGACGCATGATCCAAACGGGCTATCACTGCAAACGCGAGGAAAGATTCACCGATAGACTTAATGCGGAGCGCCATCGTCGCCCCTGTTCGCGAGCCCGCTCTCGCGTAGCCGCTCGGCAAACCAGAGCGAAGTCGCGCTATCGATGGCTCCGCCGGCATAGACCTCGGTAAAGCTCACCCCGCCTTGTCCGACGATCACCAGCACGCCCATCGCATAGGCAAACCAGACATTCGGATCGGTCAGCGCCTGCAGCTTGCGCTGATCGTGCTCGATCGGCTGGTGATTGCTGTCCTTGCGCAGTTCGATGGCCAGGAGATTGTTCGGGATGTCGCGCTGATGCACGACGATATCGGGATAGATCGACTTGCCAAGATGGTCGTCGGTCGAGCTCCCCGAGCCGCGCGGCAGCCGCAGCGTGCGCTCGCCGAGCCGGTCGTAGTTGCAATCGACCTGCCAGCCGGAAAATTGCCGCTCGACATAGACCGCCAGCCGGTGAGTGAGCGTTCGCTCGCCAAGATCGCGCTCCAGCAGGAACATCTCCTGCGCATAGAATTCCTCCACGGCGGCGATCACCTTGTTCAGCTCGGTCTGCATCGACGCCTCCGACTGGACTGGGCCGCCGCCGCGGCCCTTCAGCTACGCCCCTACATCTGCACTTCGATCAGCCGCGGTCCCGGTTCGGCGACGGCTTCCGCGAGCGCCTTGTTGAACTCGTCGGCCGTCGTCACCGCCCTGCCCGGTACCCCCATGCCCCTGGCGAGCGCGACGAAGTCGAGCGTCGGCCGGTCGATCTTCAGCATGTCCTGAGCCCGCTTGCCCGGCTCGCCGGCGCCGACGCCGTCGAACTCGCCGCGCAGGATCTGATAGATGCGGTTGGCGAACACAATGGTCACGACGTTGAGCCCTTCGCGCGCCTGGGTCCACAGCGACTGGATCGTGTACATCGCGCTGCCGTCGCCGACCATGCAGATCACCTTGCGGTCCGGACAGGCGACCGCCGCGCCGGTTGCCACCGGCGTCGAGAAGCCGATCGAGCCGCCCATGTTCTGCAGCCAGTCATGCGGCGCGGCCGCCGCGGTCGGCGGGAAGAAGCCGCGGCCCGTGGTGACGGATTCATCGACCATGATGGCGTGCTCGGGGATCGCGCACGCAATCGCCTGCGCGATCGTGGCGTGGTCGAGCGCACCGGTCGGCTTGACCAGTTCCTGCAATTGCTGCGGCTTGACGTCCTGCGCGGTCGCATGCAGCGCGCCCGCGAGCGCCTCGAGCGCCGCGACCGAATTCTCGCCCCAGGCGGTCATGCGATGCACCTCGCAGCCTTCCGCCTTCAGCATGCTCGGCTTGTTCGGATAGGCGAAGAACGCCACGGGATCGTTGGCCTCGACCAGCACGATGTGACGGAATTTCTTCAGGATCGGCAACGCCTGCTCGATCACATAGGGAATGCGGTTGATCGAGAAGCGGCCGCGGCCGCGCGCCATGCGCGGGTGATAGGTCTGGCCCATCACCGTGCAGCCGGTCTTGCCGGCGATGCGCTCGGCGAGCGCCAGCCCGTGCTCGGTCAGCGCGCTGCCGGTGACGAGCAGCAGCGTATGCGCGGCATCGCCATGCAGGATCTTCGCCGCGGCATCGACCGCCTGCGGCGAATAGCTCGGGCGCTGCGTGTCCACGGGCACCTCGGCGATGCCGTCGGCTTCGTTCCAGGCGGTGTCGGCCGGCAGGATCAGGGTTGCGATCTGCGGCGGCGCGCTCCTGGCGGCGGCGATCGCGGCCGCGCCGTCGGCCGCAACCGACTTGGCATCCGGCGAGGTGCGCACCCAGGACGACATCGGCCGCGCCAGGCCCTCGATGTCGGACGTCAGCGGCGCATTGTAACCGATGTGGTAGGTGGCATGCTGACCGACGATGTTGACGATCCCGGAATGCGCCTTCTTGGCGTTGTGCAGATTGGCAAGGCCGTTGGCGAGGCCGGGCCCGAGATGCAGCAGCGTCGAGGCCGGCGTTCCCTTCATGCGGAAATAGCCGTCGGCCGCACCGGTCACCACGCCTTCGAACAGACCGAGCACGCAGCGCATGCCCGGGACCTTGTCCAGCGCCGCGACGAAATGCATCTCCGAGGTGCCGGGATTGGTAAAGCAGACATCCACGCCGCCTGCGACCAATGTCCGCACCAGACTTTCCGCACCATTCATGCTCTCGCTCCCGTTTCGAGATGTTCTTGAGGTCGCTCAGAGTATGATCCGATCCGATTGAATCGGATCATGCTCGTATCCTTTTGTTTGGTCGCATTTTCTTCACGCGAACCGGTGCCCACTTCGCTTGAAAACGCTCCAGCTTTTGTTTGGTCGCGCTTTCTTGACGCGAACCGGTACCCACTTCGCTCGAAAACGCTCCAGATCAACCATTCTTCAGCCGCTTCGTCAAAGGCTTGGCCGGACAATGCAGGTATCGCTTCCGATCTGTTGCCTTTTTAAACCGTGTTGTTCGAAAATGCCTGAGGTCACGGCTTCGTCGCTTGCGAAACGCCGGCAATTGTGGCCTCTCTGACTACATATGTTCGCGAGGACGACGACCATGCGCCCGATTGCCTTGATGTTTGCCGCGCTCACGATCCTGGCAGGTGCCGGCCAGGCCCACGCCCAGTTCTTCGACTCCCGCGGCTATCAGTCCGAAGCCCCGAGCTTCTTCGGCGGCGGCGGCGCAAGCCCGATCCCGCGCACCACCGTCAACTACCCGACCAACTACGCCCCCGGCACCATCGTGGTGAACACCGCCGAGCGCCGGCTCTATCTGGTGCTGGCGAACGGCCAGGCGCTGCGCTACGGCATCGGCGTCGGCCGCGACGGCTTCCGCTGGAGCGGTGTCCACCGCATCTCCGCAAAGAAGGAATGGCCGTCGTGGACGCCGCCGTCGCAGATGCTGCGCCGCCGCCCCGATCTGCCGCGCCACATGAACGGCGGCATCGAGAATCCGCTCGGCGCGCGCGCGATGTATCTCGGCTCGACGCTCTACCGCATCCACGGCTCGAACGAGCCGGAGACGATCGGCCAGGCCGTCTCGTCGGGCTGCTTCCGCATGACCAACGACGACGTCACCGATCTCTATGGTCGGGTCTCGGTCGGCACCACCGTGGTGGTGAAGAACAACTGATCGCGTCGATTTCAACGGAACCAGGCGCCGCCATTCGGCAAGATCGCTGATCCCGCCGCCTTGATCCCTCCTTGCGCTGCCGCAAACCTTGCGGCAGCGTTGTCACAATGCCCCAGCACCGTCCTTCGATCCTCGTCCTTCTCGCCGCAACGCTCGCCGCTTGCCTCGCAGATGCCGCGGTGCCCGCGGCCGCCACCGAGGTACCGGCGGCGATCGCCGCGCGCCAGCGCAACGAGAAGAAGGTCTTCACCGACGCCGAGATCGTCGAGGGCTTTCTGAAAACCGCGTTCGGCGCCGAATATCATCTCGCCGGGCGGGTCGACCGGATCCGCAAGTACGACAGTCCGGTGCGCGTGTTCGCCGACGGCAGCCGCGCCGACCGCAAGGCCCAGCTCGCCAGGGTCGTCGCCGACATCCGCAGCAAGGTGCAGCATCTCGACATCGCGATGACCGAGAACAACGAAGCGGCCAATGTCGTGGTCAAGCTGGTGCGCGACCGCGAGCTGTACCGCACGATCGCGACTTTCTACGGCCAGGAGCGCGCCAGGGAGATCCGCTCCTCGCTCGACCCGCAATGCCTGTCCGGCTTCCGCAAGAACGAGAACTACGAAATCGAGCATTCCGACGTGATCCTCACCGTCGACAACGGCGATTTCGTCTTCCTCGACTGCGCCTATGAGGAGCTGTTGCAGTCGCTCGGCCCGATCAACGACACCGCCACCGTGCCCTGGACCATGTTCAACGACAACGTCTCGATGGGCTATTTCGACGTCTACGACCAATATCTGCTCAACCTGCTCTACGACCCCCGCATCAAGCCCGGCATGACCGTGCAGGAGGTCAAGGCCGTGCTGCCCGCCGTCCTCGCCGACGTCCGCGCCTGGGTGGCGAAGGTGAACCATCTGGAGTGAGGGTGGCGGCCTCCGTCGATCGGCGCACACGCTCGCGGCATTCACAGCCGTCGTCCCGGCGAAGGCCGGGACCCATACGCCGCAGCGGGTGTTGTGGATGGGACTCGTCGTTCCGACATCGCGCAACAATGAACTTCGGTGGCAATGGGTCCCGGCCTTCGCCGGGACGACGATGAAGTCGGAAAGCAGTCCAGGTCCCCTCATCCTGAGGCGCACTCGCGCATCTCGAAGGATACACGGCCACAGTCAGGCCGTCGTGGTTCGAGACGGCCGCTGCGCGGCCTCCTCAGCATGACGGTGATGGAATGAGCGCGCGATCTCCCCAATCGTCGTCCTGGCGAAAGCCAGGACCACCGCACTTGATGATGAACGAGATCGCGGCCACAGCATCGCGCAACAATTGACATTTGGGGTAATGGGTCCCGGCTTTCGCCAGGACGACGAGGATGGTTCTCGCGCGACGTAACGTAGCGTCATTGCGTAGTCCTCGCCCGGCTTTGACCGGGCGATCCAGTATTCCAGAGACAGTCATTGTTGAACCGCGCGCACGAAGGCATGGTTGCGTGGTGGCGGTCCTGAATTCTCGCATTGGTTGTATTATAATCGCATGACAATGCACGACTCAGGTCGGATGCGCGCCAAAAAAGTGTGCTATAAGCACGTGCGATGATCGAGCTTCCCCGTACCCAGGCCTTGCGTTGCTTCATCACGGTTGCCCGTGAAGGCACGGTATCGCGCGCAGCGGCGATGCTGAAGCTGACCCAGCCCGCGGTCAGCCTGCAGCTGAAGGCACTCGAGGAAAGCACCGGGCTGCAGCTGTTCAACCGCACACCTGCCGGATTCACCCTGACCGAGGCCGGCGCCGCGCTGCTGCCGCTGGCGCACCGGGCAGTGGCGGCCGCGTCCGACTTCAAGGCGATGGCGGACTCGCTGAACGAGGCACAGCGCGGCACGCTGCGCGTCGGCACCATCCTCGACCCCGAATTCACCCGGCTCGGGCCGTTCGTGCGCAGCCTTGCGATGTCCTCGCAGCGCACCGAAGTCTTCCTGCGTCATGGCGTGAGCGACGACGTGCTGGCGCAGATCGGCCGCGGCGAACTCGACGTCGGCTACTATGTCGACGCCACGCCGCAGGACCAGCTCGTCCATCACAGCTTCACCGAACGGACCATCGTCGACGGCCGCTACCAGCTCGCCCCGCTGCTTTGCTACGACTACCGGGTAATCGCACCGATCGCCTGGCGCGACCGGGTGATGGGCAAGGGCTGGGCCGAGCTCGCCGAGCTGCCCTGGCTCGCGACACCGCCGCACTCCGGCCACCGGCGGCTGCTCGACGACATCTTCCGTCCGCTCGGCGCATTGCCGAAGCGGATCGGCTACACCGACCAGGAAGAGGCGATGATCGACTTCGTCGAATCCGGCCTCTGCCTCAGCCTCGCACGCGACAACGTGCTGGCGCCGCGGATGGCGCGGCCGCATCAGTTCGTGGTCGCCGACAAGGTGAAGCTGACCTGCGATCTCTCCTTCGCCAGCCTCGCCGCCCGCCGCCAGGAGCCGGTGATCGCCCACGCCTTCGCAAGCGTGCGCGCGGTATGGAATATCAAGCCGACGATCGCCGGCGCCGGACCGACGCGGACGCGGAAGGTCGCGAAGAACGTGTAAGCGGGCTTCTGTTCCCTACTTCAAAGCAAGGCTGGTGCAATAAGCGGAGACTTCACCGCTTCTCCAACCGTTATTCAGTCCGATCTCCGTGCATTGATTATCGCTCTTGAAGGGCACGCCGGCGGATCGGCAGATCGTCGTGAGGCGATGACCTAGGCCGCGGCGACCAGCGGCCTCGTCATGTCAGCCATCGTGGGCACCAGCGACGGCGCTTCACAGTCCTGCAGAGCGAGCTCGTTGACCAGTTCGCGCAGCCTTGGCGGCAGATCGGCGTAATCGCCGCGCAGGGCATGGCGCAGCCGTTCGCCAATCTCTTCGCAGATGGCGCGCGCGTGCTCGGACGCAATCGGATGAGGCTCAATCATGGACGTGGACCGCCGGCGATGACCGCGCGCCGTCCAACTGCACTTCCGCAACCACGGATCCCGCATGTGCACATGCGATCAAGACGAGGATCCGAACAATACTGGACATGTTCGTACTCCCTTTTCTGATCCTTCAATAACAGCGAGACGTTGCCGCCCGATTAGGGAAACTGGTTCCCGCGGCCTTTAAGGGAGTGGTAAACGCGAAGTTTCAGGACCGAACCGAAGCTGGGTCAGAAATTTGGCCGGGCGCCGTCGACCCAACCGATCGCGGACAATTTGAGGCCTCGGGCCGCAGAGCGCGCGAACCTTGCCCGAGCGCAGTCCGGTGTCCCCAATCAGGGGGACAGACGGATCGGGCGGAATCAATATGATGCGCGACCGGACGGCGGTCGGCTATCATCGGCCGCAGATAAAAAGAACCTGCTGGGAGGATTTGCAATGAAGCTGGCCATGGCCGGACTGTTGACATTTGCGAGCGCGATCCTGATTGCGCCGGGCGCGCGTGCCGACATCAAGGTCGGCGTCGTGGTGTCCGGATCCGGACCGGGCTCGGCGCTCGGCCAGCCGCAGATGCGCACCATCGCCGCGCTGCCGAAGGAGATCGGCGGCGAGAAGGTGACCTATATCGCGCTCGACGACGAGTCCGATCCGACCAAGGGCACGCAGAATGCGCGGCGCCTCGTGATCCAGGACGGCGTCGATATCCTGATCGGCTCCTCGCTCACCCCGGTGACCATGCCGATGCTCGACGTCGCCGTGGAGAGCAAGACGCCGATCATCTCGCTCGCGGCGGCGACCGCGATCGTGCAGCCGATGGACGACCGCCGCCGCTGGGCGTTCAAGGTGGTGCCCAATGACGACCTGATGGCGGCGGCAATCCTGAAATACATCGCCAAGTCCGGCATCAAGACGCTCGGCTATATCGGCGTCTCCGACGGCTATGGCGAAGGCTACTACAAGGAGGTGTCGCGGCTCGCCCCGCAGCTCGGCCTCACCGTGACGACGCATGAGGTCTATGCGCGGGCCGACACCAGCGCGATGGGCCAGGCGCTCAAGGTGATCGCGACCAATCCGGAAGCGGTGTTCATCGCCTCCGCCGGCACGCCCGCCGTACTGCCGCAGGAGGCGCTGCGCAGCCGCGGCTATGCCGGCAAGATCTTCCAGACCCATGGCGTTGCCTCGGAAGAGTTCATCAAGCTCGGCGGCGCCAATGTCGAGGGCGCGATCTTCACCGGCGAAGCCTTCACCATCGCCGACGATCTGCCGGCGACCGATCCGTTCCGCCAGGTGCGCGACGAGTTCGTGTCGTCCTACGAGAAGGCCAACGGCTCGAGGCCGAACATCTTCGGCGCGCATCTGTGGGACGCCGTCACGCTGTTCAAGCGGCCGGCGGCGAATGCGCTCAAGACCGCAAAGCCCGGCACGGCGGAATTCCGCGCCGCGCTGCGCGACGAGCTCGAGCGCGGCAAGGACGTCTACCTGAACAACGGCCTCTCGACCATGAGCCCGACCGATCACAACGGCTATGACGAGCGTTCGGCGTTCCTGATCAAGGTCGAAGGCGGCAAGTTCAGGCTGGTGAAGTAGCGAGGGAGCGTCGGCGGCTGCGCCGTCACACCTTGCCGGCGCCGCTGCAGATGCCCTTTAGCGCCTGCCATTCGGCCGATGACAGCAGCGGCGGACCATCGGGGCGGCTGGCGGCATCGGCCTTGTCCATGCGCGCGAGGCGGTCCTCGGTCAAGGGATGGCTGGAGACGAGCGAGAGCCCCTTGCCGCCCTCCTTGCCGGTGACGCGGAACATCAGTTCGCCCATCGGCTTGGCCGGACGGCCGAGCTTGTGCATGGTCTCGATCGCGAAGCTGTCGGCGTTGGTCTCGGCGTCGCGCGAATAGGACGACGTCACCAGCGAGCGCGAGGCGAAGATCAGCGCGCCGGAGCCGGTGACGTCACCGAACAACAGCCCGATCAGGAACGAGGTGCCGCCGTTGTGGATCAATTCGCGCATGCTGTCGCGGTGCCGGAGATGGCCGAGCTCATGCGCCAGCACGCCGGCGATCTCGTCGGGGTTCTCGGCTTTCTCCAAGAGTCCGTCGAACAGATAGACCTTGCCGCCGGGCAGCGCGAAGGCGTTCGGCACCGACGTCGCCAGCACGCCCGACTGCACCGACGTATCGAAGCCTGCGGACTGCCGCAACTTGCCGACCAGCTTCGCGAACGCCGCCTGGCCGGCCGGGTTGCTGCAGGGCTTGCCGTCGAACAGCACCTTGACCTGCGCCTCCGCGACATCGCCGATGCGACGCTCGAACGAGTCGGGCACCAGTGGCGTCAGCCGCTCGGCGGCCAGCGGCACGCCGAACAGCACCACCAGCACGATCGACACCGCGGCCGCGAGCGACCAGCCGACGATCGCGGCGACGCCCCTGCGGTTCGGCAGCCCTTCCTCGAGCGTATCGCAGCGCGCGACCAGCGCGGCGATCAGCCCGGCGTCGCGGATGTCGAGCCGCGCCAAAGGCGGTGCGGTCAGGCAGCTCAGCCGCAACAGGCCGGACGGGCTGTCGGCGCGGCGGATGTCGTGAAACACCCAGCGCGCGAGCAGTGCGCCGTCTTCGCGGATCTCCAGTGCGTCGGACAGTCTGAGTGCGACGATGCGCCGCCGGTTTGACAGGCCGTCGAAGAAGACGCCGCCGGGAGCCGGCGCCGCGGAATTGGTCTGACCGGAATCGGATTCCATGGAGCTAGAAGCCCCCGACGTCGAGGCCGTCGGCAAAGCCTTCGCCGAGCGCGTTGGCGAGCTCGCCGCGCGCGGTGACGTTGGCGGCCGCGCCGATGTTGTGCACGATGGTCGAGGACAGCACCCGGACCCAGAGATCGCGCATCAGATAAACGCGCAACACCACGTTCAGCGCCAGCGCAAACGCGAGGTAGCCGATGCCGAGCAGCACGATCAGCGGAATGCTCTTGGCGAACGCCTCGGTCCTGAAGAAGTCCGCGATCGAGGAGCCGTCCATGCTGGCGACCAGCAAGGTGCAGAGCGCGAGATAGGCCGCGAACACCATGCCGAGCAGCACGACCCAGCCGATCACCTTCCAGTACAGGCCGATCAGCGCGCCGCGGCGGAGCGTGGATTCCAGCCTCACGTCGCCGAAGCGGATTCCCGACAGCCACCAGCGCCACTCGACCGCCTTGAACGCGGCATAGGCGAACGGGGCGAAGATCGTGCTGTAGAGCGCGAACGGCATCAGGACCCAGAGCCACCAGCCCCGCGCGAAGAACTCCCAGCCGCGGCCGTCGAACGAGCCTTGAAGGTCGCCGTAATAGGAGTGCCGCATCTTGTAGCGTTCGAGCGCCGCCTCGCGCCACGGCAGCGCGAGGCCGAGCGTGATCACGACCAGCACGCCCCAGAGCGAGGCCTTGAGCGCATAGACCCAGCCCGAGCCGCTCATCCAGAAGCGGACGCCGCGCCACACCGTGCGGGTCAGGCGGTAACGCCTCGCGCGATAGATCGCGAACTGGCCGAACAAATAGAAGAAGGCGACCAGCGGCAGCGAGGCGAACGCCTTGAGATGCTCCGCCTCGATGCCGATCAGGAAATAGCCGAGATAGATCGGCACCAGGATCGCGAGCGCGACCAGGAAGCCGATCAGGAGCTCCTTGCCGCGGCCAGTATATTCCGGCGCGTCGCCATCGATCTGGCTGTTCGACCACAGATGACGGCGGATGTCGGTGGTGAGCCAGAACCGGTAGAAGCCGACCGTGACCAGTTCGAGCCCGGCGCCGCGCGCGACCAGGCGGAAGAACTCCTTCCGGTTCCCTGAAAACGCCACCGGCATCGGCGGCGGGGCCGGTTGCGGAGGCGGCTGCGGCGGACCCAGCGGGGTCCAGCTCATGTCGTTCACGGGATGGCTCCTGGCGGGACAATCTCTGGGTATCAAAAGCACAGATTTGTCGTCGCGAGTGTGATCCAGGTTTCACACAAGGTCGAGATCGCCGGCCGATTTTTGGCGGGATGCGGTTGGCCATGCCTTAACGGCAATGCCGGAAAGCGCGCAGTCCTCGATCGACCGCCGGCGTCGAACCCCCGGGCGGCAATGACATACTTAACGATCAGGCGATGGAGGCGAAGCCGCCGCCGCAAAGCGAGGAAACCGCAGCGATGAACAGATGGATCCTGTCAGCATGCCTCCTGACGCTCACGGCAGCTCCGGCCGCTGCCGTCGACGTGCGGCTCGATTCCTATCGCAATCCAAAGAGTGAGAATTTGCGCATCTTCAATCACATGTACCTCGACGGCGTCAGGGGCGGCCTGATGGCGTCCAATGCCTGGCTGAAACGGCATGGCGGCCAATTGTTGTTCTGCATGCCCGACGACCTCGCACTGAGCAGCGAGCAGACCGAAGAGATCATGCTCAAGTCCGCCGACAAGCGGTCGGCGAAAGGTGAGATGGTGATCGCTCTCCTGCTGCTGTGGGGGATGCAGGACACCTACCCCTGCGAAAAGCCCGCCGGCGAGAAGACCGGCAGTCAATAAACGGCGCCGGCACCGTTCGCACGCCGCCGCCCGGCCAAATCAAACGCCGTTTCAAACGGGCGTGGTCGCGGCCGCAGCCCCTCCCCGCCGGAAAAGCCCGGATTCGGCCGCTTTGGCCTGACATCAATGCGGCCAAATGCGCGTCGAGAGCCCTTGCGCAAACCGCGGAATGAGAATGTAATTCGGTAAAACATGCCGCGCCGGCCATGCCCCGGCAGCTCAAACGGTTGAGGAGCCGCTCATGCACGGGACCATCGATCTCGTCGACAACACGAATCTGGACGCCGCACGCGAACGCGCCAATTCGCTTGCGCTTTCGGACTACGATCCCGGCAATCCCGAGCTGTTCAAGACCGATACCTTCTGGCCGTATTTCGACCGGCTGCGCCGCGAGGATCCGGTGCACTACTGCAAGGACTCGATGTTCGGTCCGTACTGGTCGATCACCCGCTACAACGACATCATGGCCATCGAGACCAACCACTCGGTGTTCTCCTCGGCCGCCTCGCTCGGCGGCATCACCATCCGCGACGTACCGCCGGATCTGCGCCGCGAAAGCTTCATCGCGATGGACCAGCCGCGCCATTCGGCGCAGCGCAAGACCGTGGCGCCGATGTTCACGCCGACGCACCTCGACGAGCTCGCCACCAACATCCGCAAGCGCTCGACCGAGTGCCTCGACAATCTGCCGCGCGGCGAGGTGTTCGACTGGGTCGACAAGGTCTCGATCGAGCTCACGACCCAGATGCTCGCGGTGCTGTTCGACTTCCCGTGGGAAGACCGCCGCAAGCTGACGCGCTGGTCCGACGTCGCGACCACCCTGCCCGGCGCCGGCGGCCTCGTCGCCACCGAAGACGAGCGGCAGGCTGAGCTGATGGAATGCGCGAGCTATTTCGCAAGGCTGTGGAAGGAGCGCGCGAGCCAGCCGCCGAAGAGCGATCTGCTCTCGATGATGGCGCACAGCGACGCCACGCGGAACATGGACCCGAAGAACTTCCTCGGCAATCTGATCCTGCTGATCGTCGGCGGCAACGACACCACGCGCAACACGCTGTCCGGCAGCATCTATGCGCTGAGCAAGCATCCGGAGCAGTACCGCAAGCTGCGGGAGAACCCGGCGCTGATCGACAGCTTCGTGCCCGAGGTGATCCGCTGGCAGACGCCGCTCGCCCATATGCGGCGCACCGCGCTCGCCGACTACGAGTTCCGCGGACGCCAGATCAAGAAGGGCGACAAGGTGGTGATGTGGTACGTCTCGGGCAACCGCGACGAGGAAGCGATCGAGAAGCCCTACGAGTTCCTGATCGACCGCGCCCGGCCGCGCACCCATATCTCGTTCGGCTTCGGCATCCACCGCTGCGTCGGCCTGCGGCTTGCCGAGTTGCAGCTCAAGATCATCTGGGAGGAGATCCTCAAGCGCTTCGACACCATCGAGGTGGTGGAGGAGCCGCAGCGGGTGTATTCCAGCTTCATCAAGGGCTACGAGACGCTGCCAGTGCGCATCGCCGCCTGACGCGTCGCGAGCCAACCGGGATCAAGGAACATGAACGTCCAGACCGCCATCCGTGCCGACCGGGCCGAGCTGCTGCGCCAGGCCCGCGAGGAAGCGTATTCGACACCGCTCAGGGATTTTCATCCCGGCGCGCCAAAGCTGTTCCAGAACGACACGCTGTGGCCGTGGTTCGAGCGGCTGCGCAAGGAAGAGCCGGTGCACTACTGCACCAATGCGCCGATCGAGCCGTACTGGTCGGTGGTGAAGTACAACGACATCATGCATGTCGACACCACCCACGGCATCTTCTCCTCGGACTCCACGCTCGGCGGCATCTCGATCCGCGACGTGCCGCCCGGCTACGACTATCCGAGCTTCATCGCGATGGACCAGCCGAGGCACGCCCATCAGCGCAAGACCGTGTCGCCGATGTTCACACCCACGCATCTCGACGAGCTGGCAAAGCTGATCCGGCAGCGCTCGGCCAGCGTGCTCGACAATCTGCCGCGCAACGAGACCTTCAACTTCGTCGAGCGCGTCTCGATCGAATTGACCACCCAGATGCTGGCGACGCTGTTCGACTTCCCCTGGGAGGAGCGGCGCAAGCTGACGCGCTGGTCCGACGTCTCCACCGCGCTGCCGAAGAGCGGCATCGTCAACTCGCCGGAGCAGCGGCGGCAGGAGATGGACGAGTGCTACGCCTATTTCTCGAAGCTCTGGAACGAGCGCGTCAACGCCCCGCCGCGAAACGACCTTTTGTCGATGATGGCGCATAGCGACGCCACGCGGCACATGGACCCCGACAATCTGATGGGCAACATCATCCTGCTCATCGTCGGCGGCAACGACACCACGCGCAACACCATGAGCGGCTCGGTGCTGGCGCTGCACGAGCATCCCGACCAGTTCAGGAAGCTGAAGGAGAATCCCGCACTGATCGACACCATGGTGCCGGAGGTGATCCGCTGGCAGACGCCGCTGGCGCATATGCGGCGCACCGCGCTTGTCGACACCGAGATCGGCGGCAAGACGATCAGGAAGGGCGACCGCGTCGTGATGTGGTATGTCTCCGGCAACCGCGACGACGAGGTGATCGATCGTCCGAACGAGTTCATCATCGACCGCCCGCGGCCGCGCATCCACCTGTCGTTCGGCTTCGGCATCCACCGCTGCGTCGGCATGCGGCTCGCCGAGCTGCAGCTTCGGATCGTCTGGGAAGAGATGCTGAAGCGCTTCGACCGCATCGAGGTGGTCGGCGAGCCGAAGCGGGTCTATTCCAGCTTCGTCCGCGGCATCGAGAACCTGCCGGTGCGGATCCCGGGCTGAAGCCAGATTGTCCTTGGCCACAAAGACGATCGGCCCTATGTCTTCCCGGGCGTGGTAGTTGATGCACCGCGTCTTGCAGCTTGGGCCAGTTGACGGAACATGAACCGAAAAGAGCGGCGTGCGGCCGGGAAGCAACGGGACGCGTCCAGCAAAAACGCACCTGCCTTCGGTTCCACGGGTGTCAGCATTGACGGCCTCGCCGCCGAGGCCAGCCGCTTCTACGCGATGCGCCGCTTCAACGAAGCGCAGGAGATCTGCCGGCAGCTTCTCGCGCGCGAGCCTGGCCATGTGCAGAGCCTCAATCTTCTCGGCCTGATGGCGCAGGCTGCCGGCGATCACCGGGCTGCAGCAAAGATGTTCACCAAGGCGATTGCCTCGGACGAGGTCAATGCCGCCTGCCATTACAACGCCGGCAACTCCTACCAGGCACTGAGCAATCGCAGCAAGGCGGCCGCGCATTTCAGCAAGGCGCTGGCGCTCGGCATGGACGCGAAGGCGGTCGGCTTCATCCTGCAGAGCCCGACCGTCACCACCTATGCCGGGCGGATTGCAAGCAAGTGGCCGCTACCGGTCACAAGCGTCGAATTGTTCGGCAGCGAGGGTGTCGCCCCGCTCGCGAACGACCTGTTCCTGCGCTGCGCGATGGAAACCACCACGCTGGCGAGCATGCAGCTTGAGGTGCTGTTCGGATATGCGCGGGCCGAGCTGTTGCGGCTCGCGAGCAAGCCGGATCAGGATGACGTCGACGACGATATCGTAGCCTTTGCCTGCGCGCTCGCGCGGCAGTGCTTCATCAACGAACATGTCTATGCGCAGACCGGGGCGGAAAGCGAAGGCGCGGGCGCGCTGCGCGACCGGTTGCTGCAGGACCTGGCATCAGGCGCTGCGATCATGCCGCTCACGCTCGCCGCTGTCGCCGCTTACTTCCCGCTTCATGCCTTGCCGACGGCGGACGCGCTGCTGCGCCGGGATTGGCCCGCGGCCGTCGCCGGCCTGTTGCGGGTGCAGCTTCGCGAGCCGCGCGAGGAGATCGAAGAGCGCAGCGCTATTGCAGCGCTCACTCCGATCAGGAACGACATATCCGTCGAGGTGATGCGCCAATACGAGGAAAATCCCTATCCGCGCTGGACCGTCAACCCGTTGACGGCCTTCGCGGCCGATCGGGCGCGGGGAAGGACCGTCGCAACCGCGGACCAGCGAGCCGAACGGGATATCCTGATTGCCGGCTGCGGCACCGGCTCGCACGCGATCCAGATCGCGCAGGTCTATCCCAACGCCCGCCTGCTCGCGGTCGACATCAGCAGGACCAGCCTTGCCTATGCGCGCCGCAAGACGCGGGAGCTCGGCTTGCGCAACATCGAGTATGCGCAGGCGGACATCCTGGAATTGGCCTCGATCGATCGCAGCTTCGACAGCATCGAGTCGGTCGGCGTGCTGCATCATCTTGCCGACCCCTTGGCCGGCTGGCGCGTGCTGGTCTCGCTGCTGCGGCCGGGCGGCACGATGCGCATCGGGCTCTACAGCGATCTGGCGCGCCGCGTCATCGTCGAGGCCCGCGATCGCATCGCGGCGCGCAATTATCGCGCCACCGCCGACGACATCAGACGCTGCCGGCAGGACATCTTCCGCGAAGCCGACAAATGGAAGCCGCTGATCGGCGCCAAGGATTTCTACAGCATGAGCGGCTGCCGCGATCTGCTGTTCAACGTCATGGAACACCGCCTGACGATTCCGGCGATCGCGGCATTCCTGAACGAGCATGGCCTGTCGTTCGAGGGGTTCGAGCCGTTTGACGATCCGGCGGTCCTCGACCGATTCCGCAAGCAGTTTCAGGGCACGGCCGACGAGACCAATCTCGATCAGTGGCACCGCTTCGAGGTCGATCATCCCGAGACTTTCTGGGACATGTACGTGTTCATGGCGGGCAAGAACGCGCGCTGACGGCAAGCTGCTGGAGCGTGAGGAGATGAGGTCGAATAGCGGCCGCGATGGCACCGCGCTCCCTCTCCCCGTTCTTACGGGGAGAGCGTTGGGGTGAGGGGCACTCTCCGCATAAGCGGTGATAGCTGTGTTTGCGGAAACTCCCCCTCACCCGGAACGAATCTAGCGATGCGTTCCGACCTCTCCCCGCACGCGGGGCGAGGTGAGCGGAGTTGGCCGCTCGATTCAGAGTAACCTCTCTAGCGGGCGTGCTGACCCTTGCTGGTCGGCAACGGGCAATTGGTGCAGACCCGGTCGTCGCACATCCGGCAGATCGTGAAGCGATCCATCTCTGATGTATCCTGCCTTGCCAGCAGCTCGCGGATCAGCGTTGCGAGCTGCTTCCGCTCAGCGACCGACAGCACGTCCAGCAGCGACGTCACGGCCGAAATCCGCGACGCCAGCAGTTCGTTGCGGGACGCGGCGCCCGATGCCGTCAGGTGCAAGGCGACTTCGCGGCCGTCCTTGCCGGCCCGGCGTTCGACAAGCCGATCCGAAACCAGCCGATCGACCAGGCGGACCGTTCCGGAGTGCGACAGGCCAAGGATCCGCCTCAGCTTGTCGTTGGTCATGCCCTGGCCATAGCCGATGACGATCAGCGCCGCGGGCGTTTCGCCGCCGCGACCGACGACCTCGCGCGCGCCTTGCTCGATACGATCCATGACAGCGAGCGACAGCGCGCCCAGCAGATTAGCGATTCCGTTTTCCATGCCGGGAACAATATGTGCGCTGCGCACAAAAAACAACTTGACCATATATGTGCGCTGCGCACATATTTGCCCGGGAGCGCAACGACGACACAAATGGAGAGCAGCGATGACGACCCGAAGCACCGCACTGGCAACGCGTGACGCCGCCGGCAGCGAACCCGCCCTGAAATACGTGCAGGCCAACGGCGTGCGATTTGCCTATCTCGAACAAGGCAGCGGACCGCTCGTCATGTTCATGCATGGCTTTCCCGACAACGCCTGGTCGTACCGAAAGCAGCTGCAGGTGTTCGCGGATGCCGGCTATCGCGCGGTCGCGCCGTTCCTGCGCGGCTATGCGCCGACCGAGATTCCGGCCGACGGCATTTTCGATCCAATCGCGCTGGGCCAGGATCTCGAAGCGCTGATCGCGGCGCTGAGCGACGACGAACGAGCATACGTCGTCGGCATGGATTGGGGCGGTACGTCAACCTTCCAGGCACTGGCCACGGCGCCGTCGGCGATCAAGGCCGCGGTGGTCATGAACACCGCGCACCCGATCACAATCCCAAGCCTCCGGAGCGACCCCGATGCCGTTCGATCGGTTTTCCATGTCTATTTCTTCACGGTGCCTGGCGCTCACTCGGCGGTCAACATCGAGGGACTTCCCTTCGTCGACTACCTTTGGAAGCTGTGGTCGCCAACCCTGCAGAACGACGAGCATCTCCGCTCGGTCAAGGAGACGCTCAGCTCTCCCGGCACCATGAAGGCGGCGCTGAAATACTACAATGGCCTGGTCGATGCGGGAGTTGCGGGCCGGCTACCGATCAACGACATGCATACACCGACGCTGACAATCTATGGCGGCAACGATCCGACGGCGCGGTATTCGATCAAGGAAGAGCCGCTCTTCAAGGGACCACATCGGCGCATCGTCCTGCCCGATGTCGGACACTTCCCGCATCTCGAGCGTGAGGCCGAGGTCACCGGTCTGATCATGGACTGGTTCACAACGCATGCTGCCGACTGAACTGACGCCGCCACCTGCGGCCGCGTCGGCCACACCATCTTTCGAATTCTCTGACCAGGAGTGCGCGCAATGGACGCCACGACACAGCAGCACTACGCCGAGGCATTTCACGCTCTGCACAGGACGGGCGATCCGCTCGTCCTGTTCAACGCCTGGGACGTCGCCACCGCCAAAGCGATCGCGAAGGCCTCGCCGGCAGTGGCGACCAGCAGCGGCGCGGTCGCATCCGCACTCGGCTACGCCGACGGCGAAAATGCCCCGCTCGACATCGTGGAAGGCCTGGTCTCGCGGATGTCCGCGTCGGTGCCGGTTCCGGTGTCGATCGATCTGGAGGCGGGATATGGCAACACGCCGGATGCCGCCGCGCATTCGGCGGCAAGGATCCTGAAGGCCGGCGCGATCGGCATCAATATCGAGGACGGGCTTGTTGGCGGAAAGCGGCAGCTCGTCGCTCCGGAGCAGCATGCCGCGAAGATCAGGGCGGTGCGGGACGCCGCGCAAGAACTCGGCGTTCACCTCTTCATCAATGCGCGAACCGATCCGTTTCTGCTGAAGTTCGGCTCGCCGGAGCAATGCCTGAATGAGGCGGCAAGGCGGGCGGAAGCTTATGCCGATGCCGGCGCTGACGGAATTTTCGTGCCGGGGCTCACCGACCTTGCGCTGATCGAGAGGTTCGTTCAACTGACGCCGCTGCCCGTCAACATCATGGTGACGCAAGGCGTGCCCGAAATCGGCGAGCTCGCCCGTGCCGGTGTTCGCAGGGTGAGCCTTGGACCGTGGCCGATGATGGCGGCAATGCGTGTCATCGGACAGGCGGCCGCCGCGGTCGCCACGAGCAAGCAATACGGCGCGTTTCTACAGCCCAACAGTTGAGCCCGTGAGCGCACGCGATGCCACGGTCCGGCCGGACCGCTCAGTCCACGCCGGCCGGACTACCAGGTTCATGAACGAATTAGTCACTCGATCACTTCGTCTGCGCCGCTGACAACTGAAGGAGAGAACTCGTGGCCGAGCAGTTTGGCGGTCTTCAGGTTGATGACGAACTCGACCTTGGTGACCAGCTGGACCGGAAGATCAGCAGGCTTCTCACCCTTCAGAACCCGGCCGGCGTAGACGCCCGCGCGTCGATGCGACTGCACGAAATCTCCGCCATAGCTCATCAAGCCTCCGGCTGTCGGGAAATCCCGGGTTTGCGTGATTGCGGGAACACGATACTTCAGTGCGAGATCGGCCAATCGGCGGCTGCGAAATGCAAAATAGGGATCGGAGGTGAAAACAAGCGCGCTTGTCGACTCTCTCGCTACGGAAGCGAATACGGCTTCGAACTCCTCCTCCTTGCTTGCCCTCGATATCTGCAGATGGACCCCCAAAGTTTCGGCAGCGGCCTGAAGCCTTTGCAGTTGCGAGCTGGCCGTTGGACTTGTCGGGTTGGTCACGACCCCCAGCGTTTTCGCCGCCGGCAGAAGTTCGTGCATCAACTCGAGCCGCTTCGGCGACACGTCGACGCTCAGGCTCGAGATTCCCGTGATGTTGCCTCCCGGCCGCGACAGGCTGTCCACCACACCCAGCTGAACGGGGTCGCCGCCCATCTCGAAAACGATCGTCTTGGTGACGCCGGCAGCTTTGGCGGCAAGCGCGACGGGGGCGCCGCCGGGCGCAACCACCACATCGACGTCGCGCGCGATCAATTCGCCGGCCAGTGCAGGTAACCGGGCATATTGCCCATTGGCCCATCGATATTCGATCGCAACGTCGCGGCCCTCGACAAAGCCGGCTTCACGAAGTCCCTGGTGGAAAGCCTTCAGCCGGCTGCCAAACAACTCCGGCGATTCCGGACAAAGATAGCCGATCACAGGCATCGACGGCTTCTGCGCCCGCGAGGATGTGGTCCAGGCCGCGGCGGCGGCCATCAACAACAGGACCTCACGCCGGCTGCCGCGTCCGTGGGATGTTGCTGCACGAGAGTGAGCGCAACTCATGCTCTATCGACCCGCTGGCGTTCGCCGTCGGCGGAAGTATATCCCACGATCCGAAACCAGTCGCCAATGGACTGCACCGAACCGCTCCGGTCTACATCGGCCAACGCACATCAAAAAGATATTCCGAACACCGGAATGGCGTCATCGAAGCCCTTGATTTGGCGACTCCCGATATCCTCCAGGGAGCGCTTGCCTCTGACGCTTGCGGCGGTCCCTGCGTCCATCAGGATTTCCCGATCTGCGGCAGATGCGCACAGGCGAGCGGCGAGATTCACGACACTGCCGATGGCCGTGTAATCGAGCCGGTCTTCGTAGCCGATCCGCCCAACCGTCGCCGATCCACTGGCAAGCCCTATTCCAAAGCCAACCTGGTAACCCCGCGACCGCCAACCGCCGATCAAGCCTTGCACGCGCTTCTGCATTTCGGTCGCAAGGTCGACAGCTCTCAGCGCCGGCTCCTCGACCGGCACGGGTGCGTTCACCAGCACCATCAGCCCGTCTCCCGAGAAGCTGATGAGTGTTGCTTCGAACCGCGCAATGACCCTGCCCAGAACCTCATAGTATTCGGACAGCACGCTCATGACCTCCTCGGGAGCGACGCCTGCGGAAAACGCGGTGAACCCGCGCAAGTCACAGAACACAACGACGACGTCGGTGCGGCGGCCATCCAGCACGCTGTCGTCGCCGGCACGATCGACGAGATCGGCGACTTGAGGCGCGAGAAACCGCTTGAGCTTCGCGATCCGCTCCTGGTGCTGCTGCGCCAGCGCAAGCTCGCCGGCCATCCTGTTGAAGCTGCTTGCCAGACGCTGAAATTCGTCCCCGGTCTGGATCGAAATGCGGTGCTCGAACGATCCGGCGCCGATCCGCTCCGTCCCCTCCTCGAGCAGCCTGATCGGCTCGGTCATCCGGTGCGCGAATGCATAGGCGAGCAGCCCTGCAAATACGGTGCTGCCTGCGAGAAGCACTGTGGTCCGTCGCAACGCGGCATAGATCGGGGCGTAAGCCTCGGAGAGCGGCTGCGCCACCACGACGGTCCAATCGGGACCCGCCACCGGAGCCGCGCGGGCGGCAACCGGACGTCCCTGTCCGTCGCGGCCCGTTGCAAAGCCCGCTCCCGGGCCGATCGCATCGCGTATGGTGCGAAACGGCTGGGAGGTTGTTTCCTCCAGCCCGCGGAGGACAAGGCTGATGTCGGGATGGGCAATGAGACGGCCCGGCCGGTCCAGCACGAAGGCGAGGCCGGTCTCTCCCACCTTGATCGCCGATACGACATCCCAGATCAGCTTGAGATTGACTTCGGCGATGACTGCGCCGACCGCGGATCGGTTACCCACGAGCGCGATGGTCAAATACGGCTCTGAGCCTCTGTTGTAGCTGACATCGCTGAACCAAACCTGGCGCGCGTGGGCGCCGACCAGCGCAGGTTCAGCCGATCGGTCGATACGACTTTCAATTCGATTGAGGCCGACCCGTGAGACGTAGAGACGCTCCAACCCATTGTTGTCGATGAGTGTCAGGCTGACGACGGCCGGCGCTTGGCGAAACAGACGCAACGCATCGGCTCGGCGCCCCTCATCGGCCTCGTCGGTCCACGGAAGCTGGACCAGCCAGCCAAGCTGGCTTGCGATGTCGGAGATGAAGTTATGAATTTCAGCGGCCGCGGAAGTCGCCTGAACACCAAGCAACTGGTCCAGCCTTGCGCGCTGATCGCGGTAACCGAACCAGGCTTCGATCGACCCGTTGATCACGAGCGGAAGCGCGACGGCCAGGAACAGTGCGAGAAAATACTTTGGGAAGAGGCCGCGAAACCGATCTCGGACAATCATGCCCTGATCCCTGAAAATGCGACGGATATATCGATATGCGAAATGAAGCCTTGAAAATGAAGCCCGGCGCTGCCGCCAACCGGCATCTTCTAGCATAGAGCGTCGTTTTTGGCCGTAATGGGGCTGTTGCTCGACCCGACCAAAAGACGCAGTCGGCCCCGGCCGCCATTTCGCTTGCGTCGGCCCTACGAAACCCTGGCCCTATAAAATTCCGGCATAGCTGGGCGAGCCAGATGCGAAGAGAATAAACCCCTGACCTGGCTTAAAGCCAGCGGTGTGAGGACGCGCTAATGCGTGTCCCGTGTATTGACGCGTTTTTCTTCGCGAACCGGTACCCGGTTCGTTCGAAAACGCTACCGCCGAGGCCATGATGGACCAGATTGCCATTCACCAGGACAGCGCGACCAGCCGGGACTGGCCGGTTGCGATCTACCGCACGCTGAAGAGCTTTGGCGTGACGCAGGTGTCCTACGTTCCCGATGCGGGACATTCCAAGTTGATCAAGCTGTCGCACGCGGATGCCGACATCAAGACCACGGTGCTGACGACAGAGGAAGAGGGCGTGGCGCTTTCGGCCGGCGCCTGGCTCGGCGGCGATCGCGCGGTGCTGTTGATGCAATCGAGCGGCGTCGGCAACTGCGTCAACATGCTGTCGCTGATGGCGAGCTGCCGCTTCCCGCTGCTGACCTTGGTGACCATGCGCGGCGAATGGGCCGAGTTCAATCCCTGGCAGATCCCGATGGGCCGGGCGACGCCGCAGGCGTTCGAGATCATGGGCACCACGGTGCTGCGGCTGGAGAACCCTGATGACGCCGAGGAGGTGATCTCGGCCGCCGCCTCGCTCGCCTATGACGGCGACCAGCAGGTCGCGGTGCTGATCTCGCAGCGGATGATCGGCCGCAAGAAGTGGACCAGGGAGACGCACTGATGTCGGCATCAACAGGCACTCTCGACCGCCGCGCCGCCGTGAAGGCGCTGCTCGCCGACCGCGGCGATTTGCTCGCGATCTCCGGGCTCGGCTCCTCGTCCTACGACGTGTTCGACGCCGGCGAGCATCCCGGCAATTTCTATCTGTGGGGCGCGATGGGCGGCGCGGCGATGGTCGGGCTCGGCCTCGCGCTGGCGCAGCCGAAGCGCCCGGTGCTCGTGATCACCGGCGACGGCGAGCAGCTGATGGGGATCGGCAGCCTGCTGACGATCGCGGCCAAGCAGCCCGGCAATCTCTCGATCGCGGTGCTCGACAACGGCCATTTCGGCGAGACCGGCATGCAGCCGAGTCACTCCGGCCTCGGCGCCCGGCTCGAAGTGATCGCTGATGGCGCGGGCATCGGCAATGTCTGTGAGATCGCCGACATGGCCGGCATCGAGAACTTCCGCACCAGCCTGCGCGATCTCGGCGGCGGCCCGCGGCTGGCGCGCGTTCGCATCGCCGCCGGCGAAGTCGAGCGCGCGCTGCCGCCGCGCGACGGCACCTACCTGAAGAACCGCTTCCGCGGCCATCTCGGCTTCAAGGTGAGCTGATGCGAAGCCGCGCTCAGGCGAGCTGGATATCCCAGAGCCCCTCGGCGCGCAGCGCGGCGACCTCGTCGCGCAACAGCTTCGCGATCAGCGTCATCGCGTTGGAGCCGGGATGCTCGACCGGCGAGGCCAGGGTCAGCTCGCGCCGCGGCGCCGGCCGCGCGATGGCGGCGGTCTCGAGCCGGCCCTCCGCCACCTCGGCGCGCACCGAGGACGGCGGCAGCAAGGTATATCCGAGCCCCTCCTCGACCAGGCTGGTCAGCACGCGAAACGAATCCGCCTCGAGCTTGACGTCGAGATCGATCTTCTTCTTCGCCGCGGCATGTTCGAGCAGCGCACGGAGGCCGTGCGAATGACTTGGCAGCACCAGGCGCTGGCGCATCAGCCAGCCGAAGTCGACTTGCTTCTTCGGCTTCAGCCCGCTGCCGCGCGGGCCGACCGCGACGATGCTGTCGCGGCCGAGGCTCTGCACCGCCAGATGCAGATCGATCGACGGGCCATAGATCACGGCAAGGTCCATCTCGCCGCGATGCAGCCACTCGATCAGATGGCCGCTGTAGCTCTCGACGATGCAGAGGGAGATGCCGGGATAGCGCTCCACCGTGCGCCGCGCCAGCCGCGCCGACAGCACGCAACTCACCGTCGGCACCAGCCCGAGCACGACGCGCCCGGACGGTGCACCGCCGGCGGACTGGATGTCGTCGCGGATCTGGTCGATCTGCCGCACGATACCGCTGGTGCGCACAAGCAGCAGCCGGCCGGCATCGGTCAGCACCATGCCGCGACCGTTGCGCGTGAACAATTCGGTGCGCAGCTCGTGTTCCAGCAGCTTGATCTGCCGGCTCAGCGCCGGCTGCGCGACCCGCAAGGTATCGGATGCCTTGCTCAGGCTCCCGAGTTCCGCGACGCACGCAAAGGTCCTAAGCTGGCGGAAATCCATACTTGCCAATCCTGGAAGGCAGGTTCATACGCTATAACAAAACAGCATAGGGAGTTTACCGGGGCCCCACAACAGCGGGCGTTTTCTTCACGCGAACCGATTTCCGCTTCGCTCGAACACGCTCTGGCGCAACCTCTCGGCAAGACGAAACAATGACCGCACACGAACAACACACCGATGACCATTCCGACATCCGCGACGCGGTGGCAAAACTCTGCGCGCAGTTTCCCGGCGAATACTGGCGCAAGCTCGATCGCCAGATGGCCTATCCGAAGGAGTTCGTCGATGCGCTGACGGAGGCCGGCTATCTCTCGGTCTTGATCCCCGAGGAATATGGCGGCGCGGGCCTGAAGCTGTCGGCGGCGGCGGCGATCCTGGAAGAGATCCAGCGCGCCGGCTGCAATGGTGGCGGCTGCCACGCTCAGATGTACACGATGGGCACCGTGCTGCGGCACGGCAATGACGCGCAAAAGGCGAAGTATCTGCCGAAGGTCGCGACCGGCGAGTTGCGGCTGCAGGCGTTCGGCGTCACCGAGCCGACCAGCGGCACCGATACCTCGTCGCTGAAAACCTTCGCGCGCCGCGAGGGCGACCATTACGTCGTCAACGGCCAGAAGATCTGGACCAGCCGCGCCGAATATTCCGACCTGATGGTCCTGCTGGCGCGCACCACGCCGAAGGAGCAGTCGAAGAAGCGCACCGACGGTCTCTCGGTGTTCATCGTCGATATGCGGGAGGTGAAGGGCAAGGGGCTGGAGATCCGCCCGATCCGCACCATGATGAACCACGCCACGACCGAAGTGTTCTTCACCGACATGAAGGTGCCGGCGGAGAATCTGATCGGCGAGGAAGGCAAGGGTTTTCGCTACATCCTGTCCGGCATGAATGCCGAGCGCATCCTGATCGCCGCCGAATGCGTCGGCGACGCGAAGTGGTTCATCGCCAAGGCCACCAATTACGCCAAGGAGCGCAGCGTGTTCGGCCGGCCGATCGGGCAGAATCAAGGCATCCAGTTCCCGGTCGCAAAGGCCTACGCTTCGATGCGCGCGGCCGAATTGATGGTGAAGGAAGCCACCCGCAAATATGAAGCCGGTCTCGATTGCGGCGCCGAGGCCAACATGGCCAAGATGCTGGCGGCGGATGCCTCCTGGGAAGCGGCCAATGCCTGCGTGCAGACCCATGGCGGCTTCGGCTTTGCCGAGGAATACGACGTCGAGCGCAAGTTCCGCGAGACCCGGCTCTACCAAGTGGCGCCGATCTCGACCAATCTGATCCTGTCCTACGTCGCCGAGCACGTGCTCGGCATGCCCCGCTCCTACTGAGTTGCTTGATCATGCTGCCGCTTGAGGGATTGACCGTCATCGCCGTCGAACAGGCGGTTGCCGCGCCGTTCTGCTCGTCACGCCTCGCCGACGCCGGCGCCCATGTCATCAAGATCGAGCGACCCGAGGGCGATTTCGCCCGCGGCTACGACGCCGCGGCGAAGGGCCAGAGCAGCTACTTCGTCTGGCTGAACCGCGGCAAGGATTCCGCCGTGGTCGACCTTGCCACCAAGCATGGCCGCGCGCAGCTCGAGGAGCTCATTGCGGGCGCCGACGTGCTGCTGCAGAACCTCAAGCCCGGCTCGATGGACAAGCTCGGCTTCGCGCGCGAGCGGCTGCGCAAGGATTACCCGAAGCTGATCATGTGCACGATCACGGGTTATGGCGACACCGGTCCCTATGCCGACCGCAAGGCCTATGACCTGTTGATCCAGGCCGAAAGCGGCCTTGCCTCGATCACCGGCGGCCCGGAAGGCGCCTCGCGCGTCGGCATGTCGATCGTCGACGTCGCAACCGGCGCCACCGCGCATGCCGCGATCCTCGAGGCGCTGATCGGCCGCGGTCGCACCGGAGACGGTGCCGACATCCGGATCTCGATGTTCGACGTGATGGCCGACTGGCTCACCGTGCCGCTGCTCAATGCCGAGGACGGCAAGTCGCCGAAGCGGATCGGCCTCGCCCACCCCTCGATCGCGCCCTATGGCGTGTTCCGCTCGAAGGACGGCAAGGAGATCCTGATCTCGATCCAGAGCGAGCGCGAGTGGAAGACGCTGTGCGCCAAGGTGCTGGGCCAGCCCGGCCTGCCAGACGATCCGCGCTTTGCCAACATGGTCGAGCGCGTGCGCAACCGGGTGCTGACCGACGGAATCGTCAACGACAGCTTCGGTAAATTGACGCGCGAGGAATTGCTGGCGAAGCTCGCCGAGGCCGACATCGCCTTTGCCGAGGTCAACAGCATGGACGACCTCGCGAAACATCCGCATCTGCGCCGCATCGAGGTCGACACGCAGAACGGCAAGGTCAGCTATCCGGCGCCGGCCGCGATCGTGGTCGGCGAGGACAGGCACTACGGCAAGGTGCCCGCGATCGGCGAGCGCACCAGACGTTCCTGAAATCCCTCCTGCCCGGGCAACACAATCATGAGCGACAAACTCGACCTCGATCATCTCCGCCAATGGATCGGCAAGACCACGGAGGCCTCCGACCTCGTCACCAAATATCTCGTGATGGGGCTGCGCGCGACGCTGTTCCAGGAGATCGGCGAGCCGAAGGCCGGTGACGCCGCGCCGTGGACCACGCATTGGTGCCTAGCGCAGCCGGTGTTTCCGATGTCGCAGCTCGGCCCCGACGGCCACCCGACCCGCGGCGGCTTCCTGCCGCCGGTGCCGCTGCCGCGCCGGATGTGGGCCGGCGGCGAGCTCGAATTCTTCGACAGCTTGCGCATCGGCGATGAGGCCAAACGCACCTCGAAGATCGTCGACGTCACGGTCAAATCGGGCTCGACCGGCACGCTGTGCTTCGTCTCGGTCAATCACGAGGTGACGACCTCGCGCGGGCTTGCGGTGCGCGAGCGGCAGGACATCGTCTATCGCGAGATGACGAGCACACAAGGCGCAGCGCCCGCCAAGGCGCCGCCGCCTCCCCCGGTCGCGCAGCATCGCGAAAGCCACGTCTCCGACCCGGTGCTCTTGTTCCGCTACTCGGCGCTGACTTTCAACGGCCATCGCATTCATTACGACCGCGACTACGTCACCAAGGTCGAGGGCTATCCTGGCCTGATCTTCCACGGCCCGCTGCAGGCTTCCTTCATCGTCGAGTTCGCCGCCAAGCTGCGCGGCGGCAAGCCGCCGAAGAAGCTCGCCTATCGCGGCGTGCAGCCGCTGTTCGAGGGCAGCGAGTTCTCGATCAATGCCAGCGACAAGGACGGCGGCTTGGAGCTGTGGACCGCGAATGCCGAAGGCCAGCCGACCATGAAGGGCACGGCGACCTGGTAACGCGCGAGCACGACGCCTGTCATAATGCGAGGGAATAAAGAGGCGCTTTCATCAGCGCCTCGTATTCCTTATTCTGATCGCGTTCAATCCTGGGTCGCAGATCATGAGTCGCTTCTGGAGTTCGGTCGTCCACAATCTGTCGCCATACGTGCCCGGCGAGCAGCCGAAGATCGACGGCCTCATCAAGCTCAATACCAACGAAAACCCCTACCCGCCGTCGCCGCGCGCGGTGGCGGCGATCACAGCGAACACGGATCGCCTGCGGCTCTATCCGGACCCACGCGCAACCGCGCTGCGCGAGGCGATCGCGAGGCGTTACGGCGTCACGGCGGACGAGGTGTTCGTCGGCAATGGCTCGGACGAGGTGCTGGCCCACGCTTTCCCGGCGCTGCTGAAGCACGACGCGCCGCTGCTGTTTCCCGACATCACCTACAGCTTCTACCCGGTCTATTGCCGCCTCTATGGCGTCAGCTGCGAGCAAGTGCCGCTCGACGCCGCGATGCGCGTGCAGCTTGCCGACTACCGGCGGCCCGGCAGCGCAATCCTGCTGTGCAACCCCAACGCACCGACCGGCACCGCGCTGCCGCGCGCCGCGATCGAGGCGCTGCTCGCCGAGCATCCCGACCGGCTCGTGGTGGTCGACGAGGCCTATGTCGACTTCGGCGCCGAGAGCGCGGTACCGCTGGTCGCGCGCCGCGACAATCTGCTCGTCATCCAGACGCTCTCCAAATCGCGCGCGCTGGCCGGCTTGCGCGTCGGCTTCGCCATCGGCCAACGCCCGCTGATCGAGGCGCTGGAGCGCGTCAAGGACAGCTTCAACTCCTATCCGCTGGACTGCTTCGCGATCGCCGGCGCGGTCGCCGCCATCGAGGACGAGGCGTGGTTCGAGGAGACAAGTCGGAGGCCAAGCGGTCTTAGGAAGACAACTATAACACTCAACTCCTTGGCTCACAGAACGACATGGCTACGATCCGACTTGTGTTCGCCCGCCATCCCAGCCATCGCGGCGCCGATCTCGCCGCGAGGTTGCGCGAGCGCGGCGTGCTGGTGCGGCATTTCCAGAAGCCGCGGATCGAGGACTTTTTGCGCATCACGGTCGGCACCGACGATGAATGCGGCCGCCTGCTCGGCCTGCTGCGCGGCATGGTCTGATAGCCGTTCACCAACTTGCGATCGACGGCGCCACCCTGCATAGTGACCGCGCGTTGGGATGCACGGTTCTCCGGGAAGGAGCGGTCATGCGATTTGCGATCGGCGACGCAACCGTCGACGTCATCGTCGACGACGACGATTTCGGCCTTCCGCTCGCCGAATTCCTGCCCGGATACGATCGCGGCTTGATCGAAGCGCATCGTGCCACGCTGGAGCCGGTGTTCATCGACCTCGCCCGCGGGCTCGCGAAACACGCGATCCAGAGTTTTGTGGTGCGAACCGGCGGCCGAACGCTGCTGATCGACGCTTGCATCGGCGAGCGGAAGGACATCCCCGAGATTCCCGCCTGGCATCGGCGGCGCGGCAGCGGCTTCCTTGATCGGCTGCGCGCGACCGGCATCGACCCGGCCGGCATCGACGTCGTATTCTGCACCCATCTGCATGTCGATCACGTCGGCTGGAATACGCGCCAGGACAACGGCCGCTGGCAGCCGACCTTTCCTAACGCGCGGTATCTGTTCGGCCGCCGCGAGCTTGCCGACTGGATGACACAGCATGATGCCGGGCGTGCCCCGCCGATCCACGCCCGCGCCCTGGAGCAGAGCGTCATCCCGATCGTCGAGGCAGGCCGTGTCGATCTGGTCGACGATGGCCATCAGTTGGGACCGGGCCTGCGGCTGGTACCGCTGCCGGGCCACACCAGCGGCCAGATGGGGCTGATGGTAGACTACGCACAACATCGCGCGATCTTTTGCGGCGATGCCGTGCACAATCCGGTGCAGATCTTCCAGCCCGATCTGTCGACATCATCCTGTGCCGACCCGCAGCTCGCGCGCGAGACGAGGACGAAGATCCTGGAAGAGGCTGCGGACAGCGGCCGCCTCGTCATACCCGCCCACTTCCGCGGCCCGCGCTGTGCTCATGTTCGTCGGGACGGCGGTGGCTACGCGCCGGTACTCGATGCGCGGCATGGGTAAGATGCAACACCCGGAGCCACAGCTCACCGGGTGAAAGCCGGGTGTATCATCCGGCCCCTTGGAACCGAATGCCGGCTTGCGCGTTCCCCGCCCTGACGGAGGACGCCATGCTTAGAGATGAACAGGTCGCGGTTCTCTGCGACATCGCCCAATCCATTGCCTTCGCTGACGACGTGCAAGGCGAAGTCGACCGGCTCATCAGGGAGGGATACGTCGCCAAGGACGGCGACCTCTACGAGCTGACGCCGAAGGCCGAGAAGGTTTTGTCCGAGCGCGGCGCCAGCCTCAAGGCGTGACGCCGCTCGCGGCAGCTCCCTAGGCGGCAGGCGTGCACCGCATCGCTGATATCTTGATGCCGAGCCCTGCGCTCTCCTCGCGGAACTGCGCGATCGACCGCGCATTGCGGTGCGCCTCGAACGCGGCGTCATCCTGATAGACCTCGTAGATCAAGAGCTTGGCGGCATCCTCGCGCGGCACCAGGATCTCAAAATTCAGTGTGCCCGGTTCATCCCTGAGCGACCGGGCGCCATGCGCTGACAGCAGCGACAGCGCCTGCTCCCGCTTCTCTGGCGCCACCTCGACGGTGGCGATCAGTGCAAGTTTCGACATGACGAATCCGTCTTCGGTTCTTGTGCACGTTCAGATCAGCTGCGGAGCGGCCGAAACGCGTCGCGAATTTCCCTGCTGAAGATGTCGGGCTGCTCCCATGCGGCGAAGTGGCCGCCGGCTTCAGCCTGATGGAAGTAGATCAGCTTGTGATAGGCCTTCTCCGCCCAGCTCCGCGGCGCCACGAAGCTCTCGCCGGGAAATGCGGTCACCGCGGCGGGGATCGCGACATTGGCAGGCAGATAAAGGTTGGTCTTGTTTTCCCAGTACAGGCGGCCCGAAGAGATCGCCGTGTTGGTCAGCCAGTAGAGCGTGATGTTGTCGAGCACGTCGTCGCGGGTCAGTGCGCCGGCGGAATGCCCGTTGACCTCGCGCCCGAGCACAGCTGATTGCATCGCGGAGGCCGGCTGGGCATAGCCGTCGCCGTGATCGAGCAGCCAGGCGGCGAGGCCGGCCGGCGAATCCGCAAAGGCCGCAAGCGTCTGCGGGCGCGTGCCCATGATCTGCGCGTAGGCCCGCCGTTTCGCGAATTGAAGCTTGATCTGGTCGAAGGCGTGCTGCTCCTCCGCCGACATATTGTCCGGCGCAGGGCCGCCGGTGATGACCGCCTTGAAGACCTCGGGCGGAACGACACCGGGCAGATTGACGTGGATGCCGAGCAGCTCCGGCGCACCAAGCTTGGCCATCTCATTGGAGACCGGCGAACCCCAGTCACCGCCCTGCGCCACGAACTTGCTGTAACCGAGCCGTTTCATCAATTGCACCCAGGCCCGTGCGATGCGCTGGGGATCCCAGCCGACCGTGGTCGGCTTGCCGGAGAAGCCGTAGCCCGGCATCGACGGGATCACGAGATGGAACGCGTCCGACGCACTGCCGCCATGCGCGGTGGGATTGGTCAGCGGGTCGATGATCTTCATCTGCTCGATGACCGAACCCGGCCAGCCATGCGTGACGATCAGCGGCAGCGCATTGTCATGTTTCGAGCGGACGTGAATGAAGTGAATGTTCACCCCGTCGATTTCGGTGTTGAACTGCGGCAGGGCGTTGAGCCGCGCCTCCACCTTCCGCCAGTCGTAGTCGGTCTGCCAGTAGCGGACGAGATCGCGCAGCATCGCCTGCGGGACGCCCTGGGAGTCGTCATTGACGGTTTCCTTGTCGGACCATCGGGTTGCGGCCAAACGGCGGCGAAGATCGACAAGGTCTTCCTCGGGAATGTCGACGCGGAACGGGCGGATCGCATCGCTGGTGGCCGCTGCGGCGGGATGCGCGGGGAACAGGCTGGCAGCACCGGCAGCAGCCAGGCCCAACGCCGCGCCCGTCAGCAGCCTGCGCCGGTCCTGGTCGATCGCTTCCTGGGTCGATTGGCTTATCGCAATTGCAACGGGCGTCTTCGATGGCGCGCTCATTTGACAGTCTCCTTGGAATGAGAGGCCGCCGGCAACGCCGCGATCACCTCCTTGGTTGTCAGGATGGAATGGGCGTAGGTCGGGCCATTCAGCTCGTGAGCGGCGTGCATCATGTCGTGCGAGAAGGCGGCGGTGGCATCGCGCACCAGCGTCACGTGGTAGCCGAGCTCCATCGCGAAGCGGGCGGTCGATTCGATGCAGGTGTTGGCCAGCAGTCCGACCACGATCACATGCGTGACGCCCTTCTGCTCCAGCAGGAAATCGAGATTGGTGTTGGCGAACCCGCTCTGCCCCCAATGCTCTTGGGCGATCAGGTCGCCAGGCTTGGGCGCAAGGTCCGGATGCCATTCCCCGCCCCATTCGCCGCGCGCAAAGCTATGGCGCTGCATGATCAAGCGTTGAGTCGGATTGGGATGATCCCAATCCTCATAATCGCCCGGCTCCCAGCGACGGTGCGGGACGATCACCACCTGGATGCCGGCGGCCCGGACCGCGCCGTCGAGCTGGCGCAGATTGTCGAGCAGCCCGACCTCGTCGGCGATAGGCTTGATGCGCGGAAAGACCATGCCGCCCTCGGAGAGGAAATCATTGTAAGGATCGACGAGGAGCAGCGCGGTCCGCTCGCGTGGATAGGTGATCTGGGACATCGATCGCTCCTTGGCTATCAGGCGGCCGGTTGGATTTGCTTCAATGACGAGCTCCGTTCACTCGGGCAGCGGCTTGCCGGCCTGTTCGCGGACCATGTACTCGGCGTACCAATCGGGCCAGTTCGCTTCGTGGCCGCCGGTTCGCTTCTCGTGCTCGCCATGGGCCATAGCCGCGCGGCGCAGCGCGGCAGCAAGATCAGCCGATGAGGAGAAATTCGTACTGTTGCCGTCGAATCGCCCGGGCAGGCGTTGCGTCACCTGCTGCAGCAGCCAGACGTTTCCGTCGGGATCATTGAACGTGGCGAGCGACCCGTAACTCGGCCGCTCCGGGTCCGGCCCCTTGATGCGGCCTTCCGCGCCGCGGTGAAACACCTCGCTGACATCGGCGCCACGCGCGATCAGCTCGGCGCGCGCCGCTTCGATATCATTGACGATCAGGAAGCGCGGCAGCGCGGGTCCCGAGCCGAGATGGATCGACGTCGGCGAACCCGGCGGCGTTAGCTGCACGGCGCGCGAGCCGTCGGGCCTGACGAAGTCGGCATCAAGCCGCCAGCCCAGGTCCTGATAGAAGCGCTTGGCGCGATCGACATCCGAGACGGGGATGACGACGACCTCGAGCTTCAAATCGACTTTGGCCGCTGTCGGCCCCGGTTCGGTGGTCATGGCTCACTCCTTGGCGATGACAGATCGGGCCATCGAAGGCCCATTGCATTTGCGATGATGTCGGGTCATATTACTATGAAAATCATAGTCTCAAGCCTGATGAAGAAAACGTGATGACGAAAATGAAGGACAACACGGCTGACCAAACGCTCTGTCCTGTCGCTCGCGCCGAAACCGTCGTGGGCGACCGCTGGACAGTACTGGTTCTGCGCGAACTGTTCGCGCGCAATCATCGCTTCGAGGAGATTCAGGCGCAGTCCGGCGGCACGCCGCAGATGATCACGGCACGGCTGAAAAAGCTGGAAGCGGACGGCCTGGTGACGCGGCGCGTCTACAACAAACGCCCGTTGCGCCACGAATATCACCTCACCGAGAAGGGCGACGCGTTCTTTCCGGTGCTGATGGCGCTGCGCGCCTGGGGCGAGACCTGGTGCAAGTCACCGCGGGAAGGCCGCGCAATAAACTACACCCATCGCGTCTGCGGCAAGCCGGCCGGGCTCGGTCCGGTCTGCGAGTCCTGCGGCGAGCCGGTTCATCGCGCCGACATGGTGGGCGAGCGAACTCCCAAATACCAAAGAGAGCGAGATGCGCGCTGGGAGGCCTTCAAGGCGACCCGCTGAATTCCCCGACGCCGCCGGCGCAAGCGGACGACGCGAGAGCCTTCGCACCGCCGCAGCGTCTCGATCACACGGGGCCGGATCCGGCCGAGCCTCGCACAACACAGGAGACCACCATGCCATTCGTTCGCATCGACCTGAAGCGCGGCAAGTCCGCCGAATATCGCAAGACGCTGGGCGAGATCGTCTACAAGGCGATGCGCGAGGTGATCAACGTGCCCGAGAATGACAAGTTTCAGGTCATCACCGAGCACGACCGTGGCGACCTGAACTACGCCGACAACTATCTCGGCAATACCTACAGCGACGATCTCATCTTCATCCAGATCACCATGAATGCCGGGCGTACCGTCGAGATGAAGAAGGCGTTCTACAAGCGGATCGTGGACGACTATCAGAGCCAGCTGCAGGGACGGCCGGACGATGTTGTCATCAACCTCGTCGAGGTCGCCAAGGAGAACTGGTCGTTCGGTCACGGCATCGCCCAATACGCAAGCTGAACGCAGAACAGGAATGCGCCGGACGGACGGCCGTCAGCCCTGCGGCTTGCCGTCCGCAGCTTGCGGCCGGCGTCGCCAGCACGCATAGTGCCGCCCGTGCACGAACAACAACAAACAGGGAGGCAACCATGAGGACGATCGCAGCCGCGCTGTGCGCGCTCACGCTGATCGCAACCGGTGCGCAGGCACAGACGCTCAAGGACTTCATGGCTGTTGTCATGAAGAAATGGACCGCGCCGTTCGAGCCGTTCCAGCTCATCGACAATATCTACTACGTGGGCACTGACGGGATCGCGGTCTACATCATCAAGACGTCGCAAGGGCTGATCCTGATGGACACGGCGATGCAGCAGTCGACCGGCATGATCAAGGACAACATCGCCAAGCTCGGCTTCAAGGAGGGCGACATCAAGATCATCCTCAACACCCACGCCCATCTCGACCACACCGGCGGCTTTGCCGAGATCAAGAAGGAGACCGGCGCGCAACTGATCGCCGGCGAGCGCGACAAGCCCCTGCTCGAGGGCGGCTATTATCCGGGCGACGAGAACAACGCCGATCTCGCCTTTACGCCGGTGAAGGTCGACCGCACCGTCAAGGAAGGCGACAAGGTGACGCTCGGCGATGTCACGCTGACAGCGCACACCACCCCCGGCCATTCGCCCGGCTGCACCAGCTGGGAGATCACGGTCAAGGATGGCAGCCAGGCGCGCAACGTGCTGTTCTTCTGCAGCGGAACGGTGGCGCTGAACCGGCTGGTCGGCCGTCCGACCTATCCCGGCATCGTCGACGACTACCGCTCGACCTTCACCAAGGTCAAGGCGATGAAGGTCGACGTGCTGCTCGGGCCGCATCCGGAGGTCTACGCCATGCAGGCCAAGCGGGCGCAGATGAAGGACGGCGCGCCGAACCCGTTCGTCAAGCCGGGCGAAAATGCCACCTACGTGGCCGGGCTGGAGCAGGATTTCGACAAGCAGCTCGCCAAGCAGACCGCTGCGCTGCAGAAGGCCAATTAGGTAGTCACCCCGTCATCCTGAGGAGCGCGTAGCGCGCGTCTCGAAGGATGAACGGCCCCGCCGTGGCCGTCGATCCTTCGAGACGCGCGCTACGCGCTCCTCAGGATGACGGGATAGCCGCCTACGCAAATTTGCAGCCGTTGCCGCGGCAACTATGGGCGCAGCGGCTTGACATCGTCAGGCAATCCATCGACAGGTGGATTGCCTTTCCGTTTTTGCCGCCCGCAATGACGGAACGTAACAAGACAGAAATGGGAGCCGCCCGATGTCCTCGCGCAAACCCGCCGCCAGCAAAGGCACGACCGTCACCGTCAAGGACGCCACCTTCGGCCTGCTGCGCGCGTGGGGCATCAAGAAGGTGTTCGGCAATCCCGGCTCGACCGAGCTGCCGTTCCTGAGCGACTGGCCCGACGACATCGACTACGTGCTCGGCCTGCAGGAGGCATCCGTCGTCGGCATGGCCGACGGCTACGCGCTGGCGACGCGCAATGCCGGTTTCGTCAATCTGCATTCGGCGGCCGGCGTCGGCAACGCGCTCGGCAACATCTACAACGCCTATCGCAACCAGACCCCGCTGGTGATCACCGCGGGCCAGCAGGCGCGCTCGATCATGCCGCTGCAGGCCTTCCTCTATGCCGAGCGGGCCTCGGAATTCCCGCGGCCTTACGTGAAATTCGCGGTCGAGCCGGCGCGCGCCGAGGACGTGCCTGCCGCGATCGCGCGCGCCTATTATGTCGCGATGCAGCCGCCCTGCGGGCCGACCTTCGTCTCGGTGCCGATCGACGACTGGGCGCATGCGACGCAGCCGCTCGACGCGCGCCAAGTCAGCCGCGAGATCGGCCCCGACCTGTCGGCGATGCAGGCATTGGCGGCCGCGCTCGGCGAGGCCAAGCGCCCTGCCCTCGTCGTCGGCCCGGCCGTCGATCGGGCCGAGGCAGTCGATCTCATGGTGAAGGTCGCCGAGAAATCAAAAGCCGCGGTCTGGGCCAGCCCGTTCTCGGCGCGCTGCTCGTTCCCCGAACGGCATCCGCAGTTTGCCGGCTTCCTGCATGCCGCGCCGGGCCAGCTCTCCGATGCGCTGCGCGATCACGATCTCGTCGTCGTGGTCGGCGCGCCGGTCTTCACCTTCCATGTCGAGGGCCATGCCGCGATCTTCGACGGTTCGACCACGATCTTCCAGATCACCGACGATCCGGACGCCGCGGCGATGACGCCGACCGGCCACAGCATCGTCGCGACCATGAAGCCCGCGCTGACAGCGCTGCTCGAGATGCTGCTTGAGACGAAACGCACCGCGCCGGCTGGCCGTGTCCTGCCGCCGGCTCCGGCCGCCGGCGACCCGATCCCTGCCGAATACGCGCTGCATGCGCTCTCGGCCGCGATGGGGCCGTATGATGCGCTGGTCGAGGAAATACCGTCGCATCGCCCGCTGATGCAGAAGGCGATGCCGATGCACGGCCAGGACAGCTTCTACACCATGGCGAGCGGCGGCCTCGGCTACAGCCTGCCGGCAGCGGTCGGCATGGCGCTCGGTCGACGTCAGGGACGCACGGTTTGCCTGATCGGCGACGGCTCGGCGATGTATTCGATCCAGGCGCTGTGGACATCGGCGCAGCGCAAGCTGCCGCTGACGGTCGTCGTGCTGAACAATTCCGGCTACGGCGCGATGCGCTCATTCAGCCAGGTGATGCAGGTGCGCAACGTGCCGGGCCTCGATCTGCCCGGCATCGATTTCGTCAAGCTCGCCGAAGGCCTGGGCTGCGACGCCGTGCGGGTGACGAAATCAGCCGAGCTCGCCGGCGCCTACCAGCGCGCGCTGTCGCATCAAGGCACCAGCCTGATCGAGGTGATGGTCGATTCCGCGGTGCCGCTGCTCTACACGCAGAAGAGCTGAGCGGCAATCTCGCCACGTCATTGCGAGCGAAGCGAAGCAATCCATCTTTCGGCAAGTGGAGATATGGATTGCTTCGTCGCTGCCGCTCCTCGCAATGACGGCTGGACATATATTCGCAACCTTATTACGAGGGCATTGGATCGCCGAGCATGGGCGCCGCTGACGGCGTCGGCACCTCGCAGCCGGAGGCGCAGCAGCGTCCGGGCTGCTTCGACACCCGTTGTCCCTGGTCGACGAGGTCGCGGCCGAGCAAATTCTCGACCAGCTCGGCCTTCTCCATCACCGGATAGTTGCGCCAGATCTCGCGCTTCATCGCCTCCGGCGAGCCGCCGCCGTGCAACGAGATCACTGAATACCAGCCGGCTTCGTGCGAGACGGTGAGGTCCTCGATCAGCCGCGCCACCTCGGCGCGCTGCTCGGCCGGGATATCGGGACGTCCGCCCATGACAGCGGCAAGCGAGGCGCGCGTTTCCGGATTGTGATCCTCGTCGGGACCCGGCAGCGCGACGATCAGCCCGCCGGAGACGTAATGCGCGACGCGGTGCATGTCGTAGATCTTGGTCGCCAGCAGCAGCTTGCCGATGTTGGAGAACACCGCATCCGGCATCACCGAGCCCGCCGGATCCTTCGTGCAGTAGACCGAGGAGGCGACGCCGCAGGCATAGAAACTCTCGGTGATGGTGATCAGCTCGACCATCGCCTCGCGGATATGCGCATGCTTCTCGGCATCGAGCCCGTTGGCCTCGATCATCAGCGCGCCGGCGCCGATCAGGAGATCGCCGAAGCCGGCGCGGGCGCCGATGCAGGAATGCCGGTGATGCGTCGCGTAGGAGGTGGTGAGGAAGCCGCCCTCCTCGGTCTCGCCGGCGAGGAACACGCGGTCATGCGGCACGAACACGTCGTCGAACATCACGACGCCGACCGACTGACCGTACTTCGCCGAGAATTTCGCCGCGGCATCGCCGGGCCGGCCGGCCGGACGCGCGACGATGGTGACGCCGGGCGCATCGACCGGCACGGCGCAACAGACGGCAAAATCCTTGTCGACAGGCACATGGGTGCGGCACGGCATGACAAGGAATTCGTGCATGTAAGGCGCGCCGGTCACGATCGCCTTGGTGCCGCGGATCACGATGCCGTCGGGCCGGCGCTCCTTGATATGGACGTAGACGTCCGCATTGGCCTGCAGGCCGGGACGCTTGGAGCGGTCGCCCTTCGCATCGGTCATGGCGATGCCGAGCGTCAGATCCTGGTCCTGAACCTCGTGCAGATAGTTGAGGAAGCGCTGGCTGTAATCGGTGCCGTGGCGATCGTCGGTCAGCCTGGTCGCCTGAAAGAGACCGTTCAGCGCATCATGGGTCAGGTAGCGCTGCGCGCAGCCCGACGTCTTGCACACCAGCCGCACCGCCTCGAGCTTGTCGAGCAGGTCCTGCGAGCTCCGATCGATGTGGAGCATGCGGTTGACGGTCTTGCCCGAGGTACCCTGCCGCGCCGTCATGATCGGCACATGCTCGGGCTGTAGCGCGAAATCATAGGTCACGCCGACGCCTGCCACGCCGGGCGCCAGCAACGGCTCGTCCGCGACGCTCGCAACGGCCGCGCCGTTGATGAACACACGCGGTTTGTAGCGGCGCAGGGATTCCCGGTAGTCCGCAGCCGTCATCAGCATGGCGCTTCTCCCTTGCTCATTTATTCTAACACTGTTAAATTATCTAACGCTGTTAGAATTGAGTCAAGAACGGATTTGCCGGGCCATGCAGATGCGCGAGAGCAGGAAGGAAGCGGTCAGCCGCCACAAGCGGGAACTGATCCTCGACGCGGCGCGCAGCGTGTTCGCGGAGGAAGGCCTCGAGGGCGCGAGCCTGCGGGCGATCGCGACGCGGGCCGGCTACACGCCGGCGGCGCTGTATTTCCATTTCGATTCCAAGGAGGCGATCTACGCCGAGGTGCTGCGGCAATCGCTGGCCTCGCTCGGCGAAGCCGTCAGTGCGGCGGTCGCGACGACGCGCGGCGCCAAGCAGAAGCTGCACGCAGCAGGCATGGGCTTCTTCCGCTATTACGCGGAGAACCCGCGCGACCTCGATCTCGGCTTCTACTTGTTCCGCGGCGGCATGAAGCCGGCCGGGCTCGGCCATGACCGCGATCACGCGCTGAACGCCGCGCTGGAGGCGGCGCTGCATCCGATCGCCGAAGCCGCAGAGGCGCTCGGCGCCTCCAGGTCGAAGGCGAACACGGTGATGGTGGACTGCTTCGCGCATGCGACCGGCCTCCTGCTGCTATTGCACACCGGCCGCATCAGGATGTTCGGCGCCTCGGCACCCGATTTGATGGATGCCTATCTGCGCGACAGGATCGCACAGATCGCAAAGGAGTGAGGCGCCTCAGTTGCGCGGCCGATATCGTAGCTCGGATGAAGCGCAGCGAAATCCGGGATTCACGCGCGCACGTTCGACCCGGATTACGTTTCGCACCATCCGGGCTACAGGTCTCACTTCCCGTGCGCTTCCCGCATCTTGGCCTGGATCTTGGCCATGCCGCCGATCCAGCGGTCGTAATTCTCGGTCTTCTTGCGCATGTAGCCGAGCACCTGCGGATGCGGCAGGATCAGGAAGGTCTCCTGCTCGATGCCCTTGAGTGCATCCTGCGCGACCTGCTCGGCGGAAAGATCGCCGTCGCCGGATTGCGGGCCCTTCGGGATCGAGCGCAGCATGTTGGTGTCGACGCCCTGCGGGCAGAGGATCGAGACCTTGATGTTGTCGGCGCGGTGCGAGATCGCGAGGTTTTCCGCAAAGCCGACCGCGGCGTGCTTGGTGGTCGAATAGGCCGGGCTGCCGACCTGCGACAAGAGGCCCGCGGCCGAGATCGTGTTGAGGAAATAGCCGCCGCCGCGCGTCTTCATGCGCGGCACCAGATGCCGCGCGGCATAGACATGCGCCATCACATGGATCGCCCAGCTCCGCGACCACGGCTCGTCCGAGGTGCCGCCGGCGTTCACCGACAGCGGATCGAAGCCGCCGCCGATGCCGGCATTGGAGCAGAACAGCGCGATCGGGCCGAACATGCGCTCGGTCTCGTCGATCACATGCAGGATGTTCTTCTCCTGCCCGACGTCGCATTTGAAGGCGGCACCACCGACCGTGGCCGCGACCTTCTCGGCCGCGCCATGATCGAGGTCGACGACCACGACCTTCGATGTGCCCGCGGCATGGAACGCCTCGCACAGCGCCTTGCCGATGCCATTGCCACCGCCGGTGACCACCACAACCTTACCTGCCACCTGCATGGCCATCCTCCCGATATCTTGATTTCAGCGCATGATCCGGAGAGCCGGTCTCATGTTCAAACAGAGGGATCATGATATCCCATCTTTTGCCGATGCATGATCTTTTCGCGAGGCCGGCCCGGCCCTGTGCGTAACGCTGGCGGACCGCTCAGCTCGCCAACACGACGTCGAACACGGCCGTGTAGTGGCAGGCGGCCCCGAGCAGCACGAAGCAGTGCCAGATCGCGTTCTGGAAGCGCAGCCGCCGCCAGGAGTGGAAGATCACGCCCAGGCTGTAGAGGATGCCGCCGGCCAGCACGAAGCCGAGCGCCATCGCCGGCAGTGCCTTCACGACGCGGTCGTAGAGCATGATGCCGCTCCAGCCCATCGCGAGATAAAGCCCGATCGAGAGCCGGTCGAAGCGGCCGGGATAGCGCAACTTCAGCCAGATCCCGACGATCGCCACGCACCACACCCCGACCAGCAGCGCGATCGCGAAGGTGCTGTCCTTCAGTTCCACGATGAACGGCGTGTAGGTCGCGGCGATCAGCAGATAGATCGCGGAATGATCGAAGCGCCGCAGCACCCATTTGGCGCGCGACACCGGCCACAGATTATAGGTCGCCGACAGCACCAGCATCGCGAGCAGGCCGGCGACATAGACCGACACCACGGCGATGTCGAACGGGCCGGCATAGACCGCGGTCAGCACGATCAGCGCGGTGGCGGCGACCAGCCCGAAAGCGACGCCGACGAGATGGACGACGCCGTCGGCGATCAGCTCGGCACGGTCGTAGTTCCACAGCGCGGCGCCGGCCGCGTGGATCGAGGTCGAGGCAAGTTGCTTCAGGCGGAAGACCGTCATGCAGGCTTTCCCGTGGGCCGATGGACGATGGGTAGCGCGGGTGGTCTGACGCGTTCAATTCCCCTGCCCCCCGACAACCCCTCGCCTGCAAAGGCGCCGGAAATGTGAAGCTTGATTTTGGCCCGATAATCGCCACCTTGCGGGTGATCGCCCGCCCCTTTTGGTCCCTCCTGCCGGGTTTTCGTTAACCCTCCATGCCCCCCAGCTTCACTGATATCGTCGAGGAAGCCCGTCTCTCGGCGCGGGCGCTGCTCGACTATGGCGAGGGCTTCTTCAACCCGACGGTGCGGCTCGGGGTCACCGGCCTGTCGCGCGCCGGCAAGACCGTGTTCATCACCGCGCTGGTGCACGGCCTGACCCGCGGCGGCCGCTTCCCGGTGTTCGAGGCCTATGCCTCGGGGCGGATCGCGAGCGCCTATCTCGCCCCGCAGCCCGACGATGCGGTGCCGCGCTTCGCCTATGAGAACCATGTCCGGACATTGGTCGAGGAGCGACGCTGGCCGAGCTCGACCACCGACATCTCCGAGCTCCGTCTCGTGATCGAGTATCAGCGGCAAAATGGCGCGGACCGCACGCTGACCCTCGATATCGTCGACTATCCCGGCGAGTGGCTGCTCGACCTGCCGCTGCTCAACAAGAGCTACGAGCAATGGTCGGCGGAGAGCCTTGCGCTGTCGCGCGAGCCGCTGCGCGCAAAACTCGCGACGTCCTGGCACGCGCATCTCGCGACGCTGAAGCCCGAAGCCAAAGAGGACGAGCAGGCCGCGCTCACCGAAGCACGCCTGTTCACCGACTATCTGCGCGCCTGCCGCGACGAGCGCTTCGCGATGAGCCTGTTGCCGCCCGGCCGCTTCCTGATGCCCGGCAATCTCGCCGACACGCCGGCACTCACCTTTGCGCCGCTCGACGTGCCCGCAGGCGGCAGCGCGGGTGACGGCTCGCTATGGGCGATGATGCGGCGGCGCTTTGAAGCCTACAAGGACGTCGTGGTGCGGCCGTTCTTCCGCGACCATTTCGCGCGGCTCGACCGCCAGATCGTGCTGGCCGATGCGCTCGCCGCATTCAATGCCGGCCCCGAGGCGCTGCACGATCTCGAGGCCGCACTCGCCGGCATTCTCGACTGCTTCCGGATCGGCCGCAGCACGATCCTGAGCGCGCTGTTCCGGCCGCGCATCGACCGCATCCTGTTCGCGGCCACCAAGGCCGACCATCTGCACCACCAGAGCCACGACCGGCTGGAGGCCGTGCTGCGGCGGATCGTGGCCAAGGCCGCCGAGCGCGCCGAATATGCCGGCGCCGATATCGACGTCGTCGCGCTCGCCGCGGTGCGCGCCACGCGCGAGGCGCAGGTCCAGCGCGGGCGCGACCGGCTGCCGTCGATCCTCGGCACGCCGGCGCCGGGCGAGGTCGCCAATGGCGAGCGGCTCGACGGCGAGACGGAAGTTGCGACCTTTCCGGGCGACCTGCCCGATAATCCGGAGGAGCTGTTCAACGGCGGTTTCCGCGGCCTCTCAAGCTCGGACACCGAGGCCGTAGACTACCGCTTCCTGCGCTTCCGTCCGCCAAAGCTGGAACGAAACGGCGATGCAGAGCCGGTGCTGCCTCACATCCGCCTTGACCGCGCCCTTCAGTTCCTGATCGGAGACAAACTGCAATGAACGAGAAGACGCCCCCGCGGCGGCCGGCGACGTTCAAGCTCGACGATCCCGGCGTGGTCGTGATGGATCCGGACGACGGCAGCCGCCTCACCCGCGGCACGATCCAGATCGTGCCCGAGGCCGAGCCCGCGCAGCTCCCGGTCCCGGTCGATACGCCGCTGGTGCCGGCGCGCCGCGGCTTCCGCTGGGGCACACTGTTCTGGAGCGCGGTCGCGGGCCTCGTGGTGCTCGGCACCGGGCTTGGCGTCCTCAACCTGGTCGAGGACCTGTTCGCACGCAATGAAGGCCTCGGCGTCCTCGGGCTGGGACTCGCCGTCATCGCCGCGGTTGCGCTCGCCGTCGTGACCACGCGCGAGCTCGTCGGCCTGGCAAGGCTTGCGACGATCGAGAAGCTGCATCTGCGCGCCGCCGAGGTGCTGATCAGCGACGACCGGGCCGCGAGCCGCGCGATCGTTGCCGATTTGCTCAAGCTCGCGCACCAGACCCCGCAGCTCGCTCGCGCCCGCAGCGAGCTGCAGAGCCACACCGACGACATCATCGACGGCGCCGACATGATCCGCCTCGCCGAGCGCGAGCTGATGACACCGCTCGATGAGGAAGCGCGACGGCTGGTGTCGACGGCCGCGCAGCGCGTCTCGGTCGTCACCGCGGTCAGCCCGCGCGCGCTGTTCGACGTGCTGTTCGTGTTCGTGGCGAGCTTGCGGATGATCCGCCAACTGGCGCGGCTCTATGGCGGCCGGCCCGGCGCGCTCGGCATGATCCGACTGCTGCGCCACGTCATCGCGCATCTCGCGATCACCGGCGGCATGGCGGCCAGCGACAGCCTGATCCAGCAGATGCTCGGTCACGGCATCGCGGCAAAACTGTCACAACGCCTCGGCGAAGGCATGCTCAACGGCCTGTTGACCGCCCGGCTCGGCCTCGCCGCGATCGACGTCACCCGCCCGCTTCCCTTCAACGCCCTGCCGCGCCCGGCGCTGACGGATCTCGCGAAAGACCTGATCCGCAAGCGCGAGGAAGAGGAATGAGGTGCTTGCCTCGCCCCGCTTGCGGGGAGAGGCCGGAATTTTCGCGAAGCGCAAATTTCGGGTGAGGGGGAGTCTCCGCGAGACCAACTCTCGCCGTCCCCGTGGAGACTCCCCCTCATCCCGACCTTCGCAGAGCGAGCTCTGATCGTCTCGTCCCCGCAAGCGGGGAGAAGGAGGAGGCCAGCACGCGCCAGCGGAAGAAGGTGGTGTCCGGCGGCGGCGACAGATCGGGGGTCCAGCCGCTGATCTTCTCCAGCGCATAGGTGTCCATCACCATGCCGCGCCAGCTGCGCGTCACGCGCTCCAGCGGCTGGCGCACCGCTGATGTCTCGCTCCACAGCGGCAGATTGTTCTCGGACTCGCGCCCGACATAAATGCCGGCGTGATCGCGGATCTTGCTCATGCCGGGATCGGCAAAGCCCTGGAAGCGGCCGCGTTCGTTGATTTCGATGACCGTCACCTTCCCGCGCAGCAACCAGCGCAGCATCGCATAGGTGCGATAATCCGTGGTCGCGACCCAGGTCGCGCCGGTCGCCTCAACCTGCGCCAGCGTGCGCGCAGCCACCACATCGTAGCCCGCCTCGGTGCCGATCGGATCGGTGCGGCCGATCAGATTCCACGGCGCGAACATGTAGTAGAGGAAGACGCAGACGACGAACACGATGCCTGATGTGATCGCGGTCCGCGCCCAATATACCGTCGATTTGACGAGCTCGACCGACCAGCCCTCGAACGGCATCCGCGTGACGTTGATCGCGACCGCCGCAAATCCGGCTGGCCACAAAAACATCGGCCAGGTGTCGCCGACCCGCAGCGTCAAGGACTTCCAGAGGAAGTAGATGAACGGCACCAAGACCGCGGTCGCCAGCAGGATCGCAACCGGCTCGCGCTTGCGATAGCCACGCCATGCCGTCAGCGCGGTGCCGAACAGCGTCACCGGCAGCAGCACGAAGCCGACCAGGCCGAACTGCATGCCGACGAATTCGCCGACGGTGCGCAGCGTGAAGGCGCGCTCGGCGGTGGCGCGCACCGCCTGGAAGCGGAACGAGGCCCAGTCGTGCTCGGCATTCCAGATCAGCACCGGCGAGAACACAACGATCGCGATCAGCACGGCAAGATACGGATACGGGCTGCGCAGCCAGCGCCAGCGCCAATCCGGCACCAGCGCAAAGGCGAGCACCGCCGGCGCGAACATGATCGCGGTGAATTTCGACAGCAGCGCCAGCCCGGCAAATAGCCCCGCGGCGAGCCACCAGCGCCCGTCACCGCTTTGCGCAAGCCGCACCAGCGACCACAGCATCGCCACCGAAAACGGGATCAGCGCCGTATCCGGCGCGACCTTGGCCATCAAGAGGCCGTAATACAGCGCCGCCTCCGGCAGCAGCAGCGCCAGCATCACGGCGCGGACGTTGTTGGCCGTCACGCGGCGGACGATGTCGGCGAGCAGGAGCTGGGTGGCCAGCATCGCGACGATGCCGCCGAGGCGGACGCCGAGATTGGTGTCGCCGAGGATCGCGGTGCCGAAGCGGATGAACCAGGCGACCATCGGCGGATGGTCGAGGAACGACAGCACGTTTTCCTTCGACCAGGTCCAGTAATAGGCCTCGTCGGTGCGCAGATCGAGCGCATGGGCGTAGACCAACCGCATCGCGGTCATGGCAACGATCACGGCGATGACGCCCCGCCAGTCCGGCGCGCGCGAACGGGCCGGCTTAACGCTGTTGTTATCGGCTCCAGGTTCGGCTTGGGCTATCGTCACGGCGCGCTTTTTGTTCGACTCTTAACGGAGTGTCAACGTGCCGCGCGGCCCGCTCTCACGGCTGGTCCGGACCCGCGGTGGTGTTCAGCGCGGGAATTAACCACTAGACTTGCCGATCATGAATCACATGGCCTCCCCCTCGCGCGAGCACTTGCAGGACATGGCCCGCGGTATCGGCCTGCGGCAGGTCCGCATCGTCACGGGGGCGATCATGTTCGCCTACCTGACCAGCCATTTCCTCAACCACGCGCTCGGCAATATCTCGACGCAGGCGCTGGCGATCGGGGTCTACTACCACACCGAGTTCTGGCAGTTCCTGCCGGTCGCGATCGTGTTCTACAGCGCCTGCCTGGTGCATACCGGGCTCGGCATCTGGGCACTCTATCAGCGCCGCGAGTTCCACTGGAAGGCGATCGAGCCGCTGCAACTCACGCTCGGCCTCAGCATCCCGATGCTGATCGTCGCCCACGTCGTCGGCGTACGGCTCGGCCAGACCCTGTACGGGCACGAGAAGCTCTACCCCCAGGAGCTGTACACCTTCTTCATCGCCTCGCCGAACCGGCTGTGGCAGATGCTGGCGGTGCTGGTGATCGCCTGGGTGCATGGCTGCATCGGCCTGTATTTCTGGCTGCGGCTGCGTCCGTTCTTCAAGCGCGCCGCGCCGTTCCTGCTCGCCGGAGCCGTGCTGATCCCGACCCTGGCGATGCTCGGCGTCTACCAGGGCGGCCGCGCCACGGTCGCGGATTATCAAGATCCCGACTGGCGGCGCGAGGAGCTGTCGGTGCAGAAGCTCGGCACAGCGGCGCAGGGGAGCACGCTCGAGAAGATCACCGACGGCCTGACCATCGGCTATCTCGGCCTGCTCGGCCTCGTGCTGCTGGCGCGCGGCGCGCGGGCCCTGCTGGAGCGTCGCGGCGGCATGATCGCATTGTCCTACGGCAACGGCCGCACGCTGCGGGTACCGAAGGGATTGAGCGTGCTGGAAGCAAGCCTGCGCTACAACGTGCCGCATGCGAGCGTCTGCGGCGGCCGCGCACGCTGCTCGACCTGCCGCATCCGCATCATCGGCGACCACGCCGGATTGCCCGAGCCCTCGCCGCGCGAAGCCTTCGTGCTGCACCGGGTCGGCAATGACGATCCGTCGATCCGGCTGGCCTGCCAGTTGCGGCCGACCGCCGACCTGAATTTCTTCCAGCTGTTCCTGCCGAGCACGACGTCGGCCAACGCCCACGCCGCCAATCCGGCACGGGTCGGCCAGGAGCGCTATCTGGTCAGCATGTTCGTCGACATGCGCGGCTCGACCCAGCTTGCCGAGAAGCGGCTGCCGTTCGACACCGTGTTCATCGTCAACCGCTTCCTCGGCGCGGTGTCGCAGGCGGTGCTGGAGGCCGGCGGGCGGCCCAACCAGTTCATCGGCGACGGCATGCTGGCGCTGTTCGGGCTTGCCACCGACCGGCAGGTGGCCTGCCGCCAGGCGTTGCGCGCGGCGGCGCTGATCGCAACCCATATCGACGAGCTGAATCAATTCCTGAGCCACGATCTGCGTGAGCCGATCCGCTTCGGCATTGGCATCCATGGCGGCGAGGTGATCGTCGGCGATATCGGCTATCGCGACCACATGGTGTTCACCGCGCTCGGCGATGCCGTCAACGTCGCGGCACGGCTGCAGGACATGACCAAGGCGCTGGCCTGCGAGGCGATCATCTCGGACGAGGTGCGCGTCACCGCCGGGCTCGCCGACGATGCCCTGCCGGCGCAGGAGGTCGCGATCCGCGGCCGCAACGAGCCGATGACCGTGCGCACGGTCGAAAAGACGCAGCTCCTATCGACGCTGGTCGACGACCGGCGTGCCGTCGCGGCCTGACCGGTTCATCTCCGCTTCAGCCCAATGTGACCTGCCGCACACCCGCCGGTGCGTTCAGCAGAGATGCTCGAACGTGCCCGGTGCCGGATGCGACTGACTGGCGATGGGTAACACTGCAACCGCGCCGCGACAGAGCTCAACGCGCACCTGAAGGAGAAGACCATGTTTCACAAAGTCACGCTCGCTCTCGCCACTGCCGCAACCCTCGGCGCCGCCGCGCTGGCGCCGACCGCAGCTTCCGCCAAGCCGTTCTTCTGGCATCCGCATCACCATCACTTCTGGGGTGGCCCGGGCATTGCCGTCGGCTTCGTCGACTCCGGCTGCTACGCCACCCGCCTGGTGCTGACGCCCTATGGCTATCGCTATCGCACCGTGAACGTCTGCTACTGATCGAACGTTCTACTTGGATGGAAACGCCCCGGTCGTCCACGCGACCGGGGCTTTTCGTTGTTGCGACGCAACGCTGCGAAAGCTCAATTGACTTGCCGTTCCCCGGTGCGACATTTGGACAGCGCGCATTCCGCGATGCGAAGGCGCGCAAGGCAATCTGGGCCTGGTGATGACCGGCTCACGACAGAACAGCTTCGGAGGAAGCGGAATGCTCGATCGACGAGACTTGATGAAGCGCGCCGGATTGGCCGCTTTGGTGACGGGGCTGGGATCAAGGGGTGCATTCGCCCTCGACACCGTGACGCTGCCCTTTGGCAATGGCGAGCGCCCGCTGGTGCGCTACCCGCAAAAGCGCCCGATGATCGGCCTGACCGCCCGCCCGCCGCAGCTGGAAACGCCGTTTGCGGTCTTCAACGACGGCCCGATCACGCCGAACAATGCGTTCTTCGTGCGCTATCATCTGGCAGACCTCCCCTACAATCTCGATCCGGACAAGTTCACGCTGGAGATCAAGGGCAAGGTCGACAAGCCGCTGAAGCTGTCGCTGAAGGACATCAGGAAGCTGAAGGCGACCGATATCGTTGCCGTCAACCAGTGCTCCGGCAACAGCCGCGGCTTCTTCAGTCCGCGCGTCGCCGGCGGCCAGCTCGGCAACGGCGCGATGGGCTGCGCGCGCTGGCACGGCGTGCCGCTGAAGACCGTGCTCGACATGGCCGGCGTGCAGGCCGGAGCCAAGCAGGTCACCTTCAACGGCATGGATGGTCCAGTCAGCGACAAGACGCCGGATTTCGTCAAGGCACTCGACATCGACCACGCACGCGACGGCGAGGTGATGCTGGCCTGGGGCATGAACGGCGAGGACCTGCCCTTCCTCAACGGCTTCCCGCTCCGCCTCGTGGTGCCCGGCTATTACGGCACCTATTGGGTGAAGCACCTCAACGAGATCACCGTGATCGACAACGTGTTCGAGGGCTTCTGGATGAAGTCCGCCTACCGGATACCGGATACGCCGAACAATGCGGTCGAGCCCGGCACCGCACCGAAGGCGACGATCCCGATCAATCGCTTCACGGTGCGCTCGTTCATCACCAGCGTTGCCGACGGCGCCAAGCTGAAGGCCGACCGCACCATGCTGCGCGGCATTGCCTTCGACGGCGGTAAAGGCATCAAGGAGGTGATGGTCTCGACCGACGGCGGCAAGAGCTGGACGCCGGCCAAGCTCGGCAAGGACCTCGGCAAATACGCCTTCCGCGAATGGAAGTTGCCGGTGAAGCTCGCGGCCGGTCCCGCAGAGCTGAAGGTGCGCGCCACCAACAATGCCGGCGACACCCAGCCGGTGGATCCGTTGTGGAATCCGGCCGGCTATCTGCGCAACGTCGTCGAAACCGTGCGCGTCACCGCAGCGTGAGGAGAAGCATCATGACCAGCAAGCTGCTTCCATCCCTCGCCGCGATCGCCGCGCTGTCGATCGGCGCCGCCATCGCCGCGCCCGTGAACTACACGGTCCCCGAGGAAACCGCGGCCTTCAAGCCAGGTCCCAACCTCGAGGTGGTGCAAAACAACTGCACCGCCTGCCACTCGGCCGACTACATCAAGACCCAACCGCAGGGCGAGAAGTTCAAGAAGGATTTTTGGCAGGCCGAGGTGACCAAGATGATCAAGGTCTACGGTGCGCCGATCGACGAAGCCGACGTCGGCAAGATCGTCGAATACCTCTCCGCGACCTATTGAGACGCCGCCGATCGATCCCCGCGCGCCGGCCGAAAAGGCAGCGCGCGGGACGATCGATCCAGTTCGGTACACCGGAACCGATCCGTTTTTGCAGCGCATCAATTGACCACGAAACGGGCAATCCGGCGTAAAACCCCCGCAAAGCGGGTTGTTTCCGGTCAAAAACACACCGTCGTTTGATCTACCCAGCTTTTTTCAAACTGCTATCCTGTCGTTGCGGACAAGCCGGTTTTTGCGGGGACCGACTGGTCTGTTTTCGATTGATTCCGCGGAGACGACTGGAATGCCCAAAGGTACAGTGAAGTGGTTCAACCCGACCAAGGGTTATGGATTCATCCAGCCCGCATCGGGCGGCAAGGACATTTTCGTTCATATTTCAGCAGTTCAGAAGGCTGGCCTTCAGACCCTCAACGAAGGTCAGTCGGTTGAATACGAAGAGATTGCAAATCGCGGCAAGACGTCAGCCGAAAATCTCAAGGTCTAGCGTCACAGCGCCAGATCCGGCGGCGCACTCTCGGACGCCATCCGGGAGTGGGGGCCGATCCACACACCAGACAACGTGACGTTCGGCGGGGCGGGCACGATGCCCGCGCGCCATGGCGTTGAACTATATGGCGTTGAACTATTTCGGCGGCCACCGCTCGCGCGCCGACGACTGCCTTTTGCGCCGGGAAGCGCGCGGCTGCGCATTGCAGCATCACAGGCACGTGCCGCTCTGGCCGTTGCCGCACGGCACCCGCTTCGACAGCTGCTGAACCTTGCGCTTCGACTCGGCCTGCGCCAGCACGTCGAACACGCTTGACGGGGTGAGCTGCGTGGCCTTGCGGAAGTCCTCGGTCGCCTTGTCGACATGGTTGAGCGCCTCATGCGCCTTGGCGCGGGCGAACAGGCCCTCAACCGTCTCCTTCTGCGCGATCGCCCGGTCGAGATCCTCGACCGCCTTGTCGTAGTTGCGCAACGCCGACCAGGTGATGCCGCGCAATGTCAGCGCCGGCTGATAATCGGGCCGCGCAGAGAGGATGAAGTTGAGATCCTTCATCGCGTTGTCCGGCTTCTTCAGCCCGAGATAGGCCCGGGCGCGCAGCACATGCGGGAAAGCATCGTTGGGCGCCCGCGTGATGATCTGGTCGAAGGCGGCGATGGCGCGGTCGTACTGGGAGGAAGTCAGCATCGCGAGCCCGCGGCCGAGCTGTGCCGTCGGATTGTTCGGGCTTCGCTCCAGCACAGCGTCGATATCGACCAGTCCCTCATCTGCGCGGCCCTTGAGCATCAACGCGAGGCCGCGCCACGATTTGGCGATCAGATTGGTCGGCACCAGCGCCAGGGCCTGATCGAAATCCAGCAGCGCCTTGTCGAGCTGATTGAGGCCGATATGGGCGAGCCCACGTTCGGTGAAAGCGAGCGTCTCCTTGGGATTGAGCGAGATCGAATGATCGTAGTCGGCGAGCGCGTCCTGCACCTTGCCGGTGCCGGCCTTGACGAGGCCACGCGCCAGATACGCCAACGAATTGTTCTGATCGAGCGTGATGGCACGGCCGGCGTCGGCCATCGCTTGATCGAACTGCCGCGTGCCGGCGGCATTGAGCGCGCGGGCCGCCAGCAGCTGCGGATCGTCCGGCTTGACCTTGAGCAGGGCATTGAGATCGTTGCGCGCGTCCGCCGACCGGCCGAGCTTTGAATAGGCCAGTGCACGCAGGCGCAGCGCAGCCTCGTTGCGGGGATCGCCGCCCAGCACCTGGGTGAGATTGGCAACGGCGCCCGCGTAGTTGCCCTGTGCGACGAGCTGCTTGGCCTGCTCGACCTGCTGGTTACCCGCCGCCGGCCCGGCTGGCCGCGCCGGCGGCGCGCCTGGAGCCGGTGCGGCCTGCGGCGGCGCGGCGCCGCCTGCTGCCTTGGCGAGTTCGGCCTGCATCGTGACCGCCTGCTGGCGCTGCTGCTGTATCTCCTTGTTGTCGGGAAGCACCGCCAACAACCGGTCGAAGTCGGCAATCGCGCGGGCATAGTCACCCTTGGCGCTGTAGAGCTGGGCACGGGCGAAATAGGCGTTGCGCTCGGCCTGCGGCGCCTGCGCGATCGCACGCGAGAAATCCTCGATCGCTTTATCCATGTCGCCCTTGCGGCGATGGGCCTGACCTCGCCAGTAGAATGCATTCGGCGTGCCGGCGTTGACGGCAATCGCGGTGTTGGCGTCGGCCACCGCCGCATCGGGCTGTCCGGTTTCGACATAGGCCCGCGCGCGCCCGACACGGGCAGCGGGAAGATCCTGCCGCAACGTGATCGCCTGGTCGTAATCCGAGATCGCATCGCTCCAGGCGTGCTGGTCGGCGCGCAGATTGCCGCGCGCCAGGAAGCCGAACGGGTTCTTCGGCTCGAGCTCGATCGCGCGATCGAAATCGGCGCGGGCCTCATCCAAGCTGCCCTTGCGTTGCTGGACATAGCCGCGCGCGATCAGCGCCGGCACGAATTGTCCATTCAGCTGCACCGCTGCATCGGCATCGCTGAGCGCCTGATCGATCTTGCCGCGCGCGATGCCAAATCGCGAGCGGCCGGTGAAGGCCTTGGTGCGGTCCTCCGTGGAGCGTGCGGTATCGTTGATGATGCCCGAGCACGCCGCCTCGGCCTTGTCCGTCGGCGGCCCGCTGCAATCCTCGACATCGCCCGCGCGGGCCGGACCGGCGAGCACGGGCCAAAGTAGCAGCGCAAGCGCCAGCAGCTGTGGGAAACGAACGCCGCGGGTGGCGGCATCAATGCAGATCGAACGTGAACGCATGTGGTAGCCTCGGGTTGACCGAATGCTGCCGGTGTTAACGCGTCACTTGGTTCTTATGGTGATCGGCACTGAACGTATTTTTTGGAACCATATCGTGCGAAGCTATTGTTCGAATCCTGGCATTCGGTTCCCAGCGTCGCGCGGACGCTATCCCTGCGATCAATGATGGAACAGCGCGAAACGCGCAGCTGCGACGCTCAGCCGTTCAATCTTCCGTCACCCATTTGGCGACGGTCATGACATCAGGCGGTTGCAGATAGCCGCGGGGCCAGAGATCGACCGCCCATTCCACCTTGGTCGCGCGCTCGACGAGAACGGCGGTGTTGTGCGGTGTTTGCGCCAACGAAAATCCGCGGTAGTGGGGATCCCCAACGTCATGAAACCTGAACAGGTTCCACGCCTGCATCACCAGCATCAGGCTGGTCGTGTTCCGCGTCGTGTCCCAGCAATCATAATTGTGTTTGTCGTCGTTGGCGCGGAAATCCGCTTTCGCCACGCGCTTGTCGGTGCCGAGGATCGGCCCCATGCGCCGGTCGAACCAGATCACGGCCTTTTGCACGGCCGCGCGTTCGGCGGCGGCATTGGCGCGGCCCGTGGCCATGATCTTGGCCAGAGCCGCCCGGTCGGCTGCGCTGAAGTCGAGCATCTCGCGACGCCGGCAGACGAAGCCGTAACAGACGGTCATCCCCGTCGCCGACGGCGGATAGATCGAGACCGAGGTGTAGAGCTGCAGGATGCCGGAGCTGAGCTCGGCCGCGCGGGCCGGCATGGCCGACGGCAACGACAGCATGAGCACAGCAAGCGCGCCGGCAAATCCGGCCCGCTTCATTCGTATCGGCTGATCAGCGTCTTTCATGAACCACCGCCCCAACTCGACCAAAGGATTATCGCGGGCGTGTCGCGATGCCAAGACATCCGGCGCATGGCTGTGGATCAGACCGGCAGCGGCGCGTCGCGCTTGACTTCCTCCATCACCGCGTAGGTTCGCGTTTCCCGCACGCCCGGCAGCGCCAGCAGGGTCTCGCCGAGAAACCTGCGATAGGCGGTCATGTTGGCGACCCGCGCCTTGACCAGATAGTCGAAGCCGCCGGCCACCATGTGACACTCGAGCACTTCCGGCGCGGTCTGGACCGCCCTGGCGAACTTCTCGAATACATCGGGCGTGGTCTTGTCGAGCAACACCTCGACAAACACCAGCAGACCAAGCCCGAGCCGGTGCGGATTGAGCCGGGCGCCATAGCCCTCGACGAAGCCGTCGCGCTGCAGCCGCTTCAACCGTTCGCCGACCGAGGTCGGCGACAGGCCGATCCTTTCCGCCAACTCCACATTGGCAATCCGGCCATCCCCTTGCAGGATCGAGAGGATTTTGCGGTCAGTCTTGTCGATTTCTGTCATATCTACGGTAATTCTCGAATTGATCCTGATTTTTTAAGGCAAATCTGCTAATTTGTCTATCGAACTACGGTTCACTAGCGCGTACGTGTTCCCACACAATCTCAAGGAACCGCCATGCCAGACCCGTTGCCGCTCCCGCCCCCGTTCAGCGCGCCGTATGCGCCAGACGACAGCGCCATCGCCGCCCGCCTGCGCCAGGACGCGACGCTCGGCGCGGAGGCGGAGGCACGGATCGACCGCACCGCGACGCGCCTGATCGAGGCGATCCGGGCCAATGACGATCCGCTCGGCGGGATCGAGGACATGTTGCGGGAGTTCGCGCTGTCGACCAAGGAAGGGCTGGCGCTGATGGTGCTGGCGGAGGCGCTGCTGCGGGTGCCGGACGCGCGTACCGCCGACCAGTTCATCGAGGACAAGCTCGGTCAGGGCGACTTCGTCAACCACGAGACCAGATCGAGCGCGTTCCTGGTCAACGCCTCGGCCTGGGCGCTCGGCATGTCGGCGCGCGTGATCCAGCCCGGCGAGACGCCGCAGGGCACGATCGGGCGGCTGACGAAGCGACTCGGTGCGCCGGCGGTGCGCGCCGCGACACGGCAGGCGATGCGGCTGATGGGCAGCCATTTCGTGCTCGGCGAGACCATCGAGGCGGCGCTGTCGCGCGCGCAATCGCACACGGCGCGCGGCTCGCGCTATTCGTTCGACATGCTCGGCGAGGGTGCGCGCACCGCCGACGATGCCCATCGCTATTTCGAATCCTACGCCCGCGCCATCGATGCGATCGGCAAGGCGGCCGGCGATCAGCCCCTGCCCGACCGGCCCGGCATCTCGGTGAAACTCTCCGCGCTGCATCCGCGCTTCGAGGCGGTGAGCCACGCGCGGGTGATGACCGAGCTGGTGCCGCAGCTGATCGATCTCGCGCGCCGCGCCAAGGCGTTCGACCTCAACTTCACCGTCGATGCCGAGGAGGCCGACCGGCTGGAGCTGTCGCTCGACGTCATCGCCGCCGCATTCGCCGACCCCTCGCTCGCCGGCTGGAGCGGCTTTGGCCTCGCGATCCAGGCCTATCAGAAGCGCGCCGCCGACGTCATCGACTATGTCGATGCGCTGACGCGTGCGCTGGATCGCAGGATGATGGTGCGCCTGGTCAAGGGCGCCTATTGGGACACCGAGATCAAGCGCGCGCAGGAGCGTGGGCTCGACGGCTATCCGGTGTTCACCCGCAAGGCGATGACCGACCTGAACTACGTCGCCTGCGCGCGCAAGCTGCTGGCGCTGCGGCCTCGGCTGTTTCCGCAATTCGCCACCCACAACGCGCTGACGATCGCAACCATCCTCGAACTCGCCGACGATCCCTCAAGCTTCGAATTCCAGCGGCTGCACGGCATGGGCGAAGCGCTCTACGCCCAGCTCGGCGAGGACAGGCCCGAGATCGCCCACCGCACCTATGCGCCGGTCGGCAGCCACCGCGACCTGCTCGCCTATCTGGTGCGGCGGCTGCTCGAGAACGGCGCCAACTCGTCCTTCGTGGCGCTGGCCGCCGACAATCGCGTGTCCATCGTGGACCTGCTGCGCCGCCCGGCCGAGATCGTCGGCACCGACGACAAGGCGTCGCACTCCGCGATTCCGTTGCCGGCCGAGCTTTATTGGCCGCAGCGCGAGAACTCGCACGGCATCGAATTCGGCGAACGCAAGGCGCTCGGCGCGCTGACGTCGGCGATCGCGGCCGAACGGAAGGCTTCGCCTTCCGTCACGCCATCAACCACCGAGCAGGCGAATGCCGCCGTTGCCGCGGCGCGCCGCGGCTTCAAGGCCTGGAACGCCACGCCGGCCATAAAGCGTGCGGCGATCCTGGACAAGGCCGCGGAGCTGCTCGAGCAGCGCCGCGCCCACTTCCTCGCTCTGCTGCAAAGCGAGGGCGGCAAGACGCTCGATGATGCGCTATCGGAAGTACGCGAGGCGATCGACTTCTGCCGCTACTATGCCGCGCTGGGGCAAAAGCTGTTCGGCGAAGGCGAGACGATGCCGGGCCCGACCGGCGAAAGCAATGTGCTGGAGCTGCACGGCCGCGGCGCGTTCGTCGCGATCTCGCCGTGGAATTTCCCGCTCGCGATCTTCCTCGGCCAGGTGACGGCGGCATTGATGGCGGGCAATGCGGTGATCGCAAAGCCGGCCGAGCAGACGCCGCGCATCGCAGCCGAAGCCGTTGCCATGCTGCATCAGGCCGGCGTGCCGCCATCGGCGCTGCATCTGATCCAGGGCGACGGCGCGGTCGGCGCCGCGCTGGTGGCGCATCCCACCATCGCCGGGGTCGTCTTCACCGGCTCGACGGAGGTCGCGCGGTCGATCAACCGCACGCTCGCCGCCAAGGACGGCCCGATCGTGCCGCTGATCGCCGAAACCGGCGGCATCAATGCCATGATCGTCGACGCCACCGCGCTGCCCGAGCAGGTCGCGGATGACGTCGTGACCTCGGCGTTCCGCTCCGCCGGCCAGCGCTGCTCGGCGCTGCGGCTGCTGTTCGTGCAGGACGACGTCGCCGACCGCATGATCGAGATGATCGCGGGCGCCGCGCGCGAATTGAAGATCGGCGATCCCTCCGAACCGTCGACGCATATCGGACCGGTGATCGATGCCGACGCCAAGCAGCGGCTCGATGCGCATATCGCGCAAATGAAGCAGGAGGCGCGCGTGCATCTCGCCGGCGAGGCGCCATCAGGCAATTTCGTCGCGCCGCACATCTTCGAACTGTCGGCGGCCGGGCAATTGAAGGAAGAGGTGTTCGGCCCGATCCTGCATGTGGTGCGCTACCGCGCCGACAAGCTCGGCGAGGTGCTGAGTGCGATCGAGGCGACCGGGTTCGGGCTGACGCTCGGCATCCATTCCCGCATCGACGACACGATCGAGCACGTGATCGACCGCCTCCAGGTCGGCAATATCTATGTCAACCGCAACATGATCGGCGCGGTGGTCGGCGTGCAGCCGTTCGGCGGCAGCGGCCTGTCCGGCACCGGCCCCAAGGCCGGCGGCCCGCATTACCTCGCGCGCTTCGCCACCGAGCAGACGATCACCATCAACACCGCCGCCGCGGGCGGCAATGCGGCGCTGATGGCGGGGGTGGAGTAATACTCATCACCGACATGTCATTCCGGCATGGTGCATGGGCGCCAGGTCCGGAATGACTTGGTTGCATCGTGCCCCCCAGATGGGTCAAATGGCGGTCCGATCGGGATCATTGCTTGCGATAATTCCAGCTACCGGAAAAACACCAACAAGCGCCACGGGAGCGACGGCACGATGGAAAAAGGCATTTTTGACGGGCTCAAGGTCCTGGACTGCGCGAGCTTCATCGCGGCACCCGCGGCCGCCACCGTGCTGTCCGACTTCGGCGCCGACGTCATCAAGATCGAGCCGCCCGGCGCCGGCGATCCCTATCGCAATCTGCCCAATCTGCCCGGCTATCCATCGAGCGAGCACAATTTCGCGTGGATGCTGGAGGCCCGCAACAAGAAGAGCCTCGCGCTCGACCTCACCAAGCCTGACGCGCAGCAGGTGCTGTACAAGCTCGTCGCCGAGGCCGACGTGTTCATCACCAACATGCCGCCGCAGGTGCGCGCAAAGCTCGGCATCACCTACGACCATCTTGCCCATCTCAACGACCGGCTGATCTACGCGTCCTTCACCGGCTATGGCGAGAAGGGCGAAGAGGCCAACAAGCCCGGCTTCGACTCCAACGCCTATTGGGCCCGCTCCGGCCTGATGGATCTGGTGCGCGCCGACGAGGAGACCACTCCGGCCCGTTCGGTCGCCGGCATGGGCGATCACCCCTGCGCGATGGCGTTCTACGGCGCGATCGTCACCGCGCTGTTCCAGCGCGAGAAGACCGGCAAGGGCTCGCACGTCTCGACCAATCTGATGGCCAACGGCGTCTGGGCCAATGGCGTGCTGGCGCAGGCCAAGCTCGCCGGCGCCAAGTTCAAGAAGCGCAAGCCGCGCGAGGAGGCGCTGAACGCGGTCACCAACCACTATAAGTGCAAGGACGGCCGCTGGCTGATCCTGTCGCTGCTCAACGAAGACCGGCAATGGCCAACGCTGGCGCGCTGCATGGGCCGCGAGGATCTCGTCGCCGATCCGCGCTTCGCCACCAAGGCGGACCGCCATGCGCGCTCGGTCGAGCTGATCAAGATCTTCGACGAGGTGTTCGCCGGCAAGGACCTCGCCGAATGGCGCAAGATCCTCGACGGCAACGGTCTCGTGTTCGGCGTCGTCGGCATCCTCGACGACATCCCGAACGACAAGCAGATGATCGAGAACGAGGTGCTGGTGCGCTTCGAGAACGACACCATGCTGACCGTCAACAGCCCGATCTTCATCGACGGCGCGAGGAAGGTGCAGCCGCGCAAACCGCCCGAGGTCGGCGAGCATTCCGACGAGATCCTGCGCCAGGCCGGCTACGACGAGGCCACGATCCAGAAGCTGCGCGCGTCGGGCGCGGTGGCGTAGCGAACTAACCACCTTCGTGAGTAGCCCGGATGGAGCGAAGCGAAATCCGGGACAAGTCTCGCAATCGGATCACGCAATCCCGGATTTCGCTTCGCTCCATCCGGGCTACGAGGTCAGCGGGCATTCCATCGCAGGCATCCGACGCCTAGGAAGCTATCTTTTCATCCAGGCCCAGACGATGGCCACAACGATGATGCCGAGGATGACCGCGAGCCCGATCGCCCAGCTGCTGACGCGGACGGCGCTGACCGCCTGATGCTCGGCCTCGTTGGCCGCGATCTCGCGGTCGCGCTGCTTGTCGTCCTCGGGAGCACTCATCGGCCGGTCTCCGCTCAAGGCTGGCTGTTCGGGGCATGGTCGCGACGTGGAATGTAGCATCGAATAATGACGCGCAGCCGCTCCGGTTCCGGCGGAAATCACCGGCCCTTCACGAAGCACATGCCGATGCGCGAGGCCTTCCCGGCCACCTGGCAGGCAAGGCCGTCGGCGCAGGTCCAGCCGCGGAAGCTGCGGTCGGTCTCGGCGGGCCTCGCGCCCGGCAGATAGCAATGCGCGCCCCAGCCGTCGCTGTATTCGGTGCCGGCAAGTTCCGCGCTGCCGCGCAGCTGCGGCCGGTTGGAGAAGCCGCGCGAAAAGTCCGGCGCCTTGCCGTCGCGGAAGCTTGCGAGGATATCGCGGCGGCGAGGCTGGTCGCCGAAGAAATGCGGCGAGGCCGGCACCACGGTGGAGTTCGACGGCTTTGCCGCCATCCAGTCGACGCCGGGGAAATGGAAGCCGCCGATGCCGCGGGTCTGGTGACAGCCCGCGCAGGTGACATCGTTGAGGCGCCGCTCGAAGCCGGCCAGCGACTGGATGTTTTGCAGCTTCGTTCCGTCGGCCGCAGCCTTCTGCAGGGCGCCGACGACGTCACCATCGGAGAACACCGCATTGCCGGCCGTGCCCTCACCCTGCACCATGCCGAATTCGGGCTCCAGCTCGCTGACATCGAAACCAGTCGGCGTCGGCGCGACCGCTACGGTCGCGAGGAAGCGATCGGGGATCAGCAAGGTGCCGCGATCGAGCTCGGCAAGATGTTTGGGATCGAGCAACCACGCCTTGAAGTCGCGCCTCAGTGCCCCGTCCGCCAGAATGCGGTCGCGATCGATCTGGTTCTCCAGCGGTGCTTCGGCAAACCGTTTTGCCACGCCGTCATAATCGAACACTTTGAGCAGATAGTCGGTGCGGAAATCGCGCACCGCGGATTTCGGCGCGTGCGCGATCTGCAGATTGGTCTCGATACGATCGATATTGCGCGCATCGATCAGGTCGAGCGGACCATCCTTGCCGAGCAACTTCTCCATCGCCGGCGGCGCGCTGCCGGTCGCGAGCCAGCGCCGCGCGATTTCGCGGCAGCCGAGCGATGCGTCGTTGCCGTCGCCTTTCGCCTTCAGCACGAGGTTCAGCGTCATCGGCAGCCTCTGCGACACCGCGTTCTCGCCGATCGGCGACACATCGGTACGGGTCAGCCGGTAGATCAACCGGATCTCGCCGCAATCTTTCGGCGCCACATAGGCGCGGTCCATGCGGTTGACGATGCCGGCAAGCACGAACCGAACATCGGGGGACTCGAGCAGCGCGCGGTCGAACAGCTGAAACGCAAAGCCGTCGCCGACGCCAATGCTCTCATTCGGCAGGCTTGCCTTATGCTTTGCGACATAACGATCGAACTCGCGATCCAGCGTCTCGCGCACCGGAACCATCGCAGGCAAGGCGAACAGATCGCGGTTGGACAGCGGCGTGTCGGCGGAACGCTCCGGCGCGAGCATCCGGCCGAGGCTGAAGCGGCCGTGATCGAGCTCGCGCAGGATAGCGGGATCGATCGCCGCCGCGCCGCGCTCGAGCGCGCGATCCTCGGCGGCACGTCCAGGCGCGGCGCCGCAGAGCAGAACGTACATCACCAGAAGGCATTTCAGCGCGCGGCTCATGCCCCCACTAACACCGCGCGGCAAACCCTATTCAAGAAAAAAGGCGCTTCACATCGTGGTGAAGCGCCTTGGTGTTGTCGGGTTGCGGAGATCAGCGCGAAACGATCAGGCCCTTGCTGGTGACGACCACCCAACGGCCGTCCTGCTTGCGGATGGCATCGACGCGGCCGAGACCGGGGACGGGGTCGCCCGCGTAAACCTCGTAGATGCCGCCGCGGCCTTCGATCAGCGCGCCGCCATTGCCGACGTCGCGCAGCGACCAGCCGTCGACCACCGGCAGGCGGCCGACCTCTGGCCTGGGGGCGGCCGGCGCCGCCGCGGCAGTCGCCGGGGTGATCGAGCCCGTGACCTCGCGGGCGGGCGTCGCCGCGGCGACGGCGGTCTGCGGCGCGGCGCGGAGCTTGTCGACCGCCTCGCTGAGCTTGTTGAGCTTGGCCATCGGCTCGGCCTGGGCCTTCTCGACCTTCTCGATCCGGTCATTGGTCTTGCTGAACTGGGCCTGGCCGGCCTTGGCGGTCTGCTCGACGCTGGCCTTCAGCGCGGCGACCTCGGATTCGATCCGGGCGAGCGCGGCATCGGCCGCCTCCTTGTTGGCGGTGGCGTCCTTGGCAGCCACATCCCTGACGGAGGCAGCAGCGGGGGCGGCGAGATGGCCGAGCCCCGCGGTCGCGAGCGCACCGCCGATGGCGCCGGCCACGGTCGCCAGCGCGATCACCGCGGCCATCGCGCCGATCCGGCGCGTGCCGGCCGGCTTGCCTGCCGCCTTGGCCGCCTGTTCGGCGCCTGGCCTGGATGCGGTCGCCTCATGGTCCCAGGTGCGGTCACCCGGCGCCATGATCATCAGCTTGCCCGGAAAATGCGGCTCTTCCCGCTTGCCGGTCGCGACCCTGGGCACGTCCATATTGGTCGGCTCGACCTTGGCCTCGACCTTCGGCTCGATCATGGACTCGATCTTGGGCGGTTCAACCTTTGAGGGTTCAACCTTTGAGGGTTCAACCTTGGGCGCGTCCATACGGGGCGCGTCCGCCTTTGGCGACGTCTCTTCCTGCTCGGGCGCAAGCCGGGGAGCTTCGACACCGGTCGCGGCCATCACGGGCTCGCTTTTCGCCGCCATTTCGGCACCAGTTTGACCGCTGACCGGCTCGCTCTGCTGCTCACTCACGTTCAAAGTCTCCAGACTAGGTTGACAATTCGGTAACTTTTATTGCTTGCGAAATGGTTACCCCGCTCCGCCATTACCTAAATTTTAGGGAGTTTTCCGGGCCGGATTTGGGCGATGCTGCCCTGCGGCAATCTGCGCCGCTTCCGTTTGCGCGCGGCGCTTTCCCGATTAACATACCGCCATCTTCAGCCAGAAGGCAGGAGAGCGCCATGACGATCGAGAAATGCATCAAGGAATTTGGTGTCGATGACGTCATCTTTGAGGAAGGCTCGACCGGCCGCGAGCTGTTTGTCGTGCTCGACGGCAAGGTCGACATCGCCAAGATCGATCGCGGAAACAAGACTGTTATCGTCAGCCTTGGCAAGGGCGAGTTCTTCGGCGAGATGGCCGTGATCGACGGCTCGGCGCGCTCGGCGACCGCCATCGCCTCCGCGCCCGCAACGCGGGTGATGCGGATCAACCACGCCCGCTTCGTCTATCTGGTCAGCCAGCAGCCGGCGTTCGCGCTGATGGTGATGGATGCGCTCTCGAAGCGCCTGCGCGCATCCAACGCGGTCACTTACCGGACGGCGGCAACCCCATGAGCGACCGCAAGCCAAGCCCGTTCAAGACGCTGTTCGACGCCGAGGTCGCAACGCTGATCCAGGCCGCCGACGACGTCTATCAGATCCGCTTCAAGAACCGTGCGGCGAACGCCTATCTGGTGCGCGGCAGCAAACGGACCATCATGATCGACGTCGGACTGTCGAGCAATTATCCGTCGCTCGTCGCCTGTCTCAACCATCTCGGGGTGACGCCCGAGATGGTCGACATGGTGGTGCTGAGCCATGAGCATCTCGACCACATCGGCGCGGCGTACCATTTCCACGGCAGCGCCTACGTCGCCGCGCACCGGCTCGCCGCCAACAAGATCATGCTGCGCGACGATTTCTCGATGCTGCGCAAGATGTTCAACGAGCCGAACGTGCCGATCGATATCGACATCTGGCTCGAGGAAGGCAACCTGATCGACCTCGGCAATTTTCGCCTCAACGTGATGTACACGCCCGGCCACACCTCGGCCTGCATCACGCTGTTCGACCAGGACAAGGGCCTGCTGTTCGCCGCCGACACGCTGATGCCCGGCGGCGTGATGGGCGGCGTGTTCGGCTCCGGCTCGATCGCCGACTATATCCAGTCGCTGGAGCGGCTGAAGGGCCTCAACTCGAAGATCCTGCTGTCGGGACATGGCCGGCTGTCCGACACGCCGCAGGACGATGTGCGGATCGCGCTGCAGCGCTCGCACGGCCTGCTCGAGGACACCGCGCAACTGTTCGATGCACTCGATGCGCGCTCGAATTTCGAGCCGATCATGCAGTCGGTGCGCGACCTCAACAAGCTCGACGATTGAGCTCAGTTCCTCCCCGTCGTTGCGAGCCAACGGGTCGCAATGACGTTCGGGCGACCGAGCGCCTTCACATTTGACAAATCCGCGCCCGGTCTGTTCAACAGCGGCAACAACAACGTTGAAGAAACAGGGAGCGAGGATCATGAAGCTTTACGACTCGATCGGACCCAATCCGCGCATCGTGCGCATGTTCATGGCGGAGAAGGGCATCGAGATACCCAAACAGGCCGTCGACCTGCGCAAGGGCGAGAACCGCGAGACGGAACACCTGAAGCGCAATCCGCACGGCCAGATGCCGGCGCTCGAGCTCGACTGCGGCAACTACCTCTCCGAGATCACGGCGATCTGCGAATATCTCGAGGAGAAGCATCCCTCGCCCGCGATGATCGGCACCACGCCGGAAGAGCGCGCGGAATGCCGGATGTGGACGCGCCGCGTCGATCTCAACATCGCCGAGCCGCTCGCCAACGGCTACCGCTTCGGCGAAGCGCTGAAATTCTTCGAGAAGCGCATTCCCGTTGCGCCCGAAGCCTCGCCCGGCCTGAAGATGATCGCCGCCAACCGCATCAAATGGCTGAATGACCAGATGGCCGACGGCCGCGACTACATCTGCGGCAAGCGCTTCACGCTCGCCGACATGCTGCTCTATTGCTGGCTCGATTTCGGCAACCAGGTCGGCCAGCCGCTGGACCAGTCGAACGCCAACATCGTCGCCTGGTTCAACCGCGTCGGCGCGCGGCCATCGGTGAAGGCGTAAAAGGCGGTCGTCTTATCCTCCCCTCGAGGGGGAGGATCGGTTCGCATGAAGCGTAGCGCAATGCGAACCGAGGTGGGGTGATCTCTCCCCTCGGGTAGCGTTCACGCGGAGAGACCTTCACCCACCTCGCCGCTCATTGCATTCGCGTCGATCCTCCCCCTCCAGGGGAGGATGAAGAGCACCCGACCACTCAGTCCCTAAATCACCACCGGCTTGTCCGGCAGCTCGTTCGGGCCGGCCGGTGGCGGGAAATGCTTTGCCAGCTCGCGCGACACCGCCTCGATCCCCTTGATCACGCCCTGCTCGAACCGGCCGGCCCGGAAATCCGTTTCCATCGTGCGGCAGATCGCCTCCCAGCCGGCATGGCCGACCTTCGCGTCGATGCCGCGATCGGCGACGATCTCGACGTCGCGGTCGGCGAGCAACAGATAGATCAGGACGCCATTGTTGTGATCGGTGTCCCAGATCCGCAAATGCGAGAACACGTCGAGCGCGCGCTCCCGCGCAGGCTGATTGCGGAACAGCGGCACGCCGTCGAGCGCGCCCTCGACGACGAAACGGATCTGGCCGGAATGAGTGGCCTCACCGGCCTTGATCGCCCGCTCGATGGCGTCGAGCACGCGCGGCGGAAAATCACGCCGCACCCGCCAGCGGTGCTCGAGCAGATGCTTGCCGATGCGCTTGATGCCCATGCCTACCAGCTCCCCGAGGCGCCGCCGCCGCCGAAGCTGCCGCCTCCGCCGCTGAAGCCGCCGCTGTCGCTCGAGCTCGAACCGCTGCTCCAGCCCCCGCCGCCGGACCAGCCGCCGGAATAACCGCCGCCGCGCCGGTACGGTCCCGAGCCTGCCGTCGGACCGCCGAAGTTCAATCCGCCGAAGATCAGCGCCGCGACGGCGGCGAACAGGCCGACCACCAGCGCAGTGGCGAGCGAGCCGGCCACCATCCAGGTGAAGACGCCGACAACACCGCCGGTCGCGACCGAGCCCAGCAACCGCCCCAGTATCCCGCGCAACACGCCGGCCACGATGATGACGATAAAGATCGTCACCGGATTGGCGAAGTCGACCAGGTTCGGCCCTTGCCAATGCTCGGGCTCCGGCGCCGGCAATTTCTCGCCATTGATCAGGCGGATCATCCGGTCGACGCCGGCCGAGATGCCGCCAGCGAAATCGCCGGCCTTGAATTTCGGCGTGATGTCTTCGTCGATGATGCGGTGGGTGACGGCATCGCTCAGCACGCCTTCGAGGCCATAGCCGACCTCGATGCGCAAGTGCCGGTCGTTCTTGGCGACGACAAGGAGCGCACCGTCGTCGACCTTCTTGCGCCCGATCTTCCAGGCCTCGGCCACGCGCATCGAGAACTGCTCGATGGTTTCCTCGCCCGTGGTCGGCACGATCAAGACCGCGATCTGGCTGCCCTTGCGGGCCTCCAGATCCTTCAGCCGGTCGGTCAGCGTCGCGACATCGCTCGCCGACAGCGTCCCGGTCTGGTCGACGACGCGGCCGGTGAGCGGAGGCACCGCGACCTCGGCCCACGCCGGGCACACGAAGCCCAGCAGGAAGCCGAGCAGGATGACGCGTGCGGCGGTCATCGCGATGTGCGCACGCCGGCGCTATTTCGACGGCGCAGGGGCCGGCGACGGATTATTGAAATCGACCTTCGGCGCAGTCGATATTTCCTTTTCATTGTCGACCGTGAAGTTGGGCTTCTCCTTGTAGCCGAACGCCATCGCGGTCAGATTGTTCGGGAAGGTGCGGATGCCGACGTTGTAGTCCTGCACTGCCTTGATGTAGCGATTGCGCGCCACCGTGATGCGGTTCTCGGTGCCCTCGAGTTGCGCCATCAGGTCGCGGAACAGCGCGTCCGATTTCAGCTGCGGATAGTTTTCGGTGACGACCAGCAGCCGCGACAGCGCGCTGGTCAGTTCGCCCTGCGCCTGCGTGAACTTCTGGAACGCGGCCGGGTCGTTGAGCACCTCGGGGGTTGCCTGGATGCTGCCGACCTTGGCGCGCGCGTTGGTGACGCCGAGCAGCACGTCCTTCTCCTGCTGCGCAAAGCCCTTCACGGAGTTGACCAGGTTGGGCACGAGATCGGCGCGCCGCTGGTACTGGTTCACCACCTCCGACCAGCTCGACTTGACCTGCTCGTCACTGGTCTGGATCGCGTTGTAGCCGCAGTTGGTCAGGCTCAATGTCGCCAGCGCTGCGAGCACGGTCCAAAGCTTGCGCATGAAGATGGTCCTCCCCGGGTGGATTCTGCGTCAGCGTAACAGATTTTCGCCGGATAATCCCGTGCGGCGGATTTCGCGGCTTCTTTTGCGGATGATGACGCTTGCCTATCCCTGCCCGCGCCGTTCATCATGGCAAAAAAATCGATCGCGGGAGGATCCATTGGCGTCTGAACAATTCGAGACGATTGTTGTCGAACGGCCCGAGCCCGCGATCGCGCGGATCGTGATGAACCGCCCCGAGGCCCGCAACGCCCAGAACCTGCAAATGACCTACGACCTCAACGCCGCCTTCGACCGAGCGGTGCAGGACGACGCGGTCAAGGTCATCATCCTCGCCGGCAACGGCCCGCATTTCTCGGCCGGTCACGATCTGCGGCCAGGGGCCAAGAACCAGGCCGGTGCCGATTTCCCGCCAGTCGGAAATTGGGGCGGCTTCGCCGAGCCGAACGCCCATGGCCGCTTCGCGCGCGAGCAGGAGATCTACCTGCAGATCACAAGGCGCTGGCGCAATCTGGCAAAGCCGACGATCGCCGAGGTGCACGGCAAGTGCATCGCCGGCGGACTGATGCTGGCCTGGGCCTGCGACCTGATCGTTGCCAGCAACGATGCCGAGTTCTGCGACCCCGTGGTGACGATGGGCGTCTGTGGCGTCGAGTGGTTCGTGCATCCCTGGGAGCTCGGCGCGCGCAAGGCCAAGGAGATGCTGTTCACCGCCGACGTCTGGAACGCCGACGAGGCGCATCGCCTCGGCATGGTCAATCACGTGGTGGCGCGCGGCGATCTCTCGTCGTTCACGCTGGCGCTGGCGCGGCGGATTGCCGCAAAGCCCGCCTTTGCGCTGAAGCTTTCCAAGGAGGCGGTGAACCGCTCGATAGACATCATGGGGCAGCCTGCCGCGATCGATCAGGCCTTCGCGCTGCATCAGCTCTGCCACGCCCACAACCTTCAGGAATTCGGCATGGTGGTGGACCCCGCGGGTCTGCATCCCTCCGTCAAGAAAACCGCCAACGTGTAGCAAGCCAGATGGACCTCACCCTCAGCGACGAGCAGCGCCTGCTGCGCGAAAGTGCCGACCGCTTCGTGGCGGAAACCTTCAGCCCCGAGCATCGCAGGAAAGCGGCGAACGATCCGCTGGGCTATTCGCCCGCGATCTGGAAACAGTTCGCCGAGCTCGGCTGGCTGGCGCTGCCGATCAGTGAAGCCAATGGCGGGCTCGGCGGCGGCGCGATCGAGATCGGACTGCTGATGGAAGCGTTCGGCCGCGGACTGGTGTCCGAGCCGTTCCTCTCCACGGTCGTGATCGGCGCCGCGCTGGTCGCCGAGTGCGGCACCGAGGCGCAGAAGCAGGCGATCCTGCCTGATGTTGCCGAGGGCAAGCTTACGCTCACCTTCGCGCATTCGGAGCGCGCCGCGCGCTTCGATCTCGCCCATGTCGACACCACGGCCAGCAAGACCGCCGACGGGTGGCGCCTGAACGGCAGCAAGATCGCCGTACTCGACGGCGCTTCAGCCAACCAGATCATCGTCTCGGCCCGTATCGCCAACGCCAATGGTGCATCGGGCAAGCTTGGCCTGTTCCTGGTGCCGGCGAAAACGCCCGGGCTCACGCTGCGCGACTACGCGCGGCTCGGCGGCGGGCGCGGCTGTAATCTTGATCTCAGGGATGTGCAATTGCCCGCCGATGCGCTGCTCGGCGACGGCAGCGATGCGCTACCCGCGATCGAAACCGTGGTCGACCGCGCGATGGCCGCGCTCGGCGCGGAGGCGGTCGGCATCATGCAGACGCTGCTCGACACCACGCTCGAATATACCAAGATCCGCAAGCAGTTCGGCCGGCCGCTATCGAGCAACCAGGTGATCCGCCATCGCCTCGCCGACGTGGCGATGCAGGTCGACGAGGCGCGCTCGATGGCGTTGCGCGCCGCGCTGATGGCCAATGCCGAGCCTGTGGCCCGCAGCCGTGCGGCGTCCGGCGCCAAGGCGAAGATCGGCAAATGCGCGCGCTTCGTCGCCGAGCAGGCGGTGCAGCTGCACGGCGCCATGGGCGTCACTGAGGAGCTCGACATCGGCGCCTATTTCAAGCGGCTGCTCGCCTTCGACACGCTGTTCGGCAACAGCGCCCATCATTATCGCCGCCACGCCGCGCTCAGCGGCCGCGCCCACACCTAACGGAGAGCGCACCATGGATCTCACCTTCAGTGCCGAGGAACGCGCGTTCGAGCAGGAAGTCCGCGATTTCATTGCCGGCAGCCTGACGCCGGAGATGAAGCGCGCCACCGCGCTGACGCCGTCGGTGTTCTCCGACCCCGACATCGGCATGGCCTGGCAGCGCGCGCTGCACAAGAAGGGCTGGGGTGCGCCGGGCTGGCCGGTGGAGCATGGCGGACCGGACTGGACACCGGCACAGCGCTGGATCTTCGAGGCCGAATGCGCGCGCGCCGGCGTGCCCAATGTCAACGTGATGGGCGTGAAGATGGTCGGCCCCGTCATCATCGGGTTCGGCTCGCCCGAGCAGCAGAATTTCTATCTGCCGCGGATTCTCTCCGGCGAGGATTACTGGTGCCAGGGCTATTCCGAGCCGGGCTCGGGCTCCGACCTCGCCTCGCTGAAGACCCGCGCGGTGCGCGACGGCGACGAATACATCATCAACGGCACCAAGATCTGGACCACGCATGCGCACCACGCCAACCGCATGTTCGCGCTGGTGCGCACCAATGACGGCGAGCGGCAGCAGGACGGCATCAGCTTCATCCTGATCGACATGAAGACGCCGGGCATCGCCACGCGCCCGATCCTGACCATCGGCGGCGACCACGAGGTCAACCAGGTGTTCTTCGACGACGTCCGCGTGCCCGTCGTCAACCGCGTCGGCGAGGAAGGCAAGGGCTGGACCTACGGCAAATATCTGCTCGAATTCGAGCGCGGCTCCGGCATCGCGTCGGCCAAGCTGCGCGAGGCGCTGAAGACGATCACCGATCTCGCAGACTCCGAGGTCACCGGCCGCGCCATCGAGGATCCCGACATCGCGATCCGGATGTCGGAGGTCGAGGTCGATATCGACGCGCTCGAGATGACCGAGCTCAGGGTGCTGTCGGCGCTGCAGACCGGGCAGAATCCGGGCGCGGTGTCGTCGCTGATCAAGCTCCGCGTCAGCGAGATCCGCCAGGCGGTGACGCGGCTCGGCGTCGACGTGATCGGCCAGGACGGACTTGCCGTCGAGCCGGCGCGGCCGTTCTACCGGCTCAACCACGAGCCGGCGATCCCCGAAGAACTGCTGCCGGTGGTACCGGAATATCTCAACGGCCGCGCCTATACGATCTTCGGCGGATCATCCGAGATCCAGCGCGACATCATCGCGAAGATGGTGCTGGGACTGTAGGGCACCTCGTTCCGGGGCATCGCAAAGCGATGAACCTCAGGTGCGCAATTGCGCACCGGGGAACCTCGATGTTGTGGCGCGAGCTTCCGGGTTCGACGCTGCGCGTCGCCCCGGAATGACGGCTAAACGGCCGTCGCCTTGGCGTCGCGGATCGCCTGCCAGATCTTCGACGGCGTCAGCGGCGTGTTCAGCTGCTTGATTCCGACCTCGCTCAGCGCATCCATCACGCCGTTGGTGATGCAGGGCGGCCCGCCGATCGCGCCGGACTCGCCGCAGCCCTTGGCGCCTAGCGGGTTGGTCTTGCACGGCGCGGAGCCATCGAGCGTCACCGTGATCGGCGGAACGTCATCCGCGCGCGGGATGCAATAGTCCTGATAGCTCGCGGTCAGCAGCTGGCCTTCCTCGCTATAGGCCACACCTTCGTACAGCGCCTGGCCGATGCCCTGGACAACGCCGCCATGCACCTGCCCGGTCACCAGCATCGGATTGACGGCGACGCCGACGTCGTCGACCGTGGTGTAGCGCACCACCCGCGTGACGCCGGTCTCCGGATCGATCTCGACCTCGCAGATATGCGTGCCGTTCGGCCAGCTCGGCCCGTCGACATTGCCCTCGCTCTCGACCGAGAGCTTTGCGCCGTTTTCCTTCGCCGCGATCTCGAACAGGCTGATGCGCCTGTCGGTGCCGACCACGGTGAGGAAGCCGTCGCGATATTCGATGTCCTCGACGGAGGCCTCCAGCAAATTGGAGGCCTTGTCGCGCGCCTTGTTGATCATATCGTTGCTGGAGACCGCAACCGCGGTGCCGCCGACGAACAGCGAACGCGAGCCGACGCTGCCGAAGCCGGTGGCGAGGTCCGTGTCGCCCTGGATCACGTCGATCTTGTCCATCGCGATGCCGAGCGTATCAGCGATCATCTGGGTGTAGGTGGTGGCGAGGCCCTGCCCCATCGCCATCGTGCCGGAATGCAGGATGACGCGGCCCTCGGCGGTCGCGTGCAGCGAGACGTTCTCGGTGTGGGCGCGGCCGCCGGTCCATTCGATGTAGCTGGTGAGACCGCGGCCGTAGAGCAGGCCCTTCTTCTTCGCCGCCTTCTTGCGTGCGGCAAAGCCGTTCCAGTCGGCCAAATCAGACGCGCGCTCCAGCATGTGCGCGAAGGCACCGGAATCGTACACCTGCCCAACCGCGTTGGTGTAGGGCAGCTGTGCCGGCTTGATGTAGTTGACCTTGCGGATGGTGCGCGGGTCCATGCCGATCTGGCGCGCGGCGGCGTCGAACAGCCGCTCGACGATGAACACCGCCTCGGGCCTGCCGGCGCCGCGATAGGCGCCGACCGGCGCGGTGTGGGTCATCACCGACTTCACCTCGAAATGCACCAGCGGCAGGTCGTAGACGCCGGTCTGCACGAACGGGCCGAGCACCAGCGGAATGATGTTGGCGGTGCCCGACGAATAGGCCCCGGTGCCGCCTATCGAGCGCACCCGGTAGGCTAGCACGCGGCCCTTGGCATCGAGCGCGAACTCGCCGGTCGAGGTCAGGTCGCGGCCATGGGTGCCGCCGACGAACTCGTCGGTGCGGTCGCCGCGCCAGCGGATCTTCTCGTTCAGCTTGGTCGCGGCATAGGCGACGATGCCGTCTTCCGGATACAGGCTGGTCTTCTGGCCGAAGCCGCCGCCGATGTCGCCGACCAGCACGCGCACGCTGTCCTTCGGCCGCTTCAGGATCGATTCCGCCAAGAGGTCGCGGGTCGAACCCGGAGCCTGCGACTGCACGTGCAGAATCAGCCGGCCGGTCTTCTTCTCGATCTCGGCAATGGTCGAGCGCGGCTCCATCGCCGACGGCACCAGGCGCTGGCTGACCAGGTCGAGCGACACCTTGTGCGCGGCGTTGGCGAAGGCTTCCTCGACCTTGGCGGCATCGCCATAGCTCATCGCGGCCACGATGTTGTCGGGCGCCTCCGGCCAGACCGCCGGCGCACCGGGCTTGATCGCCTCGACCGGATCAACCACCGAGGGCAGCACCTCGTAATCGATCTCGATCGCCTCGGCCGCGGTCTGCGCCAGCACCCGCGAGGTCGCGACCACAGCCGCGACGCCCTCGCCCGCGTAACGCACCACATCATGCGCCAGCAGGCGCCGTGGCGGCACGGTCATCGGCGAGCCGTCGGGCCGCTTGAAGATCGCAAGCGTCGGCAGCGTGCCGATATCGTCCTTGACGAGGTCGGCGCCGGTATAGACGGCCTTGACGCCCGGCATCTCCAGCGCCGCCCTGGCGTCGATCGACTTGATGTTGGCATGGGCGTGCGGCGAGCGCAGCACGTGCAGCCAGAGCGCGCCGTCCTGCGGCTTGTCGTCGATGAAATGCCCCTTCCCGGTGACCAGCCGCTGGTCCTCCAGACGCTTGACTGGCTGGCCCGCACCAAAACGCATACTGCCGGGAAGAATGTTCATCAGAGGGTCCTTCGAGCTTCCAAGAATTTCCAGAGAATTTGGCGGGGGTTTTAGCGGATTTTGGCGGCCTGACAACCACAGCGCCGGCCAGAGGACAGGCGTGTCGTCGCGCGGCGCGCGGAAGCACAATCCGGTGGCACGCGTCAGGCCAGTGACGACATCATTGCGCCCGGCCGATATCGACGATGGCGACCTCGACATCGCGCGCCGAGCCGTCGCGGTTCACGCTGAGCCGCACTTTCTTGCCGACCCCGATCTGCTCGAGCTGGTCGGCCAGATCGGAGAGCCGGTGCACCGGCTTGCCGTCGACCGCGGTGATCACGTCGCCGAGCTCACCGGTCGACATGTCGACCCCGCGTATCCCGGCGCGCTCGGCCGGCGACCCCGGTGTCGTGCGCACCACGATCAATCCTTCGGCACCGATACGCGTGGCGACCGCCTCATTCGCGGTCACGATGCCGATCCCCGGCGTCGGCACGCGGCCGTTGCGGATCAGGTCTGGCACCACGCGATTGACGATGTCGACCGGGATCGCAAAGCCGATGCCGGCATTCGAGCCCGACGGCGACAGGATCGCCGTGGTCACGCCGATCAGCCGGCCGGCGGAATCGAGCAACGGGCCGCCCGAATTGCCCGGATTGATCGCGGTGTCGGTCTGGATCACATTGGAGATCTCGCGCCCGCTCGAGGTCGGCAGCCGGCGCTTGAGCGCGCTGATGATGCCGCTGGACATCGATTGATCGAGCCCGAACGGGTTGCCGATCGCATAGGCAAACTGGCCGACCTTGAGATCGGCCGAGCTGCCGAGCGCCAGTGACGGCGGCAGCTTGCGCGCGCTGCGGATGCGCAGCACCGCCAGATCGTAGTTCGGCGCCGTGCCGACGATTTCGGCTCGCACCGCTTCGCCGGAGGCAAAGCGGATGGCGACCTGGCTTGCGTTCTGCACCACGTGGTTGTTGGTGACGACGTGGCCGTCATTGTCCCAGACAATGCCGGTGCCCGACGCCGCGCCGCCCTCCTGCTCCTCGCTCAACGGATTGGCGGCGGTTTGCGTCACCACCTGCACGACCGACGGCGAGACCTTCTCGAAGATCTCGACATTGGCCTTTTCGGCATCCGACAGCGCGCCGCGCTCGGTGACCGCGCGGGCAGCCGGGCCGCTCCACGGCGCCTGACGGATGCTGCCGGCCGCGAAGATCAGCAGAATGGCCGCGATCACGGCCAGGACAAGGACGGTACGCCGATTCATTGGTGTGCTCCACGCAACAAACGCGCTGACCAAGCGGAGGTTTCCGGCATGGCCAAGGCGGATTGCCCGGCATTTTGCCGCGCAGCCCCCCGACGGCCTCAGCCCAGATCGCGCAACGCCGCCTCGACCACCTTGCGCTGCTCGGCCGTGAGCGGCGCCTGCGGCGGCACGGGATCGCCGACGTCGTAGCCCTGGCTCGCGAGCCCGGCCTTGATGCAGGCGGCGAGGTTGAAGCGGGCAAACGCCTCGTTGATGCGCCACAGCTTGCGCTGCAGGGCCATCGCCTCATCCCAGCGGGTGCGGCGGCACAGATTGTAGAGCTCGACGCTCTGCCGCGGGATGATGCAGGCCGGGCCCGCCATCCAGCCGTGGCCGCCGATCAGCATCACCGCGGCCGGAATATGGGCGGAGGCCGAGAACACTTTCAGGCCGTCGCCGCAGCGGTTCATGATCGACAGCAGCCGCCCGGTGTTGGTCGAGGCGTCCTTGATGTAGCCGATGCGCGGATGCCCGGCGAGCCGCGCGATGACGTCGAGCGTGAGGTCGGAGCGCTGGAAATTCGAATTGGTGTAGATCACGACCGGAATGTCGACGGCATCGGCGATGGCGCGGAAATAGGATTCGACCTGCGCATCGGCGACCGGGAAATAGGCCTCCAGGATAGCGAGGATGCCGGTCGCGCCGCGCTTCTGGTAGGCCTTGGCCTGCGCCACCGCATCCGCCGTCGAGGTCGAGGCGACGCCGGCGACCACCGGCACGCGGCCCTGCGCGGCCTCGATCGTGGTCGCCACCACCTGCATGCGCTGCGCATTGTTGAGATAGGCGAATTCGCCGGTCGAGCCGAGCGGCGTCAGGCCGTGGACGCCGGCCTTGACCAGATCGTCGCAGAGCCGGCCCAGCACCTCGGTGCGGACATGGCCGGCAGGGTCGACCGGGGACACCAGGTACGGAAAGACGCCGTGGAAATCAGCCATTTGCGAGCCTCGTTGACGGCGAGACATAATCGGGATCGTGCGCAAAGGGAAGCGGCGCGCCGCTGCGCAAGGCGCCGAGCACCGCTGCGAAATCCGTGCCGGCGCGGAAGCCGAGCAGCCGTTCGGCCTTGCCGGCATCGTAGATCCGGCCGATCGATTTCGGCAGGCGCCAGCCACGCCGCGCGAACAGCGCCGGCGCATCGGGGAATGTGCGCGCGATGACCCCGGCCGCGTCCGTCTTCAGGTCGGCGACATCGCCACGCTTGAACGGCGTCGGCGCGCTGATCACGAAGACCTCGAAGCCGCGGATCTTGTCGAGCGCCACGACATGGGCATCGGCGGCGTCCTCGACCGTGAGGCGGCGGTACAACAGCTCGGTCGCCTTCAGGTTCTCGCCGTGGATGTCACGGATGGTGTCGTCATCCTCGGGGAAGAAGCGGCTGGTGCGCAGCACCGCGCAGTTCAGCCCGTGCTCGCGGCTGTACAGACGGCACAGCCCTTCAGCGGCAAGTTTTGTCACTCCGTAAATGTTGCGCGGCTCGAGCGGTCCTGTCGTCTCGTCGAGCCATACCGCAGCATGGCCTTCCTCGTCGCGGATCGCCTGCGAAATCATCAGCGAGGTCGTCGAGGTGAAGACGAAACGGTCGTGGCCGGCAGCCACTGCCGCCTGCAGCAAATTGAGCGTGCCTGTGACGTTGACGTCGACAAAGGCCAGCGGCGCGAACCGCGCGATATCAGGCTTGTGCAGCGCCCCGCCATGGATCACGGCCTCGATGCCGTGATCGGCGAACACACGCTCGACCACCGACCGTTCGGCTACCGAGCCTGTGACATCGGTCGCCTCACCCGGGACGACGTCGAGGCCGACCACGTCATGGCCGGCCTGTCGAAGCCGCGGCGCGAGGAAACGGCCGAGCCAGCCGGAGGAGCCGGTCAACAATATTCGCATGAATTCTGCCCGGCCCGCGCCTTTCAGAACACCTTGGCGATCGCGGCCTGCGCATCGCCCTGGATCTGCTTCAGATGATCCGGCCCGCGGAAGCTCTCGGCGTAGATCTTGTAGACATCCTCGGTGCCGGAGGGACGCGCGGCGAACCAGCCCGCCTCGCTCTCGACCTTGATGCCGCCGAACGGCTGGTCGTTGCCCGGCGCCTTGGTCCTGACCGCGCGCACGGCATCGCCGGCGAGCTGCGTCATGTTGAGCTGCTCGGGCCCGAGCGCCTTCAGCGCGTTCTTCTGCTTCGGCGTCGCCGCCACATCGATGCGCTCGTAATAGGGAACGCCGAGTTCGGCGGTCAGCTCGCCGAACAATTCGCTCGGATCGCGGCCGGTCCTGGCGATGATCTCGGCTGCCAAGAGGCCGAGGATGATGCCGTCCTTGTCGGTGGTCCACACCGAGCCGTCGCGCTTCAGGAACGAAGCGCCCGCGCTCTCCTCGCCGGCAAAGCCGAAGCCGCCGCTGCCGAGCCCGTCGACGAACCATTTGAAGCCGACCGGCGTCTCGACCAGCTTGCGGCCCAGCTTCTTCGCCACGCGATCGATGATCGAGCTCGACACGATGGTCTTGCCGATCGCGGCGTCCTTGCTCCATTGCGGCCGGTGCGCGAACAGATAGGCGATCGCGGTGGCAAGGAAGTGGTTCGGGTTCATCAGCCCGTTCGAGCGGATCACGATGCCGTGGCGGTCGGCGTCGGTGTCGTTGGCGAAAGCGACGTCGAAACGGTCGCGCATCCCGATCAGGCTCGCCATCGCATAAGGCGACGAGCAGTCCATCCGGATCTTGCCGTCCCAGTCCGCGGTCATGAAGCGGAAGGTCGGATCGACCGCCTCGTTGACGACTGACGCGTTGATGCCGTAGCGCGCGATGATCGGCTGCCAGTAGTGCACCGCCGCGCCGCCGAGCGGGTCGATGCCGATCTTGACGCCGGCAGACTTGATCAGCGCGAGATCGACGGTGTTGCCGAGATCGGCGACATAGGGCGTGATATAATCGTGCAGATGCGTGGTCGCCGCCTTGCGCGCGCGATCATAGGACAGCCGCGCGACGCCCTTGAGGCCGGCCTCGATGTAGCGGTTGGCGTTCTTCTCGACCACGGCGGTGACGTCGGTGTCGGCCGGACCACCATGCGGTGGATTGTACTTGTAGCCGCCGTCCTCCGGCGGGTTGTGTGACGGCGTGATGACGACGCCGTCGGCGAGGCCCGCGCTACGGCCCTTGTTGTAGCTCAGAATCGCATGCGAGATCACCGGCGTCGGGGTGTAGCCGGCCTGCGCGTCGATCATGATCTCGACGCCGTTGGCCGCGAACACCTCGACCGCGCTGGCCAGCGCCGGCTCAGCCAGCGCATGGGTGTCGATGCCGATGAACAGCGGTCCGGTGAGGCCCTTCTCGCGCCGGTAATCGCAGATCGCCTGCGTGGTGGCGAGGATATGGTCCTCGTTGAAGGAATTCTTCAGCGACGAGCCGCGATGGCCCGAGGTGCCGAACGCAACCCGCTGGGCGGGATCGCCGGCGTCGGGCTTGCCGGCAAAATAGGCCGTGACCAGCCGCGGCACATTGGCGAGCGCGGCGGGATCGATGGGTTTGCCGGCGGCAGGATTTGGTGCAGTCACGTGACCTCTCAGATCTGGTATCGCCGACCATCTGCGCAATGGTGATGCAGTGGCGTGCTACCATGGCGGCTTACGTTCAATCAAGCCGAGGGCTTTTCGTTCCTTGCCCACCGCAACCGTGCTTTAGCGTCTTGTTTGAGCATGATCTCCGCGCAAACGCTTTGCGTTTGTCGCGAGGAAAGCCGCTTCGCACTTTGCGCTAACGCGGCCCTTCGGGTCCGGATCATGCTCTACGACACATCGATCTGCTGCACCTTCTCGCGCAATTCGTCGACCAGCACCCGCTTGTTCTCGGTATAGTCGATCGGCACCACGACAAGATGCACGCCGCCGCCGGAAAACGCCCGTTCCAGGGTCGGAACGATCGCATCCGTGCTCGCGATCCGCGAACCCTTGGCGCCGTAGCTTTCGGCGTATTTGACGAAATCCGGATTGCCGAAGGTCAGGCCGAAATCCGGGAAATTGTCGACCGCCTGCTTCCAGCGGATCATGCCGTAGGCGGAATCCTCCAGGATCAGGATTACCAGATTGAGATTGAGGCGGACGGCGGTCTCGAGCTCCTGCGAGTTCATCATGAAGCCGCCATCGCCACAGACCGCGAGCACGCGGTTCTTCGGATACAGCATCGCCGCCATCATCGCCGACGGCAGGCCGGCGCCCATGGTCGCGAGCGCGTTGTCGAGCAGCAGCGAGTTCGCGAGCAGCGTGCGGTAATTGCGCGCGAACCAGATCTTGTACATGCCGTTGTCGAGCGCGACGATGCCGTCCTCGGGAATGACCTGCCGCACATCGTGCACGATGCGCTGCGGCGTCGGCGGCCAGCGGCCCTCGGTGGCGCGATCGGTGATCTTGGCCAGAATGCTTTGGCGCAGGCTGAGCAGCGCGCTGGCATGCGGCAGCTTTCCCTCGACCCGATCGGCCAGCAATTCAAGGCTCGGACCGACGTCGCCGATCACCTCGCATTGCGGGAAATAGACCTGCTCGACCGTTGCCGGCATGTAGCTGACATGGATCACCTGCGGCCCCTTCGGGCCCATGATGAAAGGCGGCTTCTCGACCGTGTCGTGACCGATCGCGATGATGAGGTCGGCGCGGTCGATCGCCTCGTGCACGTAGTCGCGCTCGCTCAGCGCGGCGGTTCCCATATACTGATTGGTGCCGCCCGACACCGTGCCCTTGCCCATCTGCGTGGTGATGAACGGGATTTTCGTGCGCCGCACGAAATCGCCGATCCCGGCAGTCGAACGCGGACGCGATGCCGCAGCACCAAGCATGATCAGCGGGCGCTGCGCCTTCAGGATCATGTCGGCGGCGCGGTCGAGCGCGGCGGCGTGCGCGATGGGAATCTCGATCGGATGCGGCGGTATCATTTCGACCGGCGCAATCTCCTCGCCAGCGATATCTTCCGGCAGTTCGAGCAGTACCGGCCCCGGCCGTTCCTGCGTCGCAATGCGGAAGGCGTCACGGACCAGGGTCGGAATGGTCGCGCCGCTGACGATCTGCAGCGACAATTTGGTCAGCGGGCGAAACGTGTTGACGATGTCGACAATCTGGAACTTGGCCTGCCGACTGCTCAAGATGCCCTTCTGTCCGGTCAGCATCACCATCGGCATCGCGCCGAGCAGCGCATAGGCGGCGCCTGTCGTGAGGTTGAGCGCGCCGGGGCCAAGCGTCGTCATGCAGACGCCGGGCCTTCCGGTCAGCCGGCCATAGGTCGCCGCCATGAACGCCGCGGCCTGCTCGTGGCGGGTCACGATCAGTTTGATCGAGGATTTGCGCAGGCTCTCGACCACGTCGAGGTTCTCCTCGCCGGGGACGCCGAATACCCGCTCCACGCCCTCATTCTCGAGGGCCGCGACCAGCAAATCGGAACCTTTGACCATCTCAGCCTCGCATCGTTGATTGCATGCCGCGCACGGAGCATAGCCGCATCGCGCGCCGCCGGAAACTGCTTCGCGATCTCACGGTTTGCGCGCCCTGATCCAGCCGTCGGCGGCGGGCAGCACGCGCGCGGCGAGATCGGCCGAGATCGCGATCGCCTGCACGGATCGCGCCACCATCACCCGTCCGCCGGTGGTCGATTGCGACGGAGCAAACGCGGCCAGTTCCGCCGCATGGTCCTCATCGGTAAAATTGGTCATGAAGTTCGGCACGAACTGGTCGCGGAAGTTCGGCCCCTGCCTTGCCAGCAACGTATCGAAATTAGTCCGGACGAAGTCCCAGGCGAGCTGCGGCTGCTCGCCTGAAGACGCAACCGCGTTGATCATCCCCGTCACGATCGTGTCGGGCAATTCGTTGGTCAGCGTCAACGCCAGCGTCGCCCGCGCCAGTTCGGCATCGCGGGCGCTTGCCGCCGCGAGATAATAGCGCAGCCGTTCATTGGTCGCCGTGCTGTTGCGCGCGAGCGCCAGCAGCTGGTCGTAGGTCGCCCGATCGGCGGTCACACCGACAACATGCGTGACGGCATCGCGCAATGCGGTCGGAAGCGAATTGGGATCATCGACGAATCCCGCAAAGCGCCGCCTCGCTTCCGCCACAATAGCTGCATCCCCGAGATCGCCAAGCGTCGAGATCAGGCTTGCACGCAACAACGCAGTGTCATCGTCGCCTGAACCGGCGCCGTCCCATCCGACCCGATCGAACACCGGGCGCAGCTTGGCGCGGGCATAGGCCTGGATCACCGGCCGCTCGGTGCGGCCGCGCGACAGCCGGTTCAGCGCCGCGAATGTCGAGATCACCTGGTCCCACACCGCGCGATGGTCACCGGCATCGAGGGCATCGAGCAGCGCGAGATAGGACGGCGCCTCCGCGCGGCCCGCCTGCACCAGCGCCCAGCTGTCGGTAACGACATTGAGACGGTCGGCGACCTGCATTTGCGGGAATGCGTTCAGCAACGCCGCACGGTTCTTCGGGCCGTACTCGACCCTGAAGTAGCCGACGTCGCCGAGGTTGACCTTGATCGCATCGCCGCAGGCACCGGCCGGGATATCGGTGCTCCCCTTCAGCAATATCTCGTCAAACGGCTTGCCATGCGCCGGTCCGACCGCAACGGGAATCTGCCAGTTGCGGGCCGGCAGCGGCGGATTGTTGGCCGGCGCGACCACGAAGCGATCCTGCCGCAGGGTCAGACGTTGCGCCACGCCATCGCAGGCCGCCTCGGCCACGACCAGCGGCACGCCGTCCTGCTCGGAGAAGGAGGCGGCGATACCGGTGATGGTCTTGCCGGCGCTACTCTCGAGCGCCTGCCAGAGATCAGCGGTCGTCGCGTTGCTGTAGGCATGCGCGGCCATGTATCTGCGGATGCCGTCGCGGAACGCCGGTTCGCCGAGATAGGTCTCGAGCATGCGGATCAGCGCCTGCCCCTTGTTGTAGGTGATGGCGTCGAATGCCGTGACCGCTTCGCTGTGATCGGCAATCGGCTGCTGCACGGGATGCGAGGTGCGCCGCGCATCGAGCGCCATGGCGAACTGCTTCGCGCCGTAGCCGTTCAGCCAGCCCTGCCATTGCGGATAGAACTGCTCCGAGGCCTTGGTTGCCATCCAGCTGGCAAAGCCCTCGTTGAGCCAGAGATTGTCCCACCACGCCATGGTGACGAGATCGCCGAACCACATATGCGCCATCTCGTGCGCGATGATGGCGAAGATGCCACGCCGCGCGGTCTCGGCGGACGTCGCGGGATCGAACAGCAGCCGGCTCTCGAAGAAGGTGATGCCGCCCCAATTCTCCATCGCGCCGCCGAACCCGCCGGGAACGGCGATCAGGTCGAGCTTCGGCAACGGATATTTGACGCCGAAATAGTCGTTGTAATAGGCGAGCAGCTTCACCGCGCTGTCGAGCGCGAACCGGCCCTGGCCGCCCTTGCCCTCCGTCGTCACCACGCCGACCGTGACGCCGCCGGCATCCGCTGTGACGTGCTCGAGCTCGCCGACCGTGAGCACGAACAGATAGCTCGACATCTTCGGCGTCGGCGCGAACGCAACCTTCTTGAGATCGCCGGCGACCGGCTCTTCGCTGGTCACGGGCATGTTGCCGACCGCGAGCAGATTGCGCGGAATGACGACGGTCAGCGCGAAGCTCGCCTTGAACGACGGCTCGTCCCAGCACGGGAAGATCCGCCTGGCATCGGCCGGCTCCAGCTTGCTGGAGATCATCCGCTTGATCCCGGTCCTGGTCGGGTAGTCGACCGAGAACAGGCCGGTGCCGAATTTGTTGATCTGCGCTGTGAAGGCGATGCGTAGCTTGTGGCGGCCGGCCGCAAGCGGCCTGGCGAAGGTCAGCGTTGCGGTCTGCGCGGTGGCGTCGGTCGCGATCTCCGCGCGCTGGGCGCCGTCATCGATCGTAACCTCTGCGAATGTCGTGTTGACCGCGTTCAGCGTCAGCTGCGCGGTCGCCTCGCGTACCTCGATGTCGACGGTCTCGACGCCTGGCAGAGCGAGGCTCGTGATATCAGGCGTCAGCTCGATCGCGTAATGCAACGGGACGACCGTCTTCGGTAGCTTTCCGGGCGTGCGGTCGAACGAAAATGTCTGCTCGGCCTGCGCGCTTGCGGCCATCGCCAAAGCCAAGCCGATCGCAGTGGCAAGACGACGCAGCAGCGCCGTTCGGACATGGGTTGCAGGCTTGTTCATCGCGCGCAGCTCACGGGAATCTCGGGGATATTCGGATGTCATTGCGGAATGACGTAGCAGGCAATCTAGTAGAGAAAATGTCGCCACAAAACTGACAACTCCGCGACATTGACATCACAATGGTTCGCATTGATTGGTACGCCGCTCGCCACGGCGCTTTGGCCCGCCGGCCCTTGTTGCTCAACGGCGGGATGGAAGGTTAACCTACGGCCCGCATTCCAGCCGCAACGTTCGGCGACGGGAGACAGCAATGTTCGGAAAGTTCTCGCGCCGGCAGTTTGCGGGCCTTGCAGGCCTCTCGGCGCTCGGTTTGACCGGCCCTGCCGAGGCTGCAAACCGTGCGTCACGGCCGGACGGCACGAACTTTCCCACCGGCTTCGTCTGGGGCACAGCAACCTCGTCCTACCAGGTCGAGGGCGCGGTCAATGAGGACGGCCGCGGCCCATCGATCTGGGACACTTTCACCCATACATCGGGCAAGATCGAGGACGGCTCGACCGGCGACCGCGCCAACGATCACTATCACCGCTACAAGGAGGACGTCCGCCTCATCAAGGATCTCGGCGCCAAGGCCTATCGCTTCTCGATCGCCTGGCCTCGGGTATTTCCCGATGGCACCGGCACGCCGAACCCGAAGGGCCTCGACTTCTACAACCGCCTGGTCGACGAGCTGCTGGCGAACGGCATCGAGCCCTACGCCACGCTCTATCACTGGGACCTGCCCCAGGCGCTGCAGGACCGCGTCGGCGGCTGGCGCTCGCGGGACACTTCGAAGGCGTTCGGCGACTATGCCGGCTACGTGGCGCAGCGACTGACCGACCGCGTGAAGAACGTCTTCACCCTCAACGAGGTCGGACGTTTCCTCCCGTTCGGCTATGCGCTCGGCGTCGACGCCCCGGGGCTGAAGCTGCCGGCTGGCGAGGTGAACCAGGCGCGCCATCATGTGGCGCTTGCGCATGGCCTTGCAGTGCAGGCGATCCGCGCCAAAGGCCGTGCCGGCACGCGGGTCGGGCCGGCCGAGAACATCACCGCCTGCGTGCCCGCCTTCAACACGCCGGAGAACATCCGCGCTACCGAGATCGCGACGCGCGAGCTCAATGCAGGTTTTCTCGGTGTCGTCCTCGAAGGCAGGTACACCGAAGGCTTCCTGCAATATGCCGACGCGGATGCGCCCAAATTTACCGCTGACGAACTGAAGATCATCTCGCAGCCCAATGATTTCGTCGGCCTGAACATCTACGCGCCGCAATGCTACATCCTTGCCACCGACCATGCCCCCGGCTGGAAGCCGCTGCCGATGCCGGCCTCCTTCCCGCACATGAGCTCGGAATGGCTGCGGATCGCGCCAGAGACGATCTATTGGGCGCCGCGGATCGCCGCCAAGCTGTGGAACATCAAGAGCATCTATATCAGCGAGAACGGCACGTCCGGTGAGGACAAGGTGCATCCGGACGGGCAGATCTACGATCTCGACCGCATCATGTTCCTGCGCAACTATCTCGCCCAATTGCAGCGCGCGACCGCCGACGGGGTCCCGGTCCACGGCTATTTCCTGTGGAGCCTGATGGACAATTTCGAATGGATCTTCGGCTACGAGAAGCGCTTTGGCCTCTACCGGGTGGATTTCGAGACCCAGGCCCGGGTGCCGAAATTGAGCGCGGCGTTCTATCGCGACGTGATCGCGCGCAACGCGATCGGCGTCTGATCTATCCGGCCTGCGGGCGCGCGCCGGACCACGCGCGCTTCAGCAGGTCGCGGATGCCGCTCTCCTCGATCGGCCGCGGATTCCAGTAAGGGTTCTTGCTGGCGAGCGCGGCGGCCTTTGCGATGCCGTCGTCGGGCATGCCGATCTCGGCGAGCGAGCGCGGCGCGCCGAGCCTTGCCGACAGATCGAACAGGCCATCGGCGGCGTCAGCAGCCCCAAGCGCCCTCGCCGCGCGGCTGACTGGATCGCGCGCGGCCGGCGTGTTGTAGGCGATGGTGTGCGGCAGCAGCACCGCATGGGTCTCGGCATGCGGCGGGTCGAACAGCGCGCCGACGGTGTGGCAGAGCTTGTGATGCAGCGCCATGCCGACGGTGCCGAGACAGACCGCGCACAGCCACGCGCCATAGAGCGCGTCCGCGCGCGCATCGAGATCGCGCGGCCGTGCGTTCACGTCCGGCAGCGACGATGCGAGCTTTGCGATCGCCTCTTCCGCCATCAGCGAGGTGATCGGGTTGCCGTCCCGCGCGTACAGCGCCTCGGCCGCATGCGCGATCGCGTTGAGGCCGGAGATCGCCGAGAATTTGGCCGGCATCGAGACGGTCAGGTTGACGTCGTAGATCACGGCCTCGGGCAGGATCTTCGGCGATGATTGCGTGGTCTTGACGCCGTCGACGGTCTCGCCGAGTACCGGCGTCATCTCGGAGCCGGCATAACTGGTCGGCACGATCAGTTGCGGCAGGTCAGTGCGCAGCGCAATCGCCTTGCTGAGGCCGGTCGCGGCACCGGCGCCGATCGCAACCACGCCGTCCGGCTTGAGCTCGCGGACGATCTCCATCGCATGTTCGGTCACCGCGACCGGCGTGTGCACCACTGCACCGTCGAACAATCCGGCCACACGGCCGCCGGTCAGGTCAGCAAGATCGCCGAGCTCGGCCTGCTGCCGCCGGCTCGCCAGCACCAGCGCGCGATTGATGCCGAGCCGGTCGAGCTCGTCCGCCAGCTGCGCGACGGTGCCGACCCCAAACACGACCCGCATCGGGCTGACCTGGTAGGTGAACGGCTGCGCCATGGCGATTTCCGAAGCGTTGGTCAGCCGCGGCGCCAGTCGCGCGGCGTGCAGCCGAAGCGGTGCCTGAAGCGCCGCGTGAAATGCGACAGGTCGGAGAAGCCCCAGTCGAACGCGATGTCGCCGATCGCGCGCCCGGCGACCGCGGGATCCCTCAGATCGCGCGCGGCGCCGTCGAGACGGCGGTCCATCACATGGCTGGCGAATGTCGTGCCGGCGCGCTTGAACAGTTTGTGGACATAGCGCTCGCTGATGCCGATCGCAGCCGCAATGGCGGCAACGCCGAGGCCGGGCTCGCGCAGCCTGCGGTCCACGGCACGGCGCAGCGCAAGCCAGGTCGCATCGGCAAGGCTTGCGCTCTCCCCGACGCCTGCGCGACCACTGCGCGACAGGCTGAGCGCGACCAGATCGAGCAGCACGCCAAACAGCCGCGCGTTGTCCGCATCCGAAGCACGGAGGGCGGATGTGTTCAGAACCTGCGCCGTCTCGGCGATGAGATGGCCGACGAAGGGATCATCCGAAACCCGCGCCGGCGCGACCTCGGGCGCCGACGGCAGCCGTTCATCGAGCGCCTCGGCCGGCACCCAGAACGAGGCGACCTGCAGCGCCGGGCCGCGGTCGTGCAGCAGCGCGAAGCGCTGGCCGCTGTCGAAGATTCCGACCTGCCCCGGCGACAGGCTGATCTCGCGTCCCGCCTGCTGGATGCGGCAGCGGCCGGCAAGCTTCAGATTGAGGTAGTAGCAGCGCCGGCTGGACGCGGCGATGTCGGCAGCGGAGCGCCGCACGACATGCTCCGGGAAGCTGACCCGGTTGACCGCGCCATCCCCGAGCCCAACGGTCTCGACGCGGGCGAGGAAGCCCGGCGTCGCCGGCGGCTCCGGCGTCAGGTTCATGAAGGCCTGGCAGATCGCCTCGCGGTAATACGCGAACTGCTCGCCGGGCCTCGTGTCCGCGGTATTCCAGCTCAGCCTGCGCGAGCGATCCGCGGCGGCGATTTGCTGCATCAGTTCACTCCGAGCCCAGTCCGGTTCGCTCACAGCCAAGCGCGTTCCGCGGGTCCAGGTCAATATCCAGGTCAATATCCATCAGGAAGCGGATGAAACTTGCGCGTATTCCGGGCCGTCCGGACGCGGCAATCCAGACAGGGAGGTACAACATGTCGACCTATGTTCTCGTCCATGGCGCCTGGCATACCGGCGCCGAGTTTGAGCCGGTTGCGGCTGCCATCCGCAAGGCCGGCCATGTCGTCCACACCCCGACCATCAGGGGCAACCGGCCCGGCGACCGGAAGGACTCCGGGCTCGCCGAGGCGATCCAGTCGATCGTGGATTATCTCGCCGAGCATGACCTCAAGGACATCGTCCTGGTCGGCCACAGCTATGGCGGCATGGTCATCACCGGCGTTGCCGACGCCGCCGCGAACCGCATCCGCCGCCTCGTCTACTGGAACGCCTTTGTCCCGAACAATGGCGAATGCCTCAACGACATGGTGCCGCCGCACTATCGCGGCCTGTTCGACGCCATTCATGCCGAGCGGGGCGACGGCTCGGTGGTGCTGCCGTTCCCGATCTGGCGCGAGGCCTTCATCAACGACGCCGATCTCGAGACGGCGCAGCGCACCTATGACAAGCTCAACCCGCACCCGTTGAAGACCTTCCAGGACAAGATCGCGCTGCGCACCAATCCGGCCGAGATGCCGATCGCAAAGTCCTACGTGAACTGCACGGAGGACACCGCGATGCCGCACAGCCTGCCCTGGTATCCACGGTTGTCGGAGAAGCTCGGACTGTTCCGCCTGGTCCAGGTGCCGGGCAGCCACGAGCTGTGCTTCTCCAACCCCGAGCGGCTGGCGCAGGCCTTCCTCGACGCCGGCCGCGATTAGCGGCCTCCGCTTCACCTCGCCCCGCGTGCGGGGAGAGGTCGGAACGCATCATTAGATGCGTTCCGGGTGAGGGGGAGTCTCCACAAACGCAGCCATCACCGCAGATGCGGGGACGGCCCCTCACCCCAACCCTCTCCCCGTAAGAACGGGGAGAGGGAGCGCAGCGCCCTTGCTGCTCGCCCCAATCCCGTGATGCTCTACGCCACCGCTCTGTATGCTGGCGCAGTCGCGAGGAAGCGGGCATAGGCGTCGGCGTCCGGCGGCATGAACTTTTCGACGAGCGGGTTGCGGCGCGACGCCTTGGTGCCGATATCCGCCAGCAGTTCGTCGAAATGCTTGAAGTGGTACGGCGCGACGCACAGCCCGCCATAGACGCCCGCTGCCGGACGCTCGACGCGCTTGAAGTTCAGCATCATCGCGATGTTGCTATTCATCTCGGCCGCGCTCGGCTGCCGTGCCAGCTGGCCGTCGGCGTAGCGCACCAGCCAGTTCGCGGCGAGATCGGCGCACAGCACGGTGCAGAAGCTCGAATTGAAACCGACGAAGCCCATGTCGGGCAGATCGGGATTGGCGATCAGCCGGTACAGCCGGTACTGCCCGTCGGGCTCGACCAGCTTGTTCTGATACTCCTCGGGCAGGAACGGCACGCCGAGCTTGTAGCCGATCGCGAGCACCGCGACGTCGGCCGCGACGCGCTGGCCGCCGCTCATCACGATGGTCTTGCCGTCGTAATGGTCAAAGGTGCCGCGCACTGCCTTGATCCGGCCGTCGGCGACCATCGGATAGAAGCCGGGGGTTGCGATCGGCACCGAGCAGTTGACGCCATCCTCGATCCGCTCCTTCGGCACCATGCCGCATTGCTTCAGCTTGAGCTGCATCTTCAGCATGCTTTCGAGCCCGCGCCAGTTCGCCCACACGAACGGCTTTGCCACGACATGCGCAAGGCGCGCCATCGGCCCGATGCCCCAGCTGGCAAACATCTGCTCCTGCGCGCGGATGTAGAGGATGCGCTTGAAGTTGACGAGGCCGCCGACGAAATAGGGAATCCGCCAGACCGGCTCGCGAAACACGATGGTGACTTCGCTGGCGCCGGAATTGACCGCATTCACCGCGATGTCGGTCGCCGATTTGGAGCCGCCGAGCACCACCACCTTGCGGCCCTTGGCAAGCGTTGGATCGCCGTATTGCGATGAATGCAGGATCTGCCCGCCCTGCGCCTTGAAGCCGTCCTCGCCGGCCAGCGGCAGGGCCTGCGGCTCGTTGAATTGCCCGGTGCAGACCGCGACGAAGTCGAAATCCTCGTGGCCGGTGGCGCCGTCGGTCGAGCGCAGCGCCAGCGTCCAGCCCGGCCTGCCGTCAGTGCGACGCGTCATGGTCTCGACCTTGGTGTCGAACCGCATCGCGCCGTCGAGCCCGTGGCTGCGGGCATAGTCGCGCAAGTAGGCATGAACCTGCGGACCCTTCGGCCATTCCGGATAGGACTCCGGCATCGCCTTGTCGGTGTAGCGATAGAGCTCCTTCGGGCTCTGGGTCTGCACGTCGGGATAGGAGCGCGCCGGCTCCCAAACGCCGCCGAGATCGCCGCTGCGCTCGATGATGGTCACCTTGTGGCCGCGACCGGCAAAGGCCTTGCCGGCTGCGAGCCCGGAAATGCCGGCGCCGATGACGCACACATGCTTCTGCTTGACCATGAAACCGCTCCGAATTGAATGAACAGGTCCAATTTCGTTAAGCGCACGCGTCCCCGTCATCGCCGGAGTCCAGCTCCGGCGATTGCCGCCTCGTGTGCGTATTGTCTGTTTGACCGCCGGGCTAGTCGTTGGCTTCCGGCGGCAGGAAGTCCACCTCGTGCTCGGCGGAGATACGCACCACTTCGGCGGGGTCCTGCAGATTGTGCAGCTTCTCGAACAGCGCCTCGAGCTTCTGCATCGGCGACACCCAGAACAGCGCCCGCGCCGGCTTGTCCGACTTGTTGAAATAGCCGTGCGGGATGCCGCGCGGCATGCGCACGAGGTCGCCGGCCTTGGCCTGCACCCAGACGCCGTCGAGCTTGAGGTCGAGCACGCCTTCCTGCACCAGGATGAACTCGTCCTGGGTCGGGTGGATGTGCACCGGCACGAACTGGCCGGGATCGCTGTTGGTTTCGAACGCGAAGGTCGAGTCGGTGACCGCCTTCGGATAGTAGATTTGGCCCAGGATATTCCAGGTCTTGCCGCCGTAGCCGGTGCCGGTTCGGGTAATGCCTTTTTCGAGCGTGCCCATGTCAGCCTCTCCAGTTTTGATGCGCAGTGCCGGCACGGAGCCTGTCGCCGGCCGGTGAGGCTGTCTAGCCGATAAACGAATCCACACCCGGCACCTTCATGCTGCAATGCGGGAGCATTGCGCCGGCCGGCTGCTGCCCAATGCCGTCGCATCGTCCTGACCGCCGATCAGGCAGATTGCACGACGAAACGGCGTTCCCCTTTGCCGCGGGATGCTCTAGGCTGCCTGATGTTTTAGACCTCAAACAACTCCGGACGGCCGGCGTGACTGCTGTTGGCAACGAGGTTTCGGCAAGCGCAAATCCGGCAAGCGCAAGGCTCAAGGATTTCGCACGCGTCGCGACGGCGCGCGTCGATGACGCGGCGGAAGCGATCGGCCGCATCTTCTGTCCGCACGATCTGACGCCGGTCGATCATTCCGCGAGCGATTTCTCCGCGCATCACAATTGCGCCGACTTCGACGGCTTCTCCATCAACTATGTCGCCTATGGCGGATCGGTCGCGATCAATCCCGGCTGCCTCGACCGCTTCTTCCTGCTGCAGATGCCGCTGTCCGGCTCGGCCGCGGTGCGGACCGCCGCGCGCGAGCTCACCACCGGACCACGGCACACGGCCTCGCTGCTGTCGCCGACCATTCCGACCGAGATGACCTGGCGCGGCGACTGCGCTCAGCTGATCTTGCTGCTCGACCGCAAGCTGGTCGAGCATCGCGCCGCGGCGCTTGGCGGCGTGGCGGTGAGGCCGGTCGAGTTCGATCCGGCCGTCGCGCTGAGCGGGCCACTCGGGCAGACGCTCTCGGCCAAGATCGAGCAGCTTGTCACGGCCGCCGAGCAGCTCGGGCCGCGCAAGGCTTTGTCGGCGGTCGCGGCGGCCGATTGGCGCGAGTCGTTTCTCAATGTGCTGCTCAACGAGCAGCGGCACAGCCTGAGTTCGGCGATCGATGTCTTCAACGGCCGCACCGAGGCCCAGCCGGCCGCCTTGAAACGCGTGCGCGCCTATCTGGAGAGCCGCGCGACCGAGCCGATGGACCTCGCCGAGCTCGCGGAGATCGCGGGCACCGGCATCCGCGCGCTGCAACTCGGCTTCCGCCGTCACTTCGGCACCACCGTGTCCGAGATGCTGCTCGACATCCGCCTCGCCCATCTCAACGCCCGCCTCAAGACGGCGCGGCCGGGCGAGCGCATCGTCGATATTGCATTCGACCTCGGCTTTACCCATCTGAGCCGGATGGCGAGCGCCTACCGCGCTAAGTTCGGCGAGAGCCCGAAGGCGACCCTGCAGCGGCTGAGCTGAGCGGCAGTTCCGGGCGGCCCGGCCACGCCCTGCCCATCCGGCCAGTATCGCCGTCAGCCGCGACATCCCAGATTGAGGGAAGCCAACGGAGTTTCCCATGACCGAACCGAATATCCTGTCATCGCTGTCATCTGCCCTTGCGGAGACCATTGCACGCGCTGCGCCCGCCATCGTCTCCGTGCATTCGCATCGCGCGCGCGCCTCCGGCTTTGTCTGGAAGGTAGGCCTCGTCGTCACCGCCGACGAAGCGCTGGCCGACGAGGGCGAGATCGAAATCCAGTTCGCCGACGGCAGCCGCGGGCCAGCGACCGTCGTCGGACGCGACCACACCACCGACGTCGCGCTGCTGCGCGTCGAAGGCGACGTTGCCCCCGTCAAGCTCTCGACCGAGAACCCCGCGTTGGGATCGCTCGCGGTGATCGTCGCCGCCGACCGCGGCGCGCCGACCGCGCGGCTCGGCATGGTCGCACTGTCCGGCCCGGCCTGGCGCAGCCTGCGCGGCGGCGAAATCGATGCACGGATCGAGCTCGACGTCCGGCTGCGGCACAGCCAGCAGGGTGGCCTCGCGCTGAACGCCGCGGGCGAGCCGTTCGGCATGGCCGTGCTCGGCCCGCGCCGCGTGCTGACGATCCCGGCGACGACCATCGAGCGGGTCGCAGGCCAGCTCGAGAAGAGCGGCCGCATCGCACGCGGATATCTTGGCGTCGGATTGCAGCCGGTCCGTCTCGACGACGGCCTCGGCGCGATGGTGATGAACGTCGACAAGGCCGGCCCCTCGGCCGCCGCCGGCATCCGGCAAGGCGACGTGATCATTGCCGTGAATGGCGAGAAGCTGTACGGCGTGCGCGCGCTGTCGCGCGGCCTCGGACCGCAGAGCGTCGGCACGGTGGTCGAGCTCACCATGCATCGCGGCGGCGAGCCGCTGAACTTCAAGGTGACAGTCGGCGAGAGGCCCGAGACGTGAGCGGTGAGCCGGCCAACGACATCGTCATCGCGCTCGAGGTCGACGACGCCGTCCTCGCCGACCGGCTGGCGACCCTGCTCGGCAGCGTCGCCGGCCTGCGGCTCGCCGCGCCGGGCGAACAGGCCACGGCTGCGGTCGTCGCACGCAACCGCGAGGCCGCGGGCGGCGACTTCGAGCTGACGCCGCGCGAGCTCGACGTGCTGGCGCTGCTGGCGGAAGGCGCGTCCAACAAGATGATCGCACAGCGGCTCGGGATTTCCGTCCACACCGCCAAGTTTCATGTCGGCTCGCTGCTCGACAAGCTCGACGCCACCGGCCGCACCGACGCCGTCGCCCATGCCGCGCGGCGCGGGGTGATAAATTTGTGAGGGGTGGGATGACTGTTGCAGTGACGCTGAGCTGAGATTTCTCCACCCGTCGTTCCTGCGAAAGCAGGGACCCGTACGCTGCGGCGGATGTTGCAGGCAGGACTCGTCATTGTCGTCCTGGCGAAAGCCAGGACCATAACCACCGCATTTGACAGTGAACGAGATCGTGGCCCTAGCGTCGCGCAACATTGCGCACTTGGGGTAATGGGTCCTGGCCTTCGCCAGGACGACTGCGAATCTTCGTGCGCACTCGTCAGTTGCACGCAGCCACTGCACAGCGACCCCAAATCAGTGATTTGGAAAATTCCGCCCTGCGGACACCCGACTCAGTATTCGACCGGATACAGACGCCTTCACGATCTGGCTATGCAATCTTCAGCCAACAAGAAGAAACGGCATGAAGAAGCTGATCGGTCGTCATCGGGACATTCAATACACACTCACCAACATCGAACCCGACCTCTGGGCCTGGTCGTTCGACATCAACGGCAAGACCAGGCAAGGCACCACGCGCGCGCGGCTCGACCTGCTGGCGCGGCGGCGCGTCTGCACGCTGATCGATCGCGAATTGAAACGCGCGGAACGTACCAGGCCCAACGAGCCTGACTGATCGCTCTCCCCGGTGAACGTCCATTGGACAGGCCGCGCCTATCAGAAATGAAAACTCCCGCAGCGTCGGCTGCGGGAGTTGTTGGCATCAATGGCCGCGGGGAGGTCCAACCACCGATACCGACATTCGCTGACCCTGGTCAGGCTGTTTTGGCGAACATCGTCAGCACGCCATCGGCAATGTTGATAGCGACGACCTGCGACGAAGTCAGGCCCTTGGCCTTGAGCGCGGAGACCGCCTGCGGTGTCGCGTCAATCGACTTCCGAAGCGACTGGATGTCGTCTTCCTTGGTCTTTGCCATCGCATCCTCGATCTTCGATCGCATCTCGGGCTTGAGGTCCTTGATGTCGACGACCTGTATGCTCCGGATGACGGTGGACTGATCAGATGACTGCGGCGGCGCATTGGGTTGCGTGCCTTGCGCTTGCACCAAGGCGGGCGTTCCGAGGACGAGCGCGGCAACAGTGACGAATGCTGTGAGATTGCGCATGGTCGATTCCTTTTCGAGGTCAGCAAGCGATAAAACCTACGCGCGAAGTTTGGCTGACGTCTGATTTTTCCATGGCCATTCATTGGAGCCAATGCGACCGCAATGCGGGCGTCGAAGCCCGCATCAGCCGCAGCGCCGACGTCCAGCGCGTCGGCCCCGGGCGCGATTAACTACAATGCGATGACGGAAATAGCGATCTCGAACCGTGGTCCGGCATAGCGCCTGTCATCCGGCCCACCCTCGCCGCACCCGACGTTCCAGACCGCCGGCCATGCGAACCGCTCCAGCCCCGTTGCCGATATCGCCGCGCACGACGTCCAGCGCGTGTCACCGCTGCGTCGCCACAGCACGCCGCCCGGTCCCATGTCCGGATAGAAGGCGATGTCGAGGTTGAAATCGCTGTTGGCACCGAGATCGGGACCGATCCAGTAATAGGGACTGCGTCCACGCTCGCGTCCAAGGATCAAGGTGAGCGTCTGATTCGGCCCGCGCAAGCCAAGCCAGAGCGGTGCGATCACGCCGGGCGCGGGCGTGCAGAGCAGCGTTTGTGGCGCGGCGGTTCCCGCGGCGGTGCGGCCCGCCAGTTTCAGCGCGATGACCGCCGCGGGCGCCAATGTCCCCGACAGCGGTGCAGGGCTGGTCCCGCGCGGCAGCGGCGACCACGCGGCCTGGTCCAGCGATGGCAGCGGCCATGCCAGCTGCTCGCGCGCCACACCTTCGGTATCGAGCACCTGATAGCGGAACCCATCCTGATCGAGCGCGGCCTGCACGCAATGCAGATACTCGACGCCTTCGGGCATCCGGTGCGCAGTGCCGGCGCCCGCCGTGCAGACCTGCAGCACACCACGATGAACCTGGACGTCGAATGCGAGAATGTGGCTGCACAGATAGGCGGTGACATCGGCGCGGACGAGGATATCCCAGAAGCGCTCGCGGTATTCGTGGCCGATCTCGCGCTGATAGCTGCCGCTGTAGCCGTTGATGGGGTACACGGGATGATGGCCCAGCACCAGCTTGTGCCTGGCGTCCTTGTGCTGTGCGAGGACCGCTTGCAGCCAGTCGGTCTCGACATGCCCCTCGCCGCCGAGGCCGCTCCACAGCGTGTGCACGAACACCATCACGAGATCGTCGCGGCGAACCCAGTAGGACAGCCCCTCCTGACCGGGCGGGCCGTTGCGCGGCAGCTGCAGCACCTCGCGGAACACCGCCTCGCTCATCTCGTCATAGGTGGTGTGGTTGCCGGTCGTGTGCCACAGCGGCACCGCGCGCCGGTCGAACCAAGACATCTCGACCTCGAACCAATGCCGCCATTGCGCGCGCAGCGCGTCGGCATCGGCGGTGAGGCCGATGATCTCGTCGCCGGGGAACAGAATGAATTCGGGCGCAGGATGCAGCCGGCGCACCACATCGTTCACCGATGCGAAGGTGCGCTCATGCAGCGCGCCCGGAACGCCCGAGCAGGCATCGGCATAGATCACGAACTGGTGGCCCGAATATCTCGGTAACAGAGCCGGAATTGCATCATCCATGGTCGGACCACGTCCTCGCGAGCCACATCATAAAGGAAGGCAGACTAATCGCTCAAGGCAGACATTCGCAGGCGCAAGGTTGCAGGCAGCCGGGGCTTTTGAGATCGTGTGTCACGCATTGCATTCGTCCCATGACAAGGAGTTCCGGCGTGGCCATCCTCAAGGACCTCAGCATCGGATTCTACAAGATCCCGCTCCCGGTGGTGCTGAGCGACAGCACGCATGGCGAGATCAAGGCGTTCGAGCTCGTCACGATCCGCGCCCGCGATGCCGACGGCGCGGAAGGCACCGGCTACACCTACACGGTCGGCCGCAATGGCGGCGCCATCGCCGATATCCTGGGCCGCGAAATCACCGAGATCTCGCGCGAGATGGAGGCCGACGACACCGAGCAGCTTTGGCACAAGGTGTGGTGGGCGCTGCATTATGGCGGCCGCGGCGGCCCGGCGGTGCTGGCGCTGTCCGCGCTCGACATCGCGTTGTGGGACCTCAAGGCGCGGCGGGCATCGCTGCCGCTGTGGCGGCTGCTCGGTGGCTTCGACCGCCGCGTGCCCTGCTATGCCGGCGGCATCGATCTCGATCTGCCGCTCGATGGCCTGCTCAAGCAGACCGACGACAATCTGGCCAAGGGCTTTCGCGCCATCAAGATGAAGGTCGGCCGGCCGAGCCTTGCGTCCGACGTGGCGCGCGTGAAGGCGATGCGCGGCCATCTCGGCGACGAGTTTCCGCTGATGGCCGACGCCAACATGAAATGGACCGTCGAAGAAGCGATCCGCGCCGCGCGCGCCCTGCAACCCTTCGACCTGACCTGGATCGAGGAGCCGACGATTCCGGACGACGTCGCGGGACACGCCCGCATCGTGCAGGCCGGCGGCGTGCCGATCGCGGCCGGCGAGAACCTGCGCAGCCTGTGGGAGTTCAAGCCGTATATCGCCGGCGGCGCGCTGTCCTATGCCGAGCCCGACGTCACCAATTGCGGCGGCGTGACCAGCTTCATGAAGATCGCCCGGCTCGCCGAGGCCTTCAATATTCCCGTCACCAGCCATGGCGCGCATGACATCACCGTGCATCTGCTGGCTGCGTGCCCGAACCGGTCGTATCTCGAGGCGCACGGCTTCGGCCTCGACCGCTATATCGAGCACCCGCTGGTTCTGGAGCAGGGCATGGCGATCGCGCCCGATCATCGCCCGGGGCACGGCATCGCCTTCGACTGGAAAGGCCTTCAGCGGCTCAGCGTCGCCTGACGCAGAAACATTTCTGCACACCAAGACGTGACATTCGGAAATGCAGGTCTGCCGGCGCGCGCTAGGCGGCGTCGCGACAAGCTGCTAGCGTTTCGCGCTTCAGATTGCCCAAAGCGCGATGAGATCATCGCGCTTCGGCTCATTGTCTGAGCATGATCTTTTCGGAAAACCGCTTCACACTTTTCCGGATCATGCTCTAGCGTTAAGGGATCGGAGCAAATGGACAACCGTAGTGATGTTTGGCGCGGCGTCGACGCGATCAAGCCGCGTTTCATCGAATTGAGCGACCGGGTCTGGGCGATGCCCGAGGTCTGCTACACAGAGGCGCGCTCATCCGCCGAACATCTGGCCGAACTGCGCCATCAGGGTTTTCGCATCACCGAGAACGTCGCCGACATCCCGACCGCGGTGATGGGCGAATGGGGCGAAGGCGGCCCGGTGATTGCCTTCCTCGGCGAGTATGACGCCCTGCCCGGTCTCAGCCAGGAGGCCGGAATCGCCGAGCATCGCCCGGTCGAGAGCGGCGGCCACGGCCATGGCTGCGGACATAATCTGCTCGGCTCCTCCGCGCTGCTCGCCGCGACCGCGGTGAAGGACTGGCTTGCGGCCAACAAGGTGCCGGGCCGCGTGCGCTATTACGGATGTCCTGCCGAGGAAGGCGGCGCGGCAAAGGCCTTCATGGTGCGCTGTGGCGCGTTCGAGGACGCCGACATCGCCATCACCTGGCATCCGCACAGCTTCTGGGAGGTGGCGGTGACGCCGTCGCTCGCCAACACCCGCGCCGATTTCATCTTCACCGGGCGCACCTCGCATGCGGCAGCCTCGCCTCATCTCGGCCGCAGCGCGCTCGATGCGGTGGAATTGATGAATGTCGGCGTCAACTACATGCGCGAGCACATGCCGAGCGACGCGCGGGTGCACTACGCGCTGCTCGACACCGGCGGCATCGCGCCCAACGTGGTGCAGGCCCATGCCCGGGTGCGCTATTCGATCCGCGCCCGCGACCTGCCCGGCATGAACGAGCTGGTCGAGCGCGTGCACAAGATCGCGCAGGGCGCGGCGCTGATGACCGAGACCAAGGTGGAGATGAAGATCATCTCCGCGGTCTCCAACATCCTGCCCAACACGCCGCTGGAACAGACGCTGCACCGGATCATGGAAGAGCTCGGCCCGCCGCATTTCGACGATGCCGACAAGGATTTCGCCGGCAGGATCCGCGCAACCCTGACCGACAAGGACATCGCCTCGGTCTATTACGCGATCGGCATGGAGCCGACCGACCGGCCGCTCGCCGACTTCCTGGTGCCGATCGACGCCAAGCGCAATCCGCTGATCGGCTCGACCGACGTCGGCGACGTCAGCTGGGTGGTGCCGACCGTGCAGGTCCATGCACCGACGGTTGCAATCGGCACGCCGTTCCACACCTGGCAGGTTGTGGCGCAGGGCAAGACGCCGGCCGCGCACAAGGCGATGGTGCAGGCCGCCAAGGCGATGGCCGGCCTCGGCGTCAAGGCGCTGATGGAGCCGGAGCTGATCGCGGCCGCCAAGGCCGACCTCAAGAAGCGGACCACAAGAACGCCCTATGTCAGTCCGCTGCCGGCGAATGTTGCACCGCCGTTGGACATGTCGATCGCCTGAGAACCGCGTGTGCGGGCCGGACCTGCTCTCCGGGATCAAGCGATCGCATATCCCCATCGTCATGGCCGGGCTTGTCCCGGCCAACCACGACTTTCTCACGCGAAAACGGAGACGTGGATGCCCGGCAGAAGGCCGGGCATGACGAGTTTGTGGACGGATCGCTTCAGACGCGAACTCCGGCCTGCGTGGCAAAAAAGCATCTCGGAACAAAGGATAACGAACAAATTTTCCGCACTGCGAGGCGCGCAAGGGCGTGCTTTGGCGTCGATCTGCTGAACCGGTGTGCGGCAAGGGGAGGTTCTGCACAAGCGATAGCCAAAAGACCTAGGCGCTGAAGGGCGGGAGGCGTTGACCTTCGCGGTCATTCGGTGTGCCATCCTGCCGCCAACACGGCGGCCGGTTCCACGGCCCGCCGCAATAACCAATTGAGCCGGACCGAGGGGACAATGTTCGACAGGAATCTGCGTGGCATGATCGACGACGTGAAGGACGGGCGGATGGATCGCCGCGCCTTCGTCAAGCGAATGATTGCCGTCGGCCTCACCGCGCCGATGGCCAACCAGATCCTTGCGATCGGCGGCGTCGCGATGGCGCAGAGCCCGAATCCCTACAAGCCGACCAAGCGCGGCGGCGGCGGTCCGCTGAAGCTGTTGTGGTGGCAGGGCCCCACCCTGCTCAATCCGCACTTCGCCACCGGCACCAAGGACCAGGACGGCTCGCGGCTGTTCTACGAACCGCTGGCAAGCTGGGACGTCGACGGCCATCTCAACCCGATCCTCGCCGCCGAAATCCCCTCGATACAGAACGGCGGGCTTTCCAAAGACGCCATGTCGGTGGTCTGGAAACTCAAGCCCGGCGTCAAATGGCATGACGGCAAACCCTTCACCGCCGACGACGTCGTGTTCAACTGGGAATATGCTACCGACCCCGCGACCGCAGCCGTCTCGAGCGGGACCTATTCCGGCGTGACCGTGGAGAAGGTCGACGACCTCACGGTCCGCATCAAGTTCAAGGATCCGACGCCGTTCTGGGCCAATGCGTTCGTCGGCGCCTATGGCTGCATCATCCCAAAACATCTCTTCGCGGAGTACAAGGGCAGCAAGTCGCGCGAGGCGCCGAACAATCTGAAGCCGGTCGGCACCAGCCCCTACAAGTTCGTCGAGTTCAAGCCGGGCGATCTGGTGCGCGGCGAAATTAATCCCGATTACCATATGCCGAACCGGCCCTATTTCGACACGATCGAAATGAAGGGCGGCGGCGATGCGGTGTCGGCGGCGCGCGCGGTGATCCAGACCGGCGAATATGATTTCGCCTGGAACATCCAGGTCGAGGACGAGGTGCTGCTGCGGCTGGAAAAGGGCGGCAAGGGCAAGACGCTCTATGCCGTCGGCGGCGACATCGAATTCATCGCCATCAACTTCACCGACCCGAACACCGAGGTCGACGGTGAACGCTCGTCGATCAAGACCAAGCATCCGATCCTGTCGGATCCGGCGGTGCGCAAGGCGCTGGCGCTGCTGGTCGACCGCGACTCCGTCAAGAAGGTGATCTACGGCCGCGCCGGCCGCGCCACCGCCAATTATCTCAACGGCCCCGAGGAGTTCGTTTCCAAGAACACCAGATGGGAGTTCTCGGTCGAGAAGGCGAGCGCGCTGCTCGAACAGGCCGGCTGGAAGGTCGGCTCCGACGGCATCCGCGAGAAGGACGGCAAGAAGCTGAAGCTGCTGTACCAGACCTCGATCAACGGCCCGCGGCAGAAGACCCAGGCGATCGTCAAGCAGGCCTGCCAGAAGGCCGGCATCGACGTCGAGCTGAAGTCGGTGGTGGCCTCGGTGTTCTTCTCCTCCGACGTCGCCAACCCCGACACCTATTCCAAGTTCTACGCCGACATCGAGATGTTCCAGATCCCGATGACACAACCCGACCCGGGCCTGCACATGCGCCGCTATCTGTCGCGCAATGTCGCGACCAAGGAGAACAAGTGGCAAGGGCAGAACTTCCCGCGCTGGGTCAACAAGGATTTCGACGCCGCGATCGAGGCGGCCGATACCGAGACCGATCCGATCAAGCGGGCCGAGCTCTACATCAAGTGCAACGATCTGATGTGGCAGGACACGGTGGTGATCCCGGTGATGCACCGCCTCGCGGTGGAAGCCTGCTCCAACACGGTGCGGCCCGCGCTCTCCGGCTGGGCCAACCAGACCGACAATCTGCAAGACTGGTATCGTGAAACCTGAGACACGGGGACAGGTTCGGAGTTTGAGTAGGTGCATCTTCTCCCTCTCCCCGTTCTTACGGGGTCGAGACGAGCGGAGCTCGCTCTTGGAGGGTTGGGGTGAGGGGCTTTCGCAGCAAACACCGTGAAAGATGAGTTCGTGGAGACTCCCCCTCACCCGGAATTCAAGCCGTGCTTGAATTCCGACCTCTCCCCGCACGCGGGGCGAGGTGAAGCTCGCCTTTCGACTGGAAGCAAGATCAACGTGCTCAAGGTGCGAGCGTTAGTTAGATGATCTCTCGATGAGTCAATATATCCTGCGTCGCCTGATGATCGCGATCCCGAGCCTGCTCGGGATCTCGCTCGTGCTGTTCGTCGTGCTGGCGCTCGCGCCGGGCGATCCGTTCAGCGAGCTCGCGACCAATCCGAACGTGCCGCCCGAGGTGCAGGCCGCGCTGCGAGCCAAGTTCGGCCTCGACGACCCGATCTATCTTCGCTACCTGCACTGGCTCGCGGCGATGGCGCAAGGTGACTGGGGCTTTTCCTTTGTCAGCCGGATCAATGTCGACACGCTGATCCTACAGCGGCTGCCGACCACGCTCTACGTGATCGGCTCGGCGCAGCTGCTGGCGCTGCTGATCGCGATCCCGGTCGGCGTCTATGCCGCCACCCGGCCGTATTCGATCTTCGACCAGCTCGCCAACACCTTCGCCTTCATTGGCTTCTCGCTGCCAACCTTCTTCACCGGCATCCTGTTCATCCTGGTGTTCTCGGTGAAGCTGGACTGGCTGCCCTTCGTCTACACCGACGTGCCGGGCAGCGGCATTCCCTGGCTGCTTGAGATGATCCGGCAGGCGATCATGCCGGTGATGGTGCTCGGCCTGTTCCAGGCGGCGTCGATGACCCGCTTCGTGCGCTCGGCGATGCTCGACGTGATCCGGCTCGACTATGTCACCACGGCCCGCGCCAAGGGACTCGGGCAGGCCAAGGTGATCGTCAAGCACGTGATGCGCAACGCGATGATCCCGGTCGTCACGCTGATTGCGCTGCAAATGCCTGCCGTGTTCGGCGGCGCCATCGTCACCGAGCAGATCTTCCGGATTCCCGGCATCGGCTCGCTGCTGATTTCCTCCATCCTCGCCAATGACACGCCGGTCGTGATGGCCGTGACCTTCGTCTTCGCGTGTCTCGTGGTGCTGTTCAACCTGATCGCAGATGTCCTCTATGGCTGGCTTGACCCTCGCATCTCCTTCCGCTGAGCGGCGCGGCTATTCGCCCTGGCGCGAAACCTGGCGGCGCTACCGCCGGCACCGGCCCGCCGTGGTCAGCGCCGTGCTGCTGCTGCTGCTGATCGCAGCCGTCGTGATCGGCCCGTTCGTCTGGCGCGTCTCGATCAGCGACATGGACGTCGTGGCCGGCCTGCAGGGCCCCTCGCTGGCGCACCCGTTCGGCACCGACGATCTCGGCCAGGACCTGCTCGCCCGCATGATCTATGGCGGGCGCATCTCGCTCGCGGTCGGTCTCGCCGCGATGCTGGTCTCGGTGTTCGTCGGCACGCTGATCGGCGCGCTCGCCGGCATGTCGCGCGGCGCGCTCGGCTACGCGCTGATGTGGCTGACCGACTTGTTCCTGTCGCTGCCGCAATTGCCGCTGCTGTTGATGCTGATCTATCTGTTCCGCGACGGGCTGAAGGCGATGTTCGGCCCGGAGGGCGGCATCTTCATCCTGATCGTGCTGGTGATCGGCGGCTTGCGCTGGATGCCGGTCGCGCGCCTGGTGCGCGCCCAGTTCCTGTCGCTGCGCGAGAAGGAATTCGTCGAGGCGGCGCGCGCACTCGGCGCAAGCCCGGTGCGCCAGGTGGTGCGCCACATCCTGCCCAACGCGCTGGGCCCCGTAATCATCGCCGGCACGATCGACGTCGCCGCCGCCATCATCGCCGAATCGACGCTGTCGTTCCTCGGCCTCGGCTTCCCGCCGGATACGCCGACCTGGGGCCGCATCCTCTATGACGCCAAGGACTTTCTCGACATCGGCCCGCATTGGGCGCTGTTTCCGGGCGGCGCGATCTTCATCGCGGTGGTCGCCATCAACTTCATCGGCGACGGGCTGCGCGACGCGCTCGACGCGCGCAAGGTGATCTGATGGCGCTGCTCGACATCAAGGGCCTGAAAACCCATTTCACCACCGACGACGGCATCCTGCAGGCGGTCGACGGCGTCGACATCAGCATCAACCGCGGCGAGACGCTGTGCGTGGTCGGCGAATCCGGCTGCGGCAAGACCGTCACCGCGATGTCGATCCTGAAGCTGATCGCCATGCCGCCGGGCAAGATCGTCGAAGGCGAGATCATCTTCGAGGGCCGCGACCTGGTGCCGCTGACCAGCCACCAGCTCGACGACATCAGGGCCAAGGAGATCGGCTTCATCTTCCAGGAGCCGATGACCTCGCTCAATCCGGTGCTGACCATCGGCGAGCAGATCGCCGAGAGCCTGCGCCGCCACGAGGCGGTGACCAAGAAGCAGGCGCTCGAGCGCACCATCGAGATGCTGAAGCTGGTGCAGATCCCCAACGCCGCGGGCCGCGTGCATCATTATCCGCACCAGTTCTCCGGCGGCATGCGCCAGCGCGTGATGATCGCGATGGCGCTGGCCTGCCGGCCCAAGCTTGTGATCGCAGACGAGCCGACCACCGCGCTCGACGTCACCATCCAGGCGCAGATCCTCGACTTGTTGCAGGACATGAAGGAACGCTTCGGCATGGCGGTGATGCTGATCACGCACGCGATGGGCGTCGTCGCCGAGACCGCGCAGCGCGTCGTCGTGATGTACGCCGGCAAGGTGGTGGAGGAGGCGCCGGTCGACGAACTGTTCGGCAATCCCGGCCATCCCTACACTCAGGGCCTGATCCGCTCGATCCCGCGCATCGATCTCGACGCCGCGCACAAGACGCGGCTGGAGGCGATCGGCGGCTCGGTGCCGATCCTGATCAATCCGCTGCCCGGCTGCCGCTTTGCCGCCCGCTGCAAATACGCCATGAGCATCTGCACCGAAAAGGAGCCGCGGCTGCGCGAGATCGCGCCCGGCCACCGCATGGCCTGCCACCTCGGAGACGCGTCATGACCGAGCCGCTGCTGCGCGTTTCCAATCTGAAGAAGCATTTTCCGGTGCTGGGCGGCCTGCTCTCGCGCGAGGTCGGCCAGGTCTATGCGGTCGACGGCGTGTCGTTCTCGGTCAATCGCGGCGAGACACTGGGGCTGGTCGGTGAATCCGGCTGCGGCAAGTCGACCACCGGCCGCTGCGTGCTGCGGCTGATCGAGCCGACCTCGGGCGAGGTCGTGTTCGACGGCCGGAGCGTCACCGGCCTCGGCGGCGGCGACCTGCGCGCCATGCGGCGGAACATGCAGCTCGTGTTCCAGGACCCGTTCGCCTCGCTCAATCCGCGCATGACGGTCGGCGCGATCCTCGGCGAGCCCTTCATCATCCATAACCTCGTGAGCTCGGCCAGCGAGCGCGAGGACCGCGTCGCGAGCCTCCTGGTCAAGGTCGGGCTGAAGGCCGAGCACATGCGCCGCTACCCGCACGAATTCTCCGGCGGCCAGCGCCAGCGCATCGCGATCGCCCGCGCGCTGACGCTGGAGCCGAAGCTGATCGTGTGCGACGAGCCGGTCTCCGCGCTCGACGTCTCGATCCAGGCCCAGGTCATCAACCTGCTCGAGGATCTGCAGGCCGAGCTGAACCTGACCTATCTGTTCGTCGCCCACGATCTCTCGGTCGTGGAGCACATCTCCGACCGAGTCGCGGTGATGTATCTCGGCCGCATCGTCGAACTCGCCAAGGCCAGCGATCTCTACCGCAACCCGCAGCACCCCTACACCAAGGCACTGCTCTCGGCGGTGCCGGTGCCGGATCCCAAGGCGAAGCGCGACCGCATCCGCCTGAAGGGCGACGTGCCGAGCCCGATGAATCCGCCCAAGGGCTGCCACTTCCACACGAGGTGTCCAATCGCCGAGGAGCGCTGCCGGCAGAGCGCGCCGGAGTTGCTGGAAGGCAGGAACGGGCATTCCGTGGCGTGCCATCTGGCGTAGGTCGCGCGCCAGATGCGATAGCCAGCCGGCGCGGGAGCGCACCGCCTAAAATATCGAAAACAACCCCATGCAAAGTAGCCGGCGGCTGCGGGCGTTCGACACGGCACTTGACATGTCGGGCAAATCAGCGGCATCATTCGATAATTCCGAAATAATGGCGACGATAGTTGAATCACGTCGTCAGACGTTAACGCCGCTTGGTCTTGGTCCGCGGCTTCGGTCCGGCCTTTGTCTTGATCTTCCGCCGCGGTGCAGGCGCGACGGCGTCCTCCACCTCATTCACCTCCGTCCGCAGCGTCTCGAGCAGCCAGTCGCGAAACGCGCGCATGCCCGGCGTCACCTCGCGCGACTTCAGCCAGGTCAGCCAATAGGATCCCGCCGGGACCTCGGCCGCGAACGGACGCTTGAGCCGGCCGGTGGCCAGCTCATTTTCGAACATCGCGATCGGCACCAGCCCGACGCCGACGCCGCGCGCGGCGGCCTCGGCCATCGCGACCGAACTGTCGAAGATCGGCCCCTGGATTTTCGGACACGGCGCGCCGGCGACCGCAAACCATAGCGGCCATTCCTCGGCGCGGTAGGACCGCAGCAGGAATTCCTGCGCGAGATCGGACGGCTTGCGCAGCCGGTCCGCCGCGTCGGGGCAGCACACCGGCGAGAGCGGTGCGGACAACAGATGGATCGCCTCGGTGCCGTGCCACGAGCCGTCGCCGAAGCGCAGCGCGAGATCGAGCCCGTCGCCCGCGATGTCGACGCGGTTGTTGTTGGTGAGCAGACGCAAATCGATATAGGGATGCGCGCGCTTGAAGCGGTCGACCCTTTGCAAGAGCCATCCGGTCGCGAACGTCGTGACGCAGCCGACGGTCACGACCTCGCGCGTGCCCTTGGCCTCGATGCGGTCGATCGCGGCGCCGATCCGGTCGAGCGCGTCTGACAGCACCGGCAGCAGCGCCAGCCCCTCGTCGGTGAGCACCAGCCCGCGCGGCAGCCGGCGGAACAGGCTCGTGCCCAGGAGATCCTCGAGCTGCTTGACCTGATGGCTGATCGCAGTCTGCGTCACGCGCAGCTCCAGCCCGGCGCGGGTGAAGCTGAGCAGCCGCGCGGAGGCCTCGAAGGCGCGCAGCGCGTTCAGCGGGAGATGCCGGCGCACGGCGTCATGACCAAGTTTTCCTCATGTCTCGCTGTATAAATGATTGTTTGTGCGCCGTCACGCCGCCCGGCAGGTTCGCGCCGCCAACGGGAGACTCGACATGCTGACGAGACGGACATTTGGATTGCGCGCGCTGGGCCTTGCGGTGTCCTGCACTTTGCCGCGGCAAGGCGCAGCGGCAGGACCAGGCGAGCCGGCGCAGCGGCTGCAGCAGGAGTTTGCGCGCATCGAGCTGGCAACCAGCGGCCGGCTCGGCGTCGCCGCGCTCGACATGGAGACGGGATTGCGCGCGAGCCGGCGCGGCGACGAGCGGTTCCCGATGTGCAGCACCTTCAAGGCGTTGGCCTCGGCCGCGGTGCTGCACCGGATCGACCGCGGCGAATCCAGCCTCGATCAGCAAATCCGGTTCGAGGCCAAGGATATCTTGGCCAACTCGCCCGTCACCAAGGAGCACGTCGCCTCGGGCATGACGCTTGCCGAGCTTTGCGAGGCCGCCATCACAGGGAGCGACAACACTGCGGGCAACATGATCCTCCGCGAGATCGGCGGGCCAGCCGGCCTGACCGGCTTCTTCCGCACCATCGGCGACAATGTGAGCCGGCTCGATCGCTGGGAGCTGGCGCTGAACGAGGCGGTATCAGGCGATCCGCGCGACACCACGAGCCCGGTGGCGATGCTGAAGGACTTGCAGCGCGTCGTGCTCGGCGATGTCCTGTCCGCGGCCTCGCGCCAGAAACTGATCGATTGGATGGTCGCCAACAAAACCGGCGACGCAAGGCTGCGTGCCGGCGTGCCCCGCGACTGGCGGGTTGCCGACAAGACCGGCACCGGCGAGCGCGGCACCTACAACGACATCGGCGTGTTCTGGCCGCCCGGCCGCAAGCCGATCGTGGTGACGGCTTACCTGACCGGGGCAAGTGCTCCCATCGAGAAGTGCAACGAGGTGATCGCCAATGTCGCGCGCGCCGTCGCCAATGCGAGCACCGGGCAGACCGGCTAAACCGGCGACGCCGCGACCGGCGGCGCCGACAACATCAGGCCGGCCAGCGACCAAGCAAGTCGCTCGCCGCCTCGAACAACGCTGCAACGCGCAATAGTTCGGCATCGGCCCGGAAGCGGCCGACCAGGTGCAGTCCGATCGGCAGGCCGTCGCGGCCGAAACCTGCGGGGATGCTGACGGCGGGATGCCCGGTCATGTTGAACAGCATGGTCCAGGGAAACCAGTGCGGCCGCACGCTGTCGAAACTCCGGCCGTCGATCTCGATCGTGCCGAACAGGTCCTGGTCGATCGGCAGCGCCGACCGGGTCAAGGTCGGCATCGCCAGGAGATCGCCGCGCGCGAACAGCGACTGCACCCGGCGGAAGAGCGCGGTGCGCTCGAACATCGCCCGCTGGTAGTCGACACCGCTGACCTGGGCCGCCAGCGCGAGCTGCTTCAGGAAGGTTGCGCTGAGATCATCCGGATGATCGGCCGCGAGCTTCTCGAAGCGGGTGCGCCAGACGGTGTGATTGATCGCACGCCAGATCGGCTCGATGTCAAAGCCGTCGCCGGAAAACTCTTCGAGCTCGGCGCCGAGGCTCGCCAGACGGTCGAGGCTTGCCTTGAACGCGTCAGCCACATCGGACGTGACCGGACGCCGCGGCGGCGACACGCAGAACAGCACCCGCCGGCCCTTGAGGTCGCCGCGCGGGGCGGCAAGCCCGAGATAGTCAGGCACCGGCACCCCGATCGACCAGGGGTCCGACGGATCCTCTCCCGCCATCGCCTGCATCATCAGCGCCGTATCCGCAACGGTGCGCGTGGTCGGCGTGACATAGGTCTGGTTGCCGAAAGCGTCCTGCACCTGGCTATGCGGGATCACCCCGTTGCTCTGCTTGATTCCGACCACACCGTTGCAGGCGGCGGGAATCCGGGTGGAGCCGCCGCCATCGGTCGCAACCGCCAGCGGCGCGATGCCGCTCGCGACGGCCACCGCCGCGCCGCCGCTGGAGCCGCCACTGGACCGCTCGGCACTCCATGCATTGCGGGTCCGCCCGAACAGCGGCGAGTCGGTCAGGCACTTGCTGCCGAACTCCGGCGTCGTGGTCTTGCCGATCAATATGCCGCCCTGGGCACGGAGGCGGGCCACCGCGACGGCGTCATTGTCGGGCACGTTGTCCCGGTACGGCACCGCGCCGAAGGTCGTCCGGACGTCTTTGGTGTTGACGATGTCCTTCACGGTGAAGGGGATGCCGTGGAGCAGACCGGCCGGCTCGCCAGCCGTGATTTGCCGCTCGGCAGCTTTCGCCTGCGCCATCGCCGCGTCACCGCACAGCGTGATGAAGCAGTTCAATTCGGGTTGCAGCCGCTCGGCACGGGCGAGCACCGCGCGCGTAACCTCGACAGGCGAAACCTCCTTGCGGGCGATGCGCCCACGAAGCTCAACGGCAGACAGCAGACACAGATCGTCGCTCATTTGGGCAAGGACTCGCGTCAGATAGGGTCGACGCCCGCATCGTGCCGCGCTGCAAGCGGCAAGTCCATCGGCTCGGACGCATGGCGAAAGGCCACGGAGCCGCGACGGCGCATGGCCTGCCGGCGCGGCGGGCCCTTCCCGGCCGCGCGGCTTGGCAGCGACGGAGGATCATGCGACGCTCGACCGAATGGCGCTGCTGTCAGCATGACGGAGGACCACGCCTTGTATCGCCGCATCCCCCTCGCCGCGCTGATCGTTGCCGGCAGCGTGCACGGCAGCCTCGCGGCGCTCGATCCGGCGCGATGCCGCGAGCTGATCCGCAAATACGAAACCGACAAGGCCCAGCTCAGCGCGATCGAGATCTCGCTGTCGCTATTTGCGGCCGCCAATGCCGATTGCATCAACCTTGCCACCGAGCTGCTCGATCACGGCGCCTCGGTCGACGCGCGGGACCGGCTGGGCGCAAGGCCGCTGAGCCACGCCGCCCGCTCCGGCCATCTTGCCATGGTCGACCTGCTGCTGGCACGCGGCGCGCCGCTCGATGCACGCAACCTCGCGGGATCGACCGCGCTGTATTTTGCCGCCGAGCGCGGCCATGTCGCGATCGTGCAGCGGCTGATCGACCGCGGCGCCGACGTCAATCTCACCGGACGTAGCGGCGCCTCCCCGGTCGCGGCCGCCGCCTATGCCGGCAGGGACATGGTGGTGCGCATGCTGCTGGCGCACGGCGCCGACGGCCGCAAGGCAGACGACACCGGCAAGCCGCCGGTCGTCTACGCCGCGGCGGGCGGCCAGCTCGGCATCGTCAAGCAGCTGCTCGCGCACGAGATCGACATCAACGCGCGCTACGCCAACGATCTGACGCTCCTGATGTGGGCCGCCGGCCCTGACGAGACCGTGCCGGAGGCGCAAGCACTGGAGGTCGTCTCGTACCTGCTGGAAGGCGGCGCCAAGGTCGACGACCGCGATGCGCGCGGCCGCACCGCGCTGATGATCGCCGCCGAAGGCAATCATCCGGCGATTGCCAGGACACTGCTGGCGCACGGTGCCGACCCTGCGCTGGCCGACAAGGCCGGCAAGCACGCCGCCGATCTCACCATCCTCTCAGTGCTGCGCGAAGAGCTGACGCCGCGTTGAGGCGACTTGCTCGGACGTCATGGCCGGGCTTGTCCCGGCCATCCACGTCTTCTTTTGCCTGGATACCAAGACGCGGATGCCCGGGACAAGCCTGGGCATGACGAGTGCCCGCCGCTCACAGCCCCGCCAGATAGTCCACCAATGCGGCAAGGTCGTCGCGCGACGTTGCCAGCATCAGGTCGGACATGCCGGGATTGTTGCCGCGCGCACGGGTGCGGAAATCGGCGATGGTCTTGGCGAGATAATCCCGTCCCATGCCGGCAAGCCGCGGCACCGTGCCGTCGCCCTGGAAGCGATCGAGATGGCAAGCCGGGCAACCGACCGAGCGGCTGGCGCTGACCGCCTTCTCCGCCACGTCCTTGGGCGCGCGCGGCTGGCCGAGGTCAGGCCACGGCTTCTGCGAAAAATATTCCGCGATCGCCAGCATATCGTCGCGCTCGAACTGCGCCGCGATCGGCTGCATGATCTCGTTCTTGCGATCACCGCGCTTGAAATCGCGCAGCTGGATGTAGAGATAGCCGGCCTGCTGGCCCCAGATCGTCGGAATGGTCTTGTCGACGGGCTTGCCGTTCTCGCCATGGCAGCCGGCGCAGACCTGTACTTTTTCCTCAATCGTCTCTGCGCGCGCCTGCGCTGCCATCAGCAACAGCGCGACGCCGCAAATCATCAATTTACCGAACATTGGCTGATCCTGAGGCGCAGTATCGGTCCACCTCCGTCATTGCGAGGAGCTCGCGACAAAATTGCAAAGCAATTTTGCGCTGGAGCGACGAAGCAATCCATGCTTCCACAAACGCGGCACAATGGATTGCTTCGCTTCGCTCGCAATGACGTGGCTGGACCTTTTATCCGACCAAAACAGAGGCGGGACCGAACCGGTCCCGCCTCGCCGTCAATGTTTGCACGCGTGATGATGCATCAGGCCCGGCTCAGTCGAGCGTGAAGGCGATGATGTTGTTGCCACGCTTGTAGTCGAGCTGGGTGTTACCGCCCGCGCCGACCACGATATATTGCTTGCCGCCGACCATGTAGCTCGACGGCGGCGCGTTGACGCCGGCGCCGGCGCGGAAGCTCCACAGCTCCTTGCCGTTCGACGAATTGTAGGCCGCGAACTTGCCGTTGCCTTCGCCGGTGAAGACCAGGCCGCCGGCGGTGGCGAGGATGCCGCCGATCATCGGCTCGGGCGTGTTGACCTGCCATTTGATCTTGCCGTTGTTGTAGTTCACCGCGGTGATGTTGCCTGCCTGCTTCTCGCCCGGGATCACCTTGAAGGCGCCGCCCAGCCAAAGCTTGCCGTTCGGATAGGCCGAGCTTTCGACGTGGTAGGTCATCGGCTGGTGCAGATTGATCGCGTAGGCCAGCTCCTGTCCCGGATCGGTTGCGATCGGCGACCATTCGACGCCGCCATTGGCGCCGGGCAGCATGCGCGCGCCTTCCTTGGTCGGCAGCACCCACATGTTCTCCTGCGGCACCATCGCCTCGGAGAAGCGGATCAGGCTGCAATCCTTGCGATCGTGCACATAGATGTGCCCGGTCTTGCCGGCATGGATGACGCCGGGAATCGTCTTGCCGCTCTTGTCCTTGACGTTGACCAGCACCGTCGGGCTGACCGCGTCGAGGTCCCAGACGTCATGGGCGATGTACTGGAAGTGGCAGACATACTTGCCGGTGTCGAGATCGAGCGAGACCAGCGAATTGGTGTAGAGGTTGTCGCCGGGCCGGTTCGACCCGTCGAGGTCGGGCGACGGGTTGCCGACGACGAAGTAGATCCGGTTGGTCGCGAGATCGACCGACGGGTTCTGCCACACGCCGCCACCGAGCTTGGCATAGGGATCGCCGATCTTGGCGAGCATGTCCTTCTCGGCCTGGATATTGCGATGCATGTCACGGCCGGTGGCATCCTTGGTCGCCCAGACACCGACGGAGTTCTCCGGAATGGTGTGGAAATTCCAGAGCTGCTTGCCGGTCTTGGCGTCATAGGCGCGCACGAAGCCGCGGATGCCGTATTCGCCGCCATTGGTTCCGATCAGCACCTTGTCCTTAACCACGGTCGGCGCCATCGTCTCGCTGTAGCCGAGCTCGGGATCGGCGATGTTGGTGGTCCAGACCACCTCGCCGGTCTTGGCGTTCAGCGCCATCAGCTTGGAATCGAGCGTCGCCAGATAGACCCGGTCGCCGAGCACCTGGACGCCGCGATTGTTGGGACCGCAGCAATAAACCGTGATCGGGCCCATCTTGTGGGCGTAGTGCCAGAGCTGCTGACCGGTCTTGGCGTCGAGCGCATAGACATGGCTGAACGACGTCGTGACGAACATCACGCCATCGACGACGATTGGAGATGTCTCAAGCGATTCCTTGACGTCGGTCTGGAAGATCCATGCGACGTGCAGGTCCTTCACATTGTCCCGGCTGATCTGCTTGCCCGGATAGAATCGCGTCTGGGCATAGTTGCCGTTGGTGAGCAGGAAATCCCTGCTGTTCTTGTCGGCGGCGTTGAGCTGCTCCTGGGTTACCGGAGAAACATTGGCGTTGCCGAGGACCGACTGCTTCTCCTGCTTGACTTCCTGCGCGATGGCGGCGCCCGACAACAGGCCAACGCCGAGCGCGGCGGCGAATGCCGCAATCCCTCTCACATACATATCTTCCCCCGTTGTTTCTTGGCAATATTAGGGATGCGTGTCTGCTACTTCCCTTCGAGGCCCGGTCGCCCTGGCGAGCCCGCAACCCGTTGCGTGGCCTGGTTGCGCTGCAATAGACGATCAAAAAAGGACGAAGACAGGTATCGATGGATGGATTCCATGTTAGCGCGGTCTTTCACAAAGACAACCGATGCGCTCAATGCGAAGCCGAAGCAGCATGACTTCGCACGATCGAAATGCAGCGATCGCGGGTTGGCATCAAATCCGAGCGATATCGGGTGCTTCGGACGCTTTCACGCATCGCCGGGCAGATTTGCCTTCGCAGGCGCAGCACGCAAAATGAGACTAAGCGTCAAGCGACGGCATCGCGCGGGAGGCCGCGCCGGCTGAGGCCCTGCATGGCTTACCAATAGTCGGCCGGCAACTCCCGGCTGCGCGGCGGATCGGCGCCGGGCCGCGTGCAGGTGAAAGCGGCGCATTTGCAGGCAAAGGACAACGCACGGGTCAGCTCGGCTGCGGAGACGTCGCGCAACTGCGGCTGCGCGATCCGGTCCAACCGATGCAACGCGGCGAGCAGCGCCGCCTGAAAGCTGTCCCCGGCGCCGATCGTATCGACGACGTTGACCACCGGCGCTTCGGCCGCGATCGGTCCTGCCTTGCGATGCCAGGCGCAAGCGCCATCATTGCCGCGCGTAATGACGACGAGCGATGCGCCGCCCGACAGCAGCGTCTCGGCCCGCGCAGCATGGGCCTCGTCACCGAACAGATAGGCGAAGTCGACGTCGGACATCTTTACGATGTCGGCCTTGCCGCAGAACGCCAGCATGCGCGCGCGATAGGCGTCCTTGTCCTTGACGAGGTTCGGTCGGCAGTTCGGATCGAGCGAGATCGTCACGTTCGGACGCGCATCCTCGATCAAGGCCAGCGTCTCCGCCGCACCCTTGTCATGGACCAGCGTGGTCGAGCCGGTGTGCACGCAGGTGACGCCGTCAAGAGCGACCGCATCGCGCCGATAGGTCCAGTTCCGCGACGCGGTGTCGGCGTCATAGAAGGCGTATTGCGTCTCGGTGCCGGTAACGCGCGCAAAGGCCAGCGTGGCCTGGCGATTGCTCCGCGTGGCGCGACGAAGATCGACGCCGGACGCCGCGGCATGATCGGCGATCATCCTGCCGAAGATGTCGGTCGAGATGCCGCCGACAAAGCCGGTGGGAACATCGAGCCGGGCGCTGCCAATCGCGATGTTGAGGCAGGAGCCGCCGACGGCGGGCGTCAAGGCCTCACGTCCGTCCGCCGTCTTCGACGGCAGGAAATCGATCAGCGCATCTCCGCAACTCAGCAGCATGGGGCAAACCTTACGTCGGCGCTTCGCCGGGCACCCGCCTCATCGCCTCGCGGCTGTCGCGGTCAAGCTCTCGCAGCATCTTGTGCACGCCGCGCTTCTTGCGGTGGAACTCGGCGAGCTCCGGCCTGGTCGGCTCGCTCAACCGTCCAAGCGCCGACATGCCGGCCATCGCCGCATTGATCGAGTTGTGCGCGCCGCTGGCGACCGCGCCCAGCATCGCGGCGCCGAGCAAGACGGGTTCTTGGGTCTGCGGCAGTGCCACCGTGTAGCCTGTCGTGTCGGCCATGATCTGGCGCACCAGGGGGCTGCGACTCGCGCCGCCGCCGATCACGATGGTCTTGCCGTTGAGGCCATGCGCCTGCAAGGCGTCGATGACGTCGGCAAGGCCATAGGCCAGCCCGCACAGACCGGCGATGAACAGCCGCTCCAGCGCCGACACGTCGGTGTCGAGATCGAGCCCCGCGATCACCGCGCGCGAGCCGGGATCGGCATAGGGCGAACGGTTGCCGAGGAACTCCGGCAGAACGTGAACGTTGCGCGCGAGCAACGCCGCAGCACCGGCATTGCCGCTGCGCGCCAGGATGCGCCTCTCGAGATATTCGATGACGTCGACGCCGTCGGTCTTCGCCGCGAGCGCAACCTCGGCATGCGCCGGATGCGACTTGAGCAGGTGATCGATCGCGGCGCCCGCCGCCGATTGGCCGCCCTCGTTCAGCCAGAAGCCCGGCACCATGCCTTCGAAATACGGGCCCCAGACGCCGGGCACGAAGCAGGGATCGACCGTCGTCGCCATGATGCAGGCCGACGTTCCCATGATGTAGGCGAGCCGTTGGCAGACATCGACCTCGGCGCCGGAGCCATCGCGGCCGCCGATCGCGCCGACGCCGCCGGCATGGGCATCGATCAGGGAGGCACCGACCGCGGTTCCCGGCAGCAGGCCGAGATCGCGCGCGGCATCCTCGGACAGCCCGCGACCGAGCGGCGAGCCGGGCGGCACGATCTCGCTGCCGATCCGCCCAAAACGGTCGGCCGCGAGCGCCTCGAGCCCGACCCGCTTGAAAAAGGATTCGCTCCAGCCGCCCTCGCCGGCGACATAGGTCCATTTGCAGGTGACCGTGCAGGTCGAGCGCCCCAGCGAGCCGGACGCGCGGAATGAGAGATAGTCGGCAAGATCGAAGAAATGCCCGGCGGCCTCGAAGGTCGCGGGCAGATGCCGCTTCAGCCAGAGGATCTTCGGGATCTCCATCTCCGGCGAGATGGCGCCGCCGACATAGCGCAGCACCTTGTCGCCGGTCGCGTTGACGAATTCGGTTTCGTCCATCGCGCGGTGGTCCATCCAGACCACGACATTGCGTACGGGATCGCCCGACGGGCTGACGGTGAGCGGCCGGCCTTCCCCATCCAGCACAACCAGCGAACAGGTCGCGTCGAAGCCGATGCCTTTGACGTGTTCGGCGGCAACCGCAGCCTCCCGCATCGCACCGCGCACGGAGGCGACGCAGGCCGCCCAGATGTCATCGGACGATTGCTCCACGATATCGCCGGGCTCGTGCCAGACTCGGATCGGATGCCGGGCCGACCCGAGCAGCTTCCCCGACTCGTCGAACACGCCCGCCCGGGCGCTGGTGCTGCCGACGTCCACCCCAATAAAGGCTTGCCGCATGACCGCTCTATCTTCCGTTGAGCACGATCCCCGGGCGCAAGCCTACCAGCAAGTGTAGCCGCCATCGACCAGAACGATGCTTCCGGTCATCAGGCTCGCCGCCTCGGACGCCAGGAACAGCACCACGGAGGCGATCTCGTCAACCTGCCCCATCCGCGCCATCGGGGTTCCACCGATCCAGGCGTCGTACATTCTGGGGCTGTTCTTCACGAAGGCGTTCAGCGGCGTCTCGATATAGGTCGGCGCCACGGCGTTGACGCGAACCCCGCGCGCGCCCCATTCGGCGGCGAGCGATTTGGTCAGGTGATGCACCGCGGCCTTGGAAGCGTTGTAGAAGCACTGTTCCTGCGGCTTGTTGACGATGAAACCGGACATCGAGCCGACATTGACGATGGTGCCGGACTTCGCCTTCAGCATGTGATTGCCGAAGGCGCGGCAGCACCAGAAGGTGCCGTTCAGGTTGACGTCGATGACGTTGAGCCAGTGCTCGTCGGTCACGGTTTCCGCCGGCGTCTCGCTGCGGGCGATGCCTGCATTGTTGACGAGAATGTCGACCTTGCCGTACTTGCCGACCAGTTCGTCGGCGACCGCAGCGACGCGACCGGAATCCGTCACGTCCATCAGCGCGATGTCGGCGTCAAAGCCCTTGGCCTTCAGCGCCGCCTGCGCGTCATTGGCAACCTTGGCGTCGCGATCGCCGATGATGACCTTGGCGCCGGCTTCGGCGAGCGCCTCGGCGCAGGCGAGCCCGATGCCCTGACCCGCGCCGGTGATGATGGCGGTCTTGCCGCCGAGCCTGAATTTTTCGAGATACATTTTCTTCTTCCTTAGCTTCTCTTTGAGCATGATCTGTTCGGAAAGCCGCTTCACGCTTTGCACTAACGCGGCCCTCCGGGTCCGGATCATGCTCTACGCGTGAATCGATTTTCCGCTGTCGTCGAAACGGTGGATGCGCGCCGGATCCGGGATCAGCGACACCCGGTCGCCGGGATGCAGGTCGAGCTCGCCGACATAGCGCGCGGTCAGCATTCCCAGCGGTCCGGCGTCGACATAGAGGAAGGTGTCGCTGCCGAGATGCTCGGCGACCGAGACGGTGCCGTGCCAGCCGCCCTGCCCGTCGCGCTCGACCTTCAGATGCTCGGGCCGTACCCCGATGGTCGCGGCGCCCTGCTGCTTGGCGATCTCACCGGTGACGAAATTCATCTTCGGCGAGCCGATGAAGCCGGCGACGAACAGGTTGGCAGGCTTCTCATAGAGCTCGAGCGGCGATCCGTATTGCTCGATCTTGCCGCCGTTCAGCACCACGATCTTGTCCGCCATGGTCATGGCCTCGACCTGGTCGTGCGTGACGTAGATCGCCGTGGTGCCGAGCTGCTTCTGCAACCGCGTCACCTCGAGCCGCATCTGCACGCGCAGCGCGGCATCGAGATTGGACAGCGGCTCGTCGAACAGGAACGCCTTCGGCTCGCGCACGATGGCGCGCCCGATCGCGACGCGCTGGCGCTGGCCGCCGGAGAGCTCGCGCGGCTTGCGGTCGAGATAGGGCGTCAGGTTGAGCGTCGCCGCGGCGGCCTCGACCTTGCGGTTGATCTCGTCCCTGGCGATCCCGGCCATCTTCAGGCCGAACGCGATGTTGCCGCGCACGCTCATATGCGGATAGAGCGCGTAGGACTGGAACACCATCGACAGCCCGCGCTTGGCCGGCGGCACGTCGACCACGTTGCGTCCATCGATCAGGATGGCGCCGCCGGTGACATCCTCGAGCCCTGCGATCAGCCGCAGCAGCGTGGTCTTGCCGCAGCCGGACGGACCGACGAACACGACGAAGGAGCCGTCGGCGATGTCGAGATCGGCGCCCTTGATGATGTGGACCGGCCCGAACGATTTTTGCACACCCTGCAGCGTAATCTGACCCATGGCAAAAGCCTTTCTGCTACTTGACCGCGCCGAAGGTCAGTCCGCGGACGAGCTGCCGCTGACTGAACCAGCCGAGCACGAGAATGGGCGCGATCGCGAGCGTCGACGCCGCCGACAATTTCGCCCAGAACAATCCTTCCGGGCTGGAATAGGACGCGATGAAGACGGTGAGCGGCGCCGCCTCGAGCGTCGACAGATTGAGGGTCCAGAACGCCTCGTTCCACGCCAGGATCAGATTGAGCAGCAACGTCGAGGCCAGCCCCGGCACCGCCATCGGCGTCAGCACATAGATCAGCTCGCGCCCGATCGTGGCGCCGTCCATTCGCGCCGCCTCGAGGATGTCCTTCGGGATCTCCTTGAAATAGGTGAACAGCATCCAGATCACGATCGGCAGATTGCCGAGGCACAGGATGAAGATCAGGCCAGAGCGGGTGTCGAGCAGACCGAAGGTGCGGTAGATCAGATAGATCGGCACCAGCACGCCGACCGGCGGCATCATCTTGGTAGACAGCATCCAGAGCAGCACGTCCTTGGTCCGCTTGGTCGGCGAGAACGCCATCGACCACGCCGCCGGGATCGCGATCAGCATCGCGATCAAGGTCGAGCCGCCGGCAATGATGATCGAGTTGAGCGCGTGGTGGAAATAGTCGCTGCGCTCCTGCACCGTGGCATAGTTCTCGGTGGTCCAGTGAAAGAACAGGAACGAGGGTGGGATCGCGAACGCCTCGAGCTCGGTCTTGAAGCTCGCCAGCACCATCCAGAGGATCGGGAAGAAGATCAGGAAGCCGACCAGCCAGGCCGCCGCCGTCGAGATCACCTTGCGCCGTGTCGTGACCATCCGCGCCATGACGTTACGCCTCCAGATTCCGGCCGACGATACGAACGAGGAAGAAGGCGACGATGTTGGCGAGGACCACCGCGACCAGGCCACCCGCCGAGGCGCTGCCGACATCGTACTGGATCAGCGCCTGCGAATAGATCAGGAAGGCGATGTTGGTGGTCTGCAGGCCGGGGCCGCCGCCGGTGGTGACGAAGATCTCCGCGAACACCGTGAGCAGGAAGATGGTTTCGATCAGGATCACCACGGTGATCGGGCGCGCCAAATGCGGCAGCGTGATGTAGATGAAGGTCGAGATCGCGCTCGCGCCGTCCATCTCGGCCGCCTCCTTCTGCTCCTCGTCGAGCGATTGCAGCGCGGTGAGCAGGATCAGGGTTGCGAACGGCAGCCATTGCCAGGAGATGATCAGGATCACCGAAAACAGCGGCGCGTCGTTGAACCAGTCGATCGCCGGCAGCCTGAACAGATGCGCGATCCAGGCGAACAGGCCCGACACCGGATGCATCAACAGGTTCTTCCAGACCAGCGCGCTCACCGTCGGCATCACGAAGAACGGCGCGATCACCATCAGGCGGACGATCGAGAGCCCGACCACCTGCTGGTCGAGCAGCAGCGCCAGCGGCACGCCGAGGATGATCGTGATCGCGAGCACCGAGCCGACCAGCACCAACGTGTTCTGCAACGAGGCGAGGAAGGCCGGATCGGTCAGGAAGTAGCGGAAATTCTCCAGCCCAACGAATGATTCAGAGCCGGGATCGAGCAGATTGTAATGCAGGGTCGCGAAATAGATCGTGAGCGCCAGCGGCACGATCATCCAGATGAACAGCAGCGCCACCGCGGGCGTGAGCAGCGTGCGTGCAAGCAGTTGGGTCTGCTGGGTCGCCATCCCCGCCTCCTTCTCAAGGAAAGGAGCGACCATCCCGCTGCGGGACAGGATGGTCGCAAGTGGCCCAGCTCGGGAGGTCTAAGCTGGTCGGGCGGCCAAGGCGGCTGTCGCGCCCCGGCTTTGTTTCAGGCGTGCTCTACTTGATGTAGCCCGCGCGCTTCATTTCGCGCTCGGTCACGGACTGGGCAGCGGTGAGCGCCGCATCGACGGTGGTCGAGCCTGAGAGCGCCGCGGAGAACTGCTGGCCCACCTGGGTGCCGATACCCTGGAATTCAGGGATCGCCGCGTACTGCACGCCGACGTAAGGCACCGGCTTCACCGTCGGCTTGTTCGGATCGGCGGCATCGATCGAGGCCAAGGTCAGCTTGGCGAAGGGGGCGACCTTCAGATAGTCGGGGTTCTTGTACAGCGAGGTGCGCGTGCCCGGCGGCACGTTGGCCCAGCCTTCCTTCGCGGCGACGAGCTTGGTGTAATCCTTGCTGGTCGCCCAGGCGATGAACTTCTCGGCCGCCTCGACCTTCTTCGAGCCGGCGGGGACCGCGAGACTCCACGCCCACAGCCAGTTAGCGTTCTTGCCGAGCCCGGTGTTCGGCGCCAGCGCAAAGCCGACCTTGTCGGCGACCGTGGATTCCTTCGGATTGCTGACGAACGACGCCGCCACGGTGGCATCGATCCACATCGCGCATTTGCCGGCGTTGAACAGTGCGAGGTTCTCGTTGAAGCCGTTGGAAGAGGCGCCGGGAGGGCCGGCCTGCTTCATCAGGTCGACATAGGTCGTCAGCGTCTTCTTCCATTCCGGCGAGGTGAATTGCGGCTCCCACTTCTCGTCGAACCAGCGCGCACCGTAGGAATTGGCCATCGCGGTCAGGAACGCCATGTTCTCGCCCCAGCCGGCCTTGCCGCGCAGGCAGATGCCATAGACGCCGCCCGACTTGTCGGTCAACTTCTTGGCGGCGTCGACCACGAAGTCCCAGGTCGGGCTCTCCGGCATCTTCAGGCCGGCCTTGTCGAACAGGTCGGTGCGATACATCACCATCGAGCTTTCGCCGTAGAACGGCGCGGCATAGAGCTTGCCGTCGACCGAGACCGCATCCTTGATCTTGGGCAGGAGGTCGCCGACGTCGTAATCGGCGCCGAGCTTGTCGAGCGGCACCAGCCAGTTCTTCTTGGCCCAGATCGGCACCTCATAGGTGCCGATGGTGAGCACGTCGAACTGGCCGCCCTTGGTGGCGATGTCGGTGGTCACGCGCTGGCGCAGCACGTTCTCCTCGAGCGTCACCCATTTGACGGTGATGTCGGGATTCTTCGCGGTGAATTCGCTGGTGAGCCCCTGCATGCGGATCATGTCGCCATTGTTGACGGTCGCCACCGTCAGCGTGGTCTGGGCGATCGAGGGGGCAGAGATCAAAACAGCAGCCGCGCCCGCAACGGCGCAAAGGACGTTTTTCAAGGTGACCTCCCTTATGTCACGTTGAGCATATGCCCACGTGTTGAGCGTATGTTCACTCCGTCGCCAAACTTTGTCAAGCACGCGGGAGCGCCGTCCCGCGCGTTTGCGGGTTCCACTGCACGCTGGAATGGAGGTGTTTGCGGAGATGAAGAAGGGCGCTGAGACCCAGAAGGCAACTTGATTTGCGGCCACAGCGGGACTGCGCTCCCTCGCCCCGTTCTTACGGGGAGAGGGTTGGGGTGAGGGGCTCTTTCCGCGCATACGAAGCGGACGAATGCGCGGAGACTCCCCCTCACCCGGATCGCATCTCCGATGCGATCCGACCTCTCCCCGCAAGCGGGGCGAGGTGAAGTACGACTCGTGGCGCCTAACGATCCAGCACCGCGCGCGCGGTGGCCTCATCGGTGATGAGGCCGTTGATCACCCGGCCCGCCAATGCGGCCTTGATCGAGGGCACCTTGGCGGCGCCGACCGCCGCGGCGATCGTGGTCGCTTCCGCGGGGATCTGCGGCGGGATGCTGGTCAGCCGCTTGTTGGTGCCGCCCTTGATCAGGCGGCCCTTGGCGTCATAGGCCCAGCCGGTCACCTCGCCGACCGCGCCGAGCCGCATCATCTCCAGCAGCTCCTCGCGGGTGACGAAGCCGTCGACATGGACCTGGGCCTTCTGGTCCATCTGGCCGATGCCGATCAGCCGCAGATCGGCCTTGGCGGCGACCGCCCTCACCCGCGCGATCGGGTCGATGCGCACCATGCGGTTGCGCTCGTCCTCGCTCGACATCAGGAACGGCAGCGGCATCGGGTAATGGCGCGCGCCGGTGCGGTCGGCGAGCCGTCCCACCGTGTCGTAGAAGCTCGCCGAGCCGTCGGCGGAGATGTTGCCGACCAGCGAGACGATCTGGTGATCGGGCCGCTCGATCGGCGAGACCCGCTCGACCGCGGCGCGCACCGCGCGGCCGGTGCCGAGCGCCACGATCACAGGCGTCTCCGAGCGCAGCGTCGTCTCCAGCAGATTGGCGCTGCGCTCGGCGATCCCTGCATTGGACAGCGGCGCCGCCGGATCGGTCGGCACGACGTCGCAATGCACCAGATCGAACCGCGCCTTCAGCCGGGAGGCCAGCTCCATGCAGGCCGCGATGGGGTGTTCGAGGCGAAACGTGATCAGCCGCTCCGCCAGGCACAGCGACACCAGACGCTGCGCGGAGGCGCGCGACACCTGCAGCATTTTCGCAATCTCATCCTGGGTGTGGCCCGCGATGAAATACAGCCAGCCGGCGCGCGCCGCATCGTCGAGGCGAGACTTTTCGTTGTCGGGCGCAGCCATCGTCTTGCGTCAGCCTTCCATCCAGAAATCCGTCATCGCGGCGAAGATTCGATCCGCCCCCGCTTGCCGCAGCAGAGCACTGCCATCCGCCAACCGATAGTGGGCGCCGCCGACAAATCCCCACACTTTCATGCCCGCCGCCTTCGCGGCCATCACACCGCTGACGCTGTCCTCGATCACGAGCGTGCGGCGCGACGCGGCGCCCATTGCGCTTGCCGCATGCAAGAACAGATCCGGGGCCGGCTTGCCGCGCTTGACCATCTGCGCGGTGTAGAGCCGCGGCCCGAAGCTGGCAGCGAGGCCGGTCAGCTCCAGCGAAAACTTCACCCGCTCGAGATCGCTCGATGAGGCGACACAATATGGCAGCCGCAATTCCTTGAGCACCGCCGCGATGCCGGCGATCGGCTTCAGCCGGGAGCGGAAGGTCTCACGGACCTGCAGCGCAAGGTCAGGCAGAAACGTCTCGGGCAACGGCTTTCCCACGCCCCGGCAGTAGTCGACCAGGGCCGCGGTGCTGCGGCCGAGGAAGAGCTCGAGCGCCCGCTCGGTGCTCATCCCGATGCCGGCCCGAACCATCGCCTCGGCAAGACAGCGGCAGCTCAGTTCCTCGCTGTCGACGAGCACGCCGTCGCAGTCGAAGATGACGAGATCAGTCTCGGGAAGCCGCGGATCCATCCCGACATGAGATCATATGCTCACGCCATGAGCAATAGATCACGGTTTCCGCGCGGAATGCCGCGCCTCAAATGGTCGCGGTGCACCGCCAGGGATGCTGTGCGACAAGGCGAAATGCCGCATGACACACCTCTGATCGCGACCGTCGTCGCGGGCCTCGGCCTCGCTTTTGTCTTCGGAACCATCGCCCAGCGCTTTCGGGTTCCGCCACTGGTCGGTTATCTGCTCGCGGGCGTGGCCGTCGGTCCCTTCACGCCCGGCTTCGTTGCCGATCAGGCGCTGGCAACCGAGCTGGCGGAGCTCGGTATCATTCTCCTGATGTTCGGCGTCGGCCTGCATTTCTCGCTAAACGATCTGTTGTCGGTGCGGGCGATCGCGGTGCCCGGCGCGATTGCGCAGATTGCGGTCGCCACATTGATGGGCCTCGGCCTCGCGCTCTTGATGGGCTGGACCGTCGGCGCGGGTCTGGTGTTCGGCCTCGCGCTGTCGGTCGCAAGTACCGTCGTGCTGTTGCGCGCGCTGCAGGAGCGCCGCCTGATGGACACCGAACGCGGCAAGATCGCGGTCGGCTGGCTGATCGTTGAAGACCTCGCCATGGTGCTGGCGCTGGTGCTGTTCCCGGCGGTGGCGAGCTTGCAGGGCGGCGATGGCGCGGCGCTCACCTCCGACCCCCTCGCCGCCCGTTTCGGTCTCGGGCTCACCGGCGTGCTGGTGCTGACGCTGATCAAGATCGCCGTGTTTATCGCGCTGATGCTGGTGGTCGGACGCCGGCTGATCCCGTGGGTCCTGCACTACATCGCGCATACCGGCTCGCGCGAGCTGTTCCGGCTGACCGTGCTCGCGATCGCGCTCTGCATCGCGTTCGGCGCGACCAAGCTGTTCGGCGTCTCGCTGGCGCTCGGCGCCTTCTTCGCCGGAATGATGCTGCGGGAATCGCCGCTCAGCCAGCGCGCGGCCCAGGAGACCTTGCCGCTGCGCGATGCGTTCGCGGTGCTGTTCTTCGTCTCCGTCGGCATGCTGTTCGACCCGATGAGCGTGGTCCGCGAGCCCTGGCCATTCGTCGCGACGCTGTTCGTCATCGTGGTCGGCAAGTCGATCGCAGCCCTTCTGATCGTCGTGCTGTTCCGTCATCCGATGGCAACCGCCCTGATGATCTCGGCGAGCCTCGCCCAGATCGGCGAATTCTCCTTCATCCTGGCCGAACTCGGCGTTGCGCTCAATCTGCTGCCGAAGGCCGGCCGCGACCTGATCCTGGCGGGCGCGATCTTCTCGATCATGCTCAACCCGCTGGTGTTCGCGGTCGTCGACTGGCTGACGTCGCGGCTCGAGAAGCCGCAGACCTCCTCGCCAACTGCCGCAGCTTCTGAACCAATCCCGGTCACTGAATTGCAGGATCACACCATCCTGGTCGGCTACGGCCGGGTCGGCAGCATCGTCGGCGATGCGCTGCATCAACGCAGCGCGCCGTTTCTCGCGGTCGAGGCGTCCGACGACATGGTCGCCAAGCTCAAGGAGCGTGGCATCGAAGCGCTGATGGGCAACGCCGCGCGCGCCAGCGTGCTGCGCGCGACCAATCCGGCCGGCGCGCGATCGCTGGTCATCGCCATTCCCGAAGCCTTCGAGGCCGGCCAGATCGTCGAACAGGCGCGCGCCGCGAATGCCGATATCCAGATCATCGCCCGTGCACATTCCGACGCCGAGGTCGATCATCTCAAAGCACTTGGCGCCGACATCGTGATCATGGGCGAGCGCGAGATCGCCCGCGGCATGATCGAGGAGCTCGACAGGGCGCCTCCGGCTGCTATGCGAACGGCCGAGCAGGATTCGGCAGCTTGAGATAGACTGCACCCACCGTACAGATGCGCGCCGCGCGTCACGCGATGAGGGAGATCGAGCGATGGCCTTCAAGAGCCCGCACGTATCGCTGGTGTCGTTCTCGGTCGAGATCGGCGCCGCGGACACGACAAACGTCATGCAGATCGAGACCGACTTGCATCTGAACACCCGTCATCCGAGCTATGACGCGGCCGCCGTGGAGCGGCTGGTGCGTGACGCACAAGCCTATCTCGCCGGCAACGCCGGCCAGGTCACCCGGATCCGACTGGTCTCCACCCGCGGCGGCCAGACCTGAAGCCTCATTATTTGAGCTCTTTGTTTGAGCGTGATCACCGCGCAAACGCTTTGCGTCTGTCGCGAGGGAAAACCGGCTTCCACTTTTCCGGATCATGCGCTAGTGTGCTGAATGCGAAGTTCGTGCAACTTCGCGGCAGCCACTTTCACGAACTTCGCATTCATAAAGCACACTAGAATCAGAAGTTTGCTAGTGTCCTTATCGAATCCGAAGTTCGCCCCGAAGGTGCGGCAAATGATGCGAACTTCGGATTCGGGACACTAGCCGCCAAGGAATGCCGGCGCGAGATCCTCCTGCACGATGATGTTGGCGGCTTCCGTCGTCAGTTCGCTGCCGACCAGGTCAAGATTCTTGGCGGCCTCGAACAGCATCGACCGGACGTCGTCCGGCGTCAGCACGCCTTTCGCGATCAGCTTGCGCACCAGCGCCTGCAGGATAAGAACGTCGATCTCGCCATGCGCCAGCGGCGTCGGCTTGTCCGTCATGATCGTCTCCCAGGCTGATCCCAAGGCTGAGTCCCAAGGCTGAGGTTCATCGCAAGTGAGGCGCCTAGCGCGGTGGTGACGCCATGTCCTTGTGCAATTGTTCGAACGCGCGGCGCAGGCCGTGCAGCTGATCGACCAGATGAAGGATGACGTCGATGCCCTCGTCGTTGACGCCGAAGTCGCCCTTCAGGTCGCGGATCAGATGCGCGCGCGCCACGTCGGTGTCGGAGAAGCTGATCTCGCTGGCGGTCTCGTCCGGCACCAGCCATTGCTGCTCGATCCAGAACTCCAGGGTCTGCACCTCCAGACCCGCATCGATGAGGAACTGCTGCTTGTTCATGATGAACCATCCTCGCGCGGATCGAATGCCTTTCGATCCCAGTTCGACACAAACGCCTCGAGCTCGGGATCGGGTCCCTTGGGCAGGACCACCTTGAGCTTGACGAGCTCGTCGCCATGGCCTCCGCCGACGCGGGGCGCACCCTTGCCGCGCAACCGCATGGTCGTGCCGGTGTTCGATCCCTTCGGAATCGTCATGGTCACGGCACCGGTCGGCGTCGGAACGCGGACTTTTCCGCCGAGCACCGCCTCGGACAGCGAGATCGGCAGTTCCAGCGTAATGTCGTCACCCTCGCGGGTGAAGCGCGGGTCGGGGCGAACTTCCACCTCGATCAGCGCATCGCCGGGACCGCCCTTGCCGCTGCCGGGCATGCCCTTGCCGCGCAGACGAATGATCTGGCCATCGACGAGCCCCGGTGGGATCGTCACATCGAGCGTACCGCCGTCGGGAAGCGTCAGCCGCTTGCTCGCACCGGTGATCGATTCCGCGAAGTCGATCGCGAGAGCGTAATGCAAATCGCGGCCGCGCCGGTTGGCGCGCGCCTGCTCGCTGCGCCGGAGCAATTCGGCGAAGGCGTCGTCCTGGTCCATGTAGTCGGCATAGCCGGAACTGTCGGCATAGGGATGCCCCGCATCCGCGGTGGCGAAATCCCTGTAGTAGCGATGCTGCGGCCGCTCGACGCCATCAGCATCGATCTCGCCGGCATCGAAGCGCTTGCGCTTCTCGGCATCCGAGAGCAGATCGTTCGCAGCAGCGACTTCCTTGAATTTGTCTTCGGCCGCCTTGTCACCCGGATTGAGGTCCGGGTGCAGCTTCTTCGCCAGCTTGCGATAGGCCTTCTGGATATCGGCCGCAGACGCCGTCGGGGCAACGCCAAGAACCTCGTACGGATTTCTCACAACCTGCTCCGCAACACCGTGAGTGCACCTGCAATCATGAGGGCGCAAAAGCAGGCGATTTGCAAGTGCGCAGGCGCGCCGCCCGGAAGCGGCCGACGCAGCATGCGCTCACGTGACATGACAAGTTAGGATGTATGTCCGGGGTCCAGATAAGTGGGCATGTTCTTTTGCTGCTGCGGCGTCATCTTGGCGGTATCCGCCTTGCCTGGCACGCCCCGCGGACCGAGCAGGGCGCGCTGCATATCGTCCTCGCTCAAACGCGGCTTGCCATCGTCGAGCTGTCCATCGCCGCCATGACTCTGTGCCATGACCAACCTCCCGTGATGATCGCTTGCACAGGCGGAACAATACCGCGCTCCGCCGGAACGAGCCAGCGGAGCGCGGACGTGCCTTAGTGTTGCTCCTGCCGCTTCTCCTCTGCGGGATGACCTGCCGCAGGCGCAGCATGCGGAGCGGCGTGCGGAGCGGCGTGCGGCTCCGGCCGTGCCGCCGGCTGGGGATGGGCGGCCTGCGGCTGCGGATGCGGCTCAGGGCGCGCCATCGTCTCCGGGTGCGCTTGCGGCTTCGCTGCTGGCTCCGGTCGCGCTTCGGGCCTCGCTGGCTCGGGCCGCGCGACGGGCTTCGCGGCAGGCTCGGGACGCGGCTCTTCCTTGCGCACCTCTTCGGGCCGCTTCTCCTGCACGGCAGGCCGCGTCGCTTCTGCAGGATGCGGCTCAAGCTTCGGCTCGGCGGCAGGCGCCGCGCGCTTCTCTTCGACCGTGGGCCTGTTCGCTTCGGCGGGCGGATGCGCCGCAACGCCCTTCTCGGGAACCGGAAGCGCGTGGGATCCGGCAGGCGCCGGCGCGGCAGGATGCGGCTCGGCCTTGGTCTCGGGAGCAGGTGCCGCGCGCTTCTCCTCCGCCGCGGGCTTGTTCGCCTCGGCGGGCGGATGCGCCGCCGGAAGCTCCTTTCCCGGGACCGAGAGCGCATGGGAGGCAGCCGGTGCTGCTGCGGGTGCGGGTGCGGCTCCCGGGTGCCCCGGCTCCCCGGCCGCCGGCCGTGCGGCGTTGGCAGGCACCGCCTCGCCGAGCGGCCGCGCGCGAACCACGCCCGGTCCCTTCAATTCGCCAGGACGCGCCGTTGCGGCGACTGCGGGCACGCCATTGTTGGTCCGCTTGAACAGGCTCGGATCCTGGCTTGCGGTCTCGACCTGCTTGCGTTGCAACGGCGTCGCCGCGAAGTGCTGCTCCTTGGCGACCGCGCGCTCGGCCGGCGTCGGCCGCACCTCGATGCCGCCGCGGCCGCCATTGTAGCTGACGTTGTTGACGGTGGTCTGATTGATCGTGACGTTCTTCTCGTAGACGTTGGTGATCCGCGCACCCTGCAGATTGTTCACGGTCCGATTGTAGAAGAAGTTGCCGTGATCCCAGCGGCCGCCTTCATAGCCCGACCCGCCGTAGCCGAAGCCGTAATTGATGCCACCGTAGAAGCCGACGCGATCACCCCAGTAGCCCTGATGGAAGATGAAGCCGCCGCCGAACGCGCCCCAATAACCAGGTGTCCACAGCAGCCCGACCCGCGGCGGCTGCACCCAGGTGCCCGGCACCCAGTAGTAATCGCCGCGATCCTCATCCCACGACCAGTTGCCCGGCGACCACATATAGCCGGGACCAGGCACCGGCGGCTGATCGTAGGTCGGCAACGGCGGCGGCGCGGTCTCGACGGCAGAGACCGGCGCGCATGCCGCATCCTGCGCGATTGCGGGCACCGCGGTCGCATAGAACAGCGCCGTGGCAATCGCTGCACACGACGCGGTCGAAAGGAGACGAGTTGTCATTGGGAGCCTCTTCGATGAGCACGTTCAACGTGAGACGGAACAAAGGTTCCGTGCATCGGCAATGCACCGACACACTTCATCGCTAGCGCCTTGACCTTACACCAGGCTGAAACGCATCGACGCAAACGGAAACGCGCTCATCCGGCTATTCATGGTCGGTTCAGAGCGCGCCGTGATGCAACGTTGCGCGATGCAGTGGAACATCGCGCGTTGCTTCTCTGCATCATCGGGCGAGCTACGCGAAACGCGACGTGATCGATTCCGATAGCGTGTCCCGATCATGCCTTTGGCCTTTGTACGATCACGGCGATCCATGCTCATCCAGCACTCGCTTCGCGAGCCCGCCGATCCATCGAACCGCAATCAGCGCGACGCGTGCACCCGGCTTGCCCGCGCGGCCGTAGCAGTGCCCCCGGATGAGTGCCAGCGACGAACATCAGCCCTCACAACGGCTTAACCGAAGCATCCCAGCGAGCGCGCTGCGCGATTGACACTCCCCTGAAAGGACCACACGATGCGAGATGCGGCAGCCTTTGGCCCGCGGTTTTCCGCCGGCGCAATTGCACGGGGCTGTTGCATGATGGATGTCATCGTTCCGCCATCTGTCGCCGACGGAACTGCGTGGCATAATGGATCTCGACGAGCCTGCGTTGCCTTGAGGTGCCACGATGAACATAGAAAAATATACCGATCGCGTTCGCGGTTTCATTCAGTCGGCGCAATCGCTCGCGATGCGCGAGGGGCATCAGCAGTTCTCGACGCTGCACATCCTGAAGGTGCTGCTCGACGACAATGAGGGCCTCGCGGCCGGCCTGATCGACCGCGCCGGCGGCAATTCGCGCGCGATCCTCAAGGCGACCGAAGACGCGCTGGCGAAGATACCGAAGGTCAGCGGCGCCGGCTCCGGACAGATCTATCTGGCGCCCGAGACCGCGCGCGCCTTCGCGGCGGCGGAACAGGCCGCCGACAAGGCCGGCGACAGTTTCGTCTCCGTCGAGCGCCTGCTGCAGGCGCTCGCAGCCGACAAGGACAGCGAGGCCGGCAAACTGCTCGCCAAGGGCGGTGTCAATCCGCAGAACCTGAATGCGGCCATCAACGCGCTGCGCAAGGGCCGCACCGCCCACAGCGCATCGGCCGAGAACGCCTATGACGCGCTGAAGAAATACGCCCGCGACCTCACCCAGGCCGCGCGCGACGGCAAGCTCGACCCGGTGATCGGCCGCGACGAGGAGATCCGCCGCACCATCCAGGTGCTGTCGCGGCGGACCAAGAACAATCCTGTGCTGATCGGCGAGCCCGGTGTCGGCAAGACCGCGATCGTCGAGGGCCTCGCGCTGCGCATCGTCAACGGCGACGTGCCGGAAAGCCTGCAGGACAAGGCGCTGCTCGCGCTCGATCTCGGCGCGCTGATCGCCGGCGCAAAGTATCGCGGCGAGTTCGAGGAACGGCTCAAGGCAGTGCTGCAGGAAGTGACCTCGGCCGAGGGCGGCATCATCCTGTTCATCGACGAGATGCACACGCTGATCGGCGCCGGCAAGGGCGACGGCGCGATGGACGCATCCAACCTGTTGAAGCCCGCGCTCGCTCGCGGCGAGCTGCATTGCATCGGCGCCACCACGCTCGACGAATACCGCAAGCATGTCGAGAAGGATGCAGCGCTGGCGCGGCGCTTCCAGCCGGTGTTCGTCTCCGAGCCGACGGTCGAGGACACCATCTCGATCCTGCGCGGCTTGAAGGACAAATACGAGCAACATCACGGCGTGCGCATCGCGGATTCGGCGCTGGTTGCAGCCGCGACGCTGTCGAACCGCTACATCACCGACCGCTTCCTGCCCGACAAGGCCATCGACCTGATGGACGAAGCGGCCGCCCGGCTGAAGATGCAGGTCGATTCCAAGCCGGAAGAACTCGACTCGCTCGACCGCGAGATCATCCGGCTGAAGATCGAGCAGGAGGCGCTGAAGAAGGAGACCGATCTCGGCTCCAAGAGCCGCCTGCAGACGCTCGAGAAGGATCTCACCGACCTGGAAAAGAAATCGGCGGACATGACTTCGAAATGGCGGTCGGAAAAGAGCAAGCTCTCCGATGCGCAGAAGATGAAGGGCGAACTCGAGCAGTTGCGTACCGAGCTTGCCAATGCGCAGCGCAAGGGAGAATTCCAGAAGGCCGGTGAGCTGGCCTATGGCCGGATTCCCGAGCTCGAGAAGAAGCTCGCGGCGGTCGAAGCCAGCGAGACCTCGTCCGCCAGCGAGACCGTGACCGCCGACAACATCGCGCAGGTGGTGTCGCGCTGGACCGGCGTGCCGGTCGACAAGATGCTGGAAGGCGAGAAGGACAAGCTGCTGCGCATGGAGGAGATGCTCGGCAAGCGCGTCGTCGGCCAGGCCGAGGCGGTCCGCGCGGTGTCGACCGCGGTGCGCCGCGCCCGCGCCGGCCTGCAGGACCCCAACCGGCCGATCGGCTCGTTCATGTTCTTAGGTCCCACCGGCGTCGGCAAGACCGAGCTTGCGAAAGCGCTTGCCGAATATCTGTTCGATGACGAGACCGCGATGATCCGCCTCGACATGTCCGAATACATGGAAAAGCATTCGGTCTCGCGGCTGATCGGCGCGCCTCCCGGTTATGTCGGCTATGACGAGGGCGGTGCCCTGACCGAAGCGGTGCGGCGGCGGCCTTATCAGGTGGTGCTGTTCGACGAGATCGAGAAGGCGCATCCCGACGTCTTCAACGTACTGCTGCAGGTGCTCGACGACGGCCGTCTCACCGACGGCCAGGGCCGCACCGTCGATTTCCGCAACACGCTGATCATCATGACCTCGAACATCGGCGCCGAGTATCTGGTCAACCAGCCGGAAGGCCAGAGCACGAGCGCGGTGCGCGAGCAGGTGATGAACATGGTACGGGCGCACTTCCGGCCCGAATTCCTCAACCGGATCGACGAGATCATCCTGTTTCACCGGCTGCAGAAGAGCGACATGGGCCGCATCGTCGAGATCCAGTTCTCGCGGCTGCGCAAGCTGCTCGAGGATCGCAAGATCGAGCTGGAGCTCGACCCGAAGGCGCGGGACTGGCTCGCCGAGAAGGGTTGGGATCCGGCTTACGGCGCCCGCCCGCTGAAGCGGGTGATCCAGCGCAGCGTGCAGGATCCGCTGGCGGAGATGATCCTTTCCGGCGATGTGCGCGACGGCTCAGAGGTAAAACTCTCGGCCACCAAGGCCGGCCTCACCTTCAACGGCAAGAAGCCGGAGAACGCGGCGGCGGACGAATTCGAACCGGTGTGAGACAGGCCGGATCGCCAACGACGCGCTGTCATCGCCGCGTCGTCTGCCGGCATCATATGCAAGCCGAATATACAAGCTGACCTGCAACCAGGAGAGCGCCATGACGCAGCACAAGATCAAGGACAACATGGAGGTCATCGGCGCCGATGGCGTGCATGTCGGCACCGTCGATCACGTCGAGGGCAACCGCATCAAGCTCAAGAAGAGCGAGAGCGACGGCTTCCACAAGGGCCATCACCACTTCATCGAGCTCGGCTTCGTGGCGGGTGTCGAAGGCTCCAAGGTTCGGCTCTCGGCCAACGCCGCGATCGCGGTGACCCTCGAGGAAGAGAAGTCCGGCAAGCCCGTCGATTGAGACAGGCACCTCTGCAAGAGCGTAAGCCATTCGAGCCCTTGTAAAGGTTCCAGCGGCATGCTCCTCTGACCCTGTCTGGACGCCGATCCGGCGTCCAGCGCCTGCCTTTTGTCCTCGTGGAAGTGCCGTTTAGTCAAGGAGACATGCGTGCCATCAGCCGTTCCGCAACCGGTCGCTGCGAAGCTGACGCGCGCGGCCATCTTCCTTGCGGTCACGATCAAGCCCAATCCGGAATATGACGCGGTGGTGCGGTCGCTGTGCGCCGATCTGGGCGCGCTGCTGCGTGCGGTGGGCTTCCGCGATCTCGAGGGCCGGCTGTCATGCGTCATGGGCATCGGCTCCGACGCATGGGACCGGCTGTTCGGCGCGCCGAAGCCGAAAGGCCTGCATCCGTTCCGCGAGATCGACGGCGTCCACCACGCCGTCGCAACGCCGGGCGACCTGCTGTTTCACATCCGCGCCGTGCCGATGGACCTGTGCTTCGAGCTGGCGACCCAGATCATGACGCGGCTCGGCGATGCGGTTGCGACCTCCGACGAGGTGCACGGCTTCAAATATTTCGACGAACGCGACCTGCTCGGCTTCGTCGACGGCACGGAGAATCCGGAGGACCAGGCGGCCGCCGACGCCACCATCATCGGCGACGAGGACGCGGCGTTCGCCGGCGGCAGCTATGTGATCGTGCAAAAATACCTGCACGATCTGAAGAAGTGGAACGAGCTGCCGGTCGAGATGCAGGAAAAGATCATCGGCCGAACCAAGCTGTCCGACATCGAGCTCGACGATGCGGTGAAGCCGAGCTACGCGCATAACGCGCTGACCACGATCGTCGAGAATGGCGAGGAGCTCGATATCGTCCGCGACAACATGCCGTTCGGCAATATCAGCGAGGGCGAGTTCGGCACCTATTTCATCGGCTATGCCAAGTCCCCGCAGCGGATCGAGCAGATGCTCGAGAACATGTTCGTCGGCAAGCCGCCGGGCAATTACGACCGCCTGCTCGACTTCAGCCGCGCCGTCACCGGCATGCTGTTCTTCGTCCCGTCGGCGACCTTCCTGGAGGATGTCGCGAGCGAGGCGCCGGCACCTTCGCCCGCCGAGCCGTCTCCGGATGACGCCGGGGCTCGCGACACACCTGCACCAGGAATACCGCCGTCCGACGGCTCGCTCGGGATCGGCTCACTGAAAGGAGAGGCTGGACATGAATAATCTTCATCGGGGACTCGCCCCTATCTCGGACGCGGCATGGGCCCAGATCGAAGAGGAGGCCTCGCGCACGTTGAAGCGCCATCTGGCGGCGCGCCGTGTCGTCGACGTCGACGGTCCGAAGGGAACGGATTTCTCCGCGGTCGGCACCGGTCATCTCAAGAAGATTGCGGCGCCCGGCGACGGGGTCGAGGCGACGCAACGCGACGTTCGCGCGCTGGTCGAACTGCGCGTGCCGTTCGAGCTCTCGCGCCAGGCGATCGACGATGTCGAGCGCGGCGCGAATGATTCCGACTGGGATCCGCTCAAGGAAGCGGCGCGCAAGATTGCCTTCGCCGAGGATCGCACGGTGTTCGACGGCTACGCGGCCGCCGGCATCGAAGGTATCCGTCAGGGCACCAGCAACCCGGTGCTGACGCTGCCGCCGAGCGTCAAGAACTATCCCGCCGTGGTCGCGCAGGCGGTCAGCCAGTTGCGGCTTGCCGGCGTCAACGGTCCCTATACGCTGCTGCTCGGCACCGAGCCCTATACCGCCATCGGCGGGGCGACCGACGACGGCTATCCGGTGCTGCAGCACATCCAGCGCCTGATCGACGGCAAGATCATCTGGGCGCCCGCGATCGAGGGTGGCGTCCTGCTGACCACCCGCGGCGGCGATTTCCAGCTCTCGATCGGCCAGGATCTTTCGATCGGCTATCTCAGCCACTCGGCGAAATCGGTTCAGCTGTATTTCCAGGAGACCATCACCTTCCTGATGCTGACGAGCGAAGCGTCGGTGGTGCTTGCGCCGGAGGCGAAGAAACCCGCCTAGTCTTGCCGGCGTTGACCTATCCGGGAAGTCTCCGGCCGTTGCCGGAGCTTCCGCCAAACGTGAAACGGAGAGGAGGCGCGCAATGGACTACGATCTCTACATCAATCCGAAGAAGGCATCGGTCGGTCTCTACGTCCGCAAGGGCGCCGGCCTTCCCGACCTTGCCGACGCCAAGGACTGGGTGTTCGACGGCACCTCGGCGCAGGCCAATCTGCCGCCGCAGCTCGTGAAGGAAATCGAGGCCAACGGCCACGCCTTTCGCGACATGGATTGAGCGCGTCTGCCGGCGTTATTTCTCGCCGACCTTCACCGGGGCGGTCTCGGGCATCAGGCTCATGGCCACGATGCCGACCGCCGCCGCGAGCAGAAGATACCAGGACGGCGCCAGCGGATCGCCTGACACGTGCAGCAGCCACGTGACCACGAGTTGCGCGGTGCCGCCGAACGTCGCGATGGCGACCGCGTAGATCGTGGCGAACACGCCGCCGCGAATGCTCTGCGGCAGCGCTTCGGTGAAGGCGGCATAGAACGCGGTGAACGGCAGCGATCCGATGAACGACAGGATGCCGAAGCCGAACAGCAGCGACCACGCGCCGGGGTCCTGGACGATCCACAGGAAGGCCGGATAGGTCAGCACCAGCACGACCAGCTGCGGCCAGATCATGATCGGCTTGCGCCCGAGCCGGTCGGCAAGCCAGCCGCCCAGCACCGCGCCGATGATCTGCAGTCCGTTGCTGACCAGCGATACCGTGAACGCCAGAGACGGCGACACATGCAGCGTATTCTTGGCGTAGGTCGTCATGTATTGCGTCACATAAGTCGAGATCGTGCCGCTGGCCAGGATCATCACCGCCAGCACGATGACGCGAAGATGCCGCCGCGCCAGCGCCACATGGCTCGAGCGTTCGATCTGCCCGGCGACGTGCTCGCCGTGCGAGACGGTTTCCGGCAGCGTGCGGCGCATCCAGATGCCGAACGGCAGGCAGACGGCGCCTAGCAGGAACGCGATGCGCCATCCATAGGCCTGCAGCATGTCGGGCGCCATCGCGCTGCTCAGGATGACACCGACAAGCGCGCCCACCGTCGCCGCGATCTCCTGGCTGGCAGGCTGCCAGGCGACCACGAGGCCGCGGTTCCTCGGTGCAGCGATCTCGATCAGATAGGCCGTGGTCGGCCCGACCTCGCCGCCCAGCGCAAATCCTTGCACCATCCGCGCCAGGATCACGATGATCGGCGCCACAATGCCGATCGCGGCATAGGACGGCGTCAGCGCGATGGTCAGGATCGCGCCGCCCATCAGCGCGAAACTCAGCAGCATCGCCGGCCGCCGTCCGACCCGGTCGGAGAAGACGCCGAGCACGATGCCGCCGATCGGCCGCGTCAGGAAACCGGCGCCGAAGGTCGCAAGCGACAGCATGAGGCTGCCGTATTCGCTGTGCGCGGGAAAGAAGGTGCGGCCGATCTCGGTCGCAAAGAAGCTGTACGTGATGAAGTCGTAGAACTCCAGCATGTTGCCGATGGTCGCGGCAAGGGCTGCGCGCTTGACATCGAACTGTTCCCCGCTTGCAATCTCCGGCAACGCTCTCGGTTCCTTGTCTGCTTATGCGAGCGGAGTATTATTCCTCCGACCATGTTAGGCAAGGCATGGAGAGCCGCGCGATCTGCATGCGACGCAAGCGACAAGAGGAACAGATCCGATGCCAGCCGACAAACTCTTCATCAATGCCAGGTTCGGTGACGGCGCCAGCCGCGATATGCTGGTTCGTGGCGGCCGCATCGTTGCGATTGAGGCGAAGGGCGAACGCCCCAGCGGGGTCGAGATCGTCGATCTCGGCAATGCGCTGGTCGTGCCCGGCTTCGTCGAAGGCCACATCCATCTCGACACCAGTTTTTACGGCGATACCTGGCGGCCACACCGTCCCTGCACCGACGGATTCGACGTCCATGAGCGGGTGGCGTTTCAGGCCAAGAACCTTGCCGCCGCCGCGCCGATGGACGTGCGCGCGCGGAACCAGCTCGACCTCTGCATCGGCCATGGCACGACGCAGATGCGCAGCCACGTCATGGTCGACGGCTCAGTGGGACTGAAGTCGCTGGAGACCATCCTCGGGGTTCGCGAGGAATACAGCGACTTGATCGATATCCAGCTCGTGGCGTTCCCGCAGAACGGGATCCTCACCAGCCCCCGCACGCCGCAACTGCTCGACGAGGCCGTCAAGCTCGGCGCCAACGCCGTCGGCGGGCTCGATCCCGCAAGCTTCGACCGGGATGTCGAGGGCCATCTCGACGTCGTGTTCGGCGTTGCGCAAAAGCACGGCGTCGATGTCGATATCCATCTTCATGACGGCGGCATGCTCGGTGCCTTCGAGGTCGAGCAGATCGCGGCGCGAACGCGCGCGCTCGGCATGGCGGGCCGCGTCACCGTCAGCCACGCTTACGGGCTCGGCGACATTCCTGCCGATGCGCTGAAGAAGACCGCCGACAGTCTGGCGCGTTCGGGCGTGGCGATCATGACGAATGCCCCGGGCAGCCGGCCGTTCCCGCCGGTCGCGCTGTTGCGGAAAGCCGGCGTCACGGTGTTCAGCGGCAACGACAACATCCGCGACTCCTGGTGGCCCTATGGCGACGGCGACATGCTGGGCCGTGCCATGATGATCGGATACCGCTCGGGCTTCTACACCGATGAGGAGCTCGCGATCGCGTTCGACATGATCACCGTGGCCGGCGCCAAGGCGCTCAGGCTCGAGGACTACGGCCTGCATGTGGGCGCCAAGGCCGATTTCGTAACCTTGAACGCCGTGCATATCCAGGAGGCCGTGGTGGCGCGGCCGTCCGGGCGTTCAGTCTACAAGGGTGGCGTGCTCGTTGCGCGGGACAATCGCGTCGTCAAGGCCGCCGGCCAATCCTGAATCGAACGCTGCGTCCAATCGAACGGCTTAGCGGCCCGGAGGGATGATCGCGCGGAGGATGTCCGCCTTCCAGCGTTGCCGGGCGCCGTCGAATGCCGCAAAATCGTGGTCGAACTGCCAGTACGCCCACGCCCAGCCATTGCGTTCCGCGTGTCGCGCCATGAACGACAGATACGTCGCGCGGCTCTCCGCGGGCGCACGTTCATAGACACCGAACTCGCCAAGATAGATCGGGCGCTGTTCCTTCTCGGACCAGGAGCGGATCTTGTCGAAATCGGCCGAGGCCCTGGCTTCGTCTTCCGCAGAGCCCCAGCGCAACGGACCGATCTTCGAGAAGGTCGGCGACCACGGCGCGCCCTGATGGGTGAATTGCAGCGGCAGGTAATAGTGGAATGTGACGATGAGGTTTCGGTCGCCGGCCGGCAGCACCAGCTGATCGATCGGCAGCTCCTCGATGTTCAGGATCGCGACCACGACATTGCGCTTCGGGTTGGTATCCCGGATGATGGCAAGGCAATCGCCGAGCAGCGCATTCCATTCGGCCGAGGTCATGTTGCCGCCGGGCTCGTTCAGTATCTCGAACACCAGCGCCGGGTATTTCCCCGCATAGCGCGATGCGATCTGGCGCCAGAATGCCTTGAGCTTCACGCCGCATTCCGCCACGTCGCGCTGGCAGAGATCGGTGTCGTGCTCATCGAGGATCGGAACCAGCCTGTTTGCCAGCACCTGCTCGATCACGGCATCGAGGCGCCGCAGGACGGCATCATCGAGGATGTTGCCGGACTCCATATGCCTGAAGCCGAAGAAGTTGATCCGGACATGGGAAAAGCCAGCCCTGCGAATCGCGGCGAGGTTTTCCAGGCGGAACGGCGCGTTCCGGTAGCCTTCCCAGATGCCGTCATAGCCGAGAATATTGATGCCGCGCCCCAATGCCGCGGCGACCGGCGATGCCCCCTGCCCCGCAGCGTTCGCCGGCGCGATCAGCGGGAGAGCAAGTGCCGCCGCCAGCATGACGAAGGCTCTTTGCAGAAGCAATCGGAACGCGGTCATGGCTGCTCCAACTCGCGCGGCTCTACGCGCGATGACGGCACCGGCCGGCAAATGGCGAGGAAGAAGGCGATCAGCAGCACCGACGTGAACATCGTCGAGCGAAGGAAGACCGTCTCGGTGAAATTGGTTTGGCAGTTGAGGAAGACGAACCCGATGATCAACGCGCAGTGCAGACGGTCGATCGCCCGCCCTGCGATCAGGCAGAGCACCTTGTAGGAAAACAGGAACACGCTCGCCGTGAACAGGAAATAGCCTAGGAATCCGGTCTCGACGAGAATGGCGATATAGCCGTTGTGATAATTGTCGAGCACCCAGCCGTGGTTCTGGTTGAAATAGTCGTAGATCGCCGGATTGGTCCAGAATCCGTTGATGCCAAATCCGAACAAGTCGGAGGCCAAGCGGTCTTAGGAAGACAACTATAACACTCAACTCCTTGGCTCACAGAACGACATGGCT